>NZ_AP025344.1:1192500-1492500 GCF_021654795.1 Paenibacillus dendritiformis
AGACATGTGAGAATCATGTCCGCCGAAAGCCTAAGGGTTCCTGGGGAAGGCTCGTCCGCCCAGGGTAAGTCGGGACCTAAGGCGAGGCCGAAAGGCGTAGTCGAAGGACAACAGGTTGAAATTCCTGTACCACCGTAGCCGTTATGAGCAATGGGGGGACGCAGAAGGATAGGGACGCGAGCTGATGGATGCTCGTCCAAGCAGTGAGGCTGGTCAGTAGGCAAATCCGCTGACCGTAAGGCTGGGCTGTGACGGGGAGGGAAAATTACAGTACCGAAGGTCTTGATTTCATGCTGCCAAGAAAAGCCTCTAGCCAGGTGAAGGTGCCCGTACCGCAAACCGACACAGGTAGGCGAGAAGAGAATTCTAAGGCGCGCGGAAGAACTCTCGTTAAGGAACTCGGCAAAATGACCCCGTAACTTTGGGAGAAGGGGTGCCCCGGTAGGGTGAATAGCCCGAGGGGGCCGCAGTGAATAGGCCCGAGCGACTGTTTAGCAAAAACACAGGTCTGTGCGAAGCCGTAAGGCGAAGTATACGGGCTGACGCCTGCCCGGTGCTGGAAGGTTAAGGGGAGTGGTTAGCCGCAAGGCGAAGCTATGAACCGAAGCCCCAGTAAACGGCGGCCGTAACTATAACGGTCCTAAGGTAGCGAAATTCCTTGTCAGGTAAATTCTGACCCGCACGAATGGCGTAACGACTTGGGCGCTGTCTCAACGAGAGATCCGGTGAAATTTTAATACCTGTGAAGATGCAGGTTACCCGCGACAAGACGGAAAGACCCCATGGAGCTTTACTGCAGCTTGATATTGGACTTTGGTACGGTCTGTACAGGATAGGTGGGAGCCTGGGAAGCCGGAGCGCCAGCTTCGGTGGAGGCGCCGTTGGGATACCACCCTGATCGTATCGGAGTTCTAACCTGGGACCGTGGAACCGGTTCGGGGACAGTGTCAGGCGGGCAGTTTGACTGGGGCGGTCGCCTCCTAAAGAGTAACGGAGGCGCCCCAAGGTTCCCTCAGAATGGTTGGAAATCATTCGAAGAGTGCAAAGGCAGAAGGGAGCTTGACTGCGAGACCTACAAGTCGAGCAGGGACGAAAGTCGGGCTTAGTGATCCGGTGGTACCGCATGGAAGGGCCATCGCTCAACGGATAAAAGCTACCCTGGGGATAACAGGCTTATCTCCCCCAAGAGTCCACATCGACGGGGAGGTTTGGCACCTCGATGTCGGCTCATCGCATCCTGGGGCTGAAGTAGGTCCCAAGGGTTGGGCTGTTCGCCCATTAAAGCGGTACGCGAGCTGGGTTCAGAACGTCGTGAGACAGTTCGGTCCCTATCTGTCGCGGGCGCAGGAAATTTGAGAGGAGCTGTCCTTAGTACGAGAGGACCGGGATGGACGTACCGCTGGTGTACCAGTTGTCTCGCCAGAGGCATAGCTGGGTAGCCAAGTACGGAAGGGATAAGCGCTGAAAGCATCTAAGCGTGAAGCCCCCCTCAAGATGAGATTTCCCACATTGGTAAGACCCCTTGAAGACGACGAGGTAGATAGGTTGGAGGTGGAAGTGCAGCAATGCATGGAGCTGACCAATACTAATCGGTCGAGGGCTTATCCTAACGAAGATGATTATGATTCTTTACTTTCGCATTCAGTTTTTAAGGTACAATACCTTATATATTCCCTGATAGCTCAGTCGGTAGAGCACTCGGCTGTTAACCGAGTTGTCACAGGTTCGAGTCCTGTTCGGGGAGCCATGGAGAGATGTCCGAGTTTGGCCGAAGGAGCACGATTGGAAATCGTGTAGGCGTCACAAGCGTCTCGAGGGTTCGAATCCCTCTCTCTCCGCCAGTTATGGCCCGTTGGTCAAGCGGTTAAGACACCGCCCTTTCACGGCGGTAACACGGGTTCGAATCCCGTACGGGTCACCAACTATGTCTTGTGACTGGTAAAAATTGAGGGTTGAAATTAACCCTAACATTCTGTTAAGATATATTAGTCGCTACAATATGGACGCTTAGCTCAGCTGGGAGAGCATCTGCCTTACAAGCAGAGGGTCGGCGGTTCGATCCCGTCAGCGTCCACCATATATCGCGGGGTGGAGCAGTTCGGTAGCTCGTCGGGCTCATAACCCGAAGGTCGCAGGTTCAAATCCTGTCCCCGCAACCAATCTGGAGCTGTGGTGTAGAGGCCTAACATGCCTGCCTGTCACGCAGGAGAACGCGGGTTCGAATCCCGTCAGCTCCGCCATTATACTTAACCTTATTAGGCTCGGTAGCTCAGTCGGTAGAGCAGAGGACTGAAAATCCTCGTGTCGGCGGTTCGATTCCGTCCCGAGCCACCATAAGAGGCTTGCGCCGGTGTAGCTCAGTTGGTAGAGCGGCTGACTTGTAATCAGTAGGTCGTGGGTTCGACTCCTATCGCCGGCACCATCGTGGAGGATTAGCGAAGTGGCCAAACGCAGCAGACTGTAAATCTGTTCCCTTACGGGTTCGGTGGTTCGAATCCATCATCCTCCACCATACATAGGGGCATAGTTTAAAGGTAGAACAGCGGTCTCCAAAACCGTTAGTGTGGGTTCAATTCCTGCTGCCCCTGCCAATCTAACAATTGCATAATGTGGCGGTCGTGGCGAAGTGGTTAACGCATCGGATTGTGGCTCCGACACTCGGGGGTTCGATTCCCCTCGATCGCCCCATACCTTTGGGGATTAGCCAAGCGGTAAGGCAACGGACTTTGACTCCGTCATGCATAGGTTCGAATCCTATATCCCCAGCCATTTACGCGGACATAGCTCAGTGGTAGAGTATCGCCTTGCCAAGGCGAGGGTCGCGGGTTCGAATCCCGTTGTCCGCTCCAGATGGCGCCATAGCCAAGTGGTAAGGCAAAGCTCTGCAAAAGCTTTATTCCCCAGTTCGAATCTGGGTGGCGCCTCCAACTTATTCTTTCTGGACATTATGTGCCCTTAGCTCAGCCGGATAGAGCGTTTGACTACGAATCAAAAGGTCAGGAGTTCGAATCTCTTAGGGCACGCCAGATCAACTTCATATGCCGGTGTGGCGGAATGGCAGACGCGCGCGACTCAAAATCGTGAGGGAAACCGTGGAGGTTCGAGTCCTCTCACCGGCACCAGTTTTAACACCAAGACACCTGAAGGGTGTTTTTTTGCTATTATAGAATTAATAAATTTATTGGGATGGAAGCAGGTCTTCCATCTGTTTTTTAGGGGTAAGATTAGCTATAGAGACGTACTTCTTGAAACGAATCTTTTAAGATCGTTGGAACCTGGGGGCATCGTTTCCTCTTGGGGCTTGACCGAGTGGAGGGAAATGCTGCTATTTTACAGCAATTTCGGCGCAATGGGTCTGCATTACGGGGAAATGCTGCACATCTACATCATTCTAGGCCCTTTTTGTCAAAGTCGAGGGGAAACGGGTGAAATTGCTGCCGTTGTGCAGGATTCTCTTTCGGGTAAAGTTGTCCCTCTCGAATTGCTGTATTTGCGCAGGATTTTGATATCGCTCGGCTGGAAGCGCGGCATGCGGAGCTGAAAGGGAAGCTGGCGGCTGTGAAAATAACTTCTGGAGGCTCTTCCCCGGGCGATGTCAATTCCTCGTTAAATCGTGGAGTTTTGCGGATTTGCCTACCGAATCGGCCCGTCTGGAACAATCGTGCAGGATATTCGCTTACCGGATAGACGTTTCCAGGGACGTTCTGCAGTTTGCAGGCCGTTGTACGAAAAATCCGTTGGCCTTTGTTATTTATGCCTAAAAACATGGCAGACTGTAGTGCAGGCGTCAAGGTCACACGGTTCTCACCAGCCCGCTTCCGCCTGTGAGGAGATACATGCTCTGACAGTCTCTCTCCGTCTGCCTGCAAGCGAGGAAGGACGGTTGGCCCAGCGCTGACGGCGCAGAAACGATGACCAGCCGCTGGGCTGTGGAGGCCGACGGAGGACAATCTATATAGAACAAGAAGCCTTGCCCTAACAATTTCGGCAAGGCTTCTTTATTATGCTGTATAGGTTAGATGTTCTCTTAGTACAATAACCGGTTTATTCTGCCTTCGGAGTCTCGTCGCCCCCGATTACTGCTGGAGCTTCCGGTGAAACTGGAGAACGCTTCGGCTGTGCCGAACCCGATCCATTCGTCAGGCGCTGAATCATTTTCTCGACGTCCAGTCCGGATACGTCCTTCAGCATCTGCGGGGCCGTCGCCATCAGTTGCGTGACATAATTGCTGACGCGGGCCGCGCCTTCGCCGTTGCCTGTATCGACGACCGTCAGCTTATCGATCTGCTGCAGCGGCTCGGCAATCTTGCCGGCCAATTCAGGCAGCATCTTCATGACGATATCGAGCACCGCGGCTTCGCCGAACTTCTCGAATGCTTCCGCGAGCTTCTGCTTCGCTTCGGCTTCCGCCAGACCGCGCAGCCGGATAACTTCGGCTTCCGCCGTTCCTCGTGCCCGTTCGGCATCCGCTTCCGCCAAGCCGGCGAGACGCTTCTGCTCTGCCATGGCTTTCGCTTCCGCTTCGATTCGGTATTGCATCGCATCGGCTTCGAGCACGCGCTTCGATTTATCAGCTTCCGCGGACTGAACGACAGCGTAGCGCTCCGCGTCCGCTTTCTTCTTCACTTCGGCGTCATACTGCTTCTCGCGGCGCAAAATTTCTTTGGCTTCGAGGTCGATTTCCCGCTCTTTCCGAACGAGCTCGACCCGCATTTGCTCCTCGACCACGCTTTGCTTGGAACGGGCTTCCTGCACGTAATATGCTTGGTCGGCTTCCGCCCGGGCCATATCCTGTTCCTTTTTAAAGGAAGCGATCTTCAATTCCTTCTCTTTCGCCGCTTCGGCGATATTCGTATCGCGCAGCAGCTCGGCCTTCATCCCCTGCTCCTCGGCATTCGCCTTCTGGATACGTGAGTCTCTCATCGCCTCGGCTTCCGCAATCTCCGCGTCCCGCTTCACGGCCGCAATCCGCGGCTTCCCGAGCGCATCCAAGTATCCGTGTTTGTCGCGCACGTCCTTGATCGTGAAGGAGACGATCTGCAGTCCCATCTTCTTTAAGTCTTTGGCGGCTACGGACTGAACTTCCTGCGCGAAACGATCGCGGTTGCGGTATACTTCCTCCACGGTCATCGAGCCGAGAATGGCCCGCAAATGACCTTCCAATACTTCCTGGGCTTCGCTCTTGAGCGCATCCGTCGGTTTGCCGAGGAATTGCTCGGCAGCGGTTGCGATGTCTTCAACCGAACTGCCGACTTTGATAATCGCGACGGCGTCGGTCATAACGGGAACACCTTGTTCGGTATATACTTCCGGAGTCATCACATCGAGCTTATGAGATAATAAGGACAAGAATTGAGACTGTTGAAACACCGGTAAAATAAATGCGCCGCCACCGCGGACAATTTTCATCTTGCGTCCCGTTTCGTCGGCGCTGACATTTTTGGAACCGAGATACGTCCCGGTCACGATCATCGCCTCATCCGGGCTGACCGTCTTGTAGCGGGCCCAGAATGCGAGACCCAGCACGAGGATGACGCCGATTACAATCGCCGGCACCATGATCGCTTCATTGAATTCCATGGCATACAGCTCCCTTTTCTATGTAAATTTGTAGTGAAACCGTGAGTTTTGAGCAACGTCTTGAATCAGTTTTCTTGAAGGCTGAGCATTTCTTTGGTGAGAGGGGATACATACAGCGTGTCTTCGACCACATGGATAACGACAACGGTCGTTCCGGCAGGAATGTTGTCTTTGTCGAAGGAAGCGGCGATCTGATTCGTCAAGCCGGCTCCGATCCGCAAGGTCACTTCCCCGTAACCAACGGAAGGAATCGAAATGCTGACTTCTCCGACTTTGCCAACCAGATCCTGAATGGAGAAGCCGGTAGAGCTCTCCGTATTGTGCATGGGTCGAATATAGAGGAAATACATCAGAAGACAGACGACGAGCGCGCCGGCGATAGCGACCACCAGGATAAGCGTGGATTGCCAGGCTGTATAGCGGTTCAGCAGAATGCCGAGAGCGCCGAAAGCCGTCAGGCCGCTCACGAGCACCGTCGGCTGAAGAAAAGGCACCCCGTCTCCAAAAACGGCATCGAAAGCATGGCTTAAGATTTCCCCGAATATCAAGGTAACGATGGAATATAAAATACCGAAGATGAACAGACCCCAAAATAACGTTTCCATGGCATTGCTCCTCTCGCCTGCCAAAACCAGGCCTGATATTTCGGAAAGCTTCTTATGAATATATATACGCTAAAGCACGCATGGAGTTTCAAATTCCCTTCCCTCCGGTCCAGTCCCGGTTGACCTTGGGACGGTCTGTCCCCCCGACCTGAGTCCAGTACGAAAAACCGCCCCCAGCCTGTTTTGAAGAAAAGGGGAATCTCCTAAAATAAAGACATAAGCAAGGGACAATGAAAGGTGGTGACAACCCGAATGCAAATGAAAAAAGGCAACTCGTTCGCTATTATCTTGATAGCATTGGGAGCATTCATCCTGCTCAGCAAGTTTGGAGTTCACTTGGGAAGCTGGTTCGGCTACTTGTTCCCGATTCTGCTGATTGTGCTCGGTTATTATGGAGTCAAGGCAGGGAATTCGTTCTTCGGATGGATCTTCATCATATTGGGCTCCATCACATTAATCGGCAAGCTATCCTGGCTCATCGGCATTTTCATCGCCATCGGAATGATTGTGTTCGGTATCTCAATGCTGAATAACAAACGAAGCGGTCATCATTACTGAACAGCCCGCAGCAATGTATTTGGATGAAGGAGGGACAGAGAGGCATGAGCAATATTTTGAAAAGGGTTCGCGACATTACACTGGCGACGCTCAATGAGCGGCTGGACAAAGCGGAAGACCCTGTCCGGTTAATCGACCAATTCCTGATGCGCACCCGGCAGGATATCGCGGAAGCGGACCGCTTATATCAACAGTATGTGGTGCATGCGAATCAGATGAGACATCAGATGAACCAAGCCAATGAAATGAGAGAGCGCCGCGAGCAGCAAGCGATGCTGGCCTTGAAGGCGGGTGAGGAGTTCGCCGCCAAAATCGCGCTCCAGGAAAAATTGATGCACGACGAGAAGGCGCGTCAATACGAGGATCTCTACAATAGAAGCAAGCAGGCCATTCTGGAGCTGGAGGAACAACTGAACATATTAAAGAGCGAGTATCAGACCGTCTACGACAAGCGGCAGTATTATTTCGCCCGCATGCAGAACATACGGCTTCAGCAGCAAATGAACCAGCGCTTCGGCCAATACGGCTGCGGGCAGGTGGACGGCATGTTCCGCCGCCTGGAGGAGCGCGTATCCGACATGGAGTGGGAAAATACAAGCCTTCAAGAGGTGCGTCGCGCCGGCGGAACATCGCCTTACGGCGGCAATCCCGAAAGAGACATTGCCCTGCAGCGTGAGATGGAACGTCTGCGCAAGAAATTGGACACTGCGAAGGAGTGACATGAACCATGAACAGAAAATTGTACCGTTCGGTTCGTGACCGGAAGTTCTGCGGTGTACTCGGCGGAATCGCTGAATGGTTGAATATGGATGCAACGCTGCTTCGCGTACTGTTCGTCCTAGGCGTGTTCTTCACAGCATTCTCCCTGATACCCGTCTATTTCATCGTAGCGCTTGTGGTTCCGAAAGAGCCCTTCACGACCTACGGACCGTATAATTACGGCGGGCCGTATCAGAATTCGAACGGATATTATGGTAATGACGGCGGTTGCTCCGGCGGAGGGTACAACGGATACAACAACGGCCGGAACGATTACAGCAGCTATGGATCCTATGGCACCAAGCCGAACGGAAGCACAAGTCAATATGATTCCTCCATCGATTCGATGATGGATGATATTGAAAGAAAAGCAATGCGCAAGGAACTTCAAGAACTTCGCGAGAAAATCGCGAAATACGAGAAAGGGGATAAGTAAAATGGGAGTATTCAAACGGATTAAAGATATGACGAAAGCGTCGATTCATGAAATGTTGGACAAGGTGGAAGATCCGGTCGTTATGCTTAACCAATACCTCCGCGACATGGAGCAGGAGATTCGGGAAGCCGAAGTAACGGTAGCGAAGCAAATGGCCAGCGAGCGCCGCATCAAGCATCGCTATGATGAAGCGATTCGGATGGTGGCCGACCGCGAAGCTCAAGCGGAGCGCGCTCTTGTATCCGGCCATGAAGATGCGGCCCGCAAATATTTGGAAGAAAAACTGTACTTCGATCAAAAAGTTACTGAGTATGCCGAACTGCATGCCCAAGCGAAAGCGCAAGCCGATGAGCTGATGCAGCAGCTGCATTCGATGAAGGACGAGTTCTACAAGCTGCGCAACAAGCGCAATGAACTGGCTGCTCGTGCCCAAATGGCCAAAGCCCGCAAGCAAATGGCTTCCATCACGAGCGTGCACAGCATCGAATCGGGCGAAGCTTCCCGCGGCTTCCAACGCATGGAAGAGAAGATTATGCAGCTTGAAGCGGAAGCGGAAGTCATTCGCGTGCCATACGGCGGATATGCCGCTACGACCTACCAACCGCCGGTTGATGTAGAGAAGCAAATGAAGGTCGATGAGCAATTGGAAGCTTTGAAGCAAAAATTAAATCGCAGCGAATAACCTCTTGGGACTTGCCCGCGGTTATGATATGCTAACTAAGGAGCTTACGGCGATGCCCCCGCATCGCCGTTAAGTTTCGTTTGTGAGATTATTCTGTGCAACGTCTATGGATTCTGAGCGACAGGAGGTGCGTCATGATAAAGGGGAACAATCGTTTACTTGCATATTTGCTCATTGTCGCGGGTCTGTTCATTCTCATTGGCAAATGGATTAGCTTCGGAACCTTTGTCGCCCTGTTCATGCTGTACCTCGGCATTCACAAAGTCAGATCCGAGGAGCTTCGTGTCGGCTATACTTTGCTTGGCATCGGGGGAGCTATCCTCTTGTTGGAGCATCTGATGCTGTTTGTCGGCATTATTCTCATATCGCTCGGTATTTTCTATTCACGGACCCGTCATGAACAAAAGTATGAGTGGATGCAGAAGCGTCCCGATCTGACCGCGAATCTGAAATGGGATCGGGAGCCGTTCCATTTGCGCAGCCAGAGCTTATGGCATCTCATCGGAGAAAGCGATATCGACCTGTCGCTCGCGATGATGGATGAGCCCGAGACGACGCTCTTGTTCCAAGGCGTACTCGGCGACATGGATATTTCGGTTCCGGATGATATCGGGGTCTCTGTGGAAGCTTCCGTCCTGTTCGGACAGATCAATGCGGGCCAGCACCGGGAGACCGGCTTGCTCAACAAATGGACTTATACTTCGCCGAATTATGAACGATCGGAGCAGCGGGTGAAACTCCGCATCTCTTACATCGTAGGAGATATTGATATCCGATTGCACGCGTAATGCGGAGAAGATGCTGCAGAAAGGAGATGCAAGCCGGCAATGGAACCGAAGAAACAGACGAAAAATATGGTTGTGCGCTTGATGGGCGAGACGCTTCTCCTTTCCTTTGTCCTGTTTTTCGTCATCGTTTATTTAATGCAATCCTATGGATATGTCAAACCGTTCGAGACCTGGATGGCCGGCGTAAAATCGACGCTGTCTGTCTTAATCGTCGTAGCTATTATTGCGGCGATTTTCGGTTTTTTCCAAGGCTTTCGCATGAAACGGCGGATTGAGCTGCTGCGCGAATCGATGCTGCTCTTGGAGAAGGGCAATCTGTCCCGGCCGATGCCGGACCTCGGAGACGACGAGATTGGCCAGCTGGCCGATCAAATGGGCAGGGTAAGCAAGCGCTGGGAGGAACAGGTGACCTCCCTGCAGCGGTTGTCCACCAATAACGCCCAGTTGGCCGAACAGGCCCGGATATCGGCCATTATGGAAGAGCGTCAACGCTTGGCGCGGGAGCTGCATGACGCCGTGAGCCAACAATTATTCGCCATCTCGATGACGGCGACGGCCGTGCGGCGGACGGTGGACAAAGATTTTGAGCGGGCGGTGAGGCAGGTGGAGCTGATTGAGGAAATGGCCTCGGTCGCTCAATCGGAAATGAGAGCGCTGCTGCTTCATCTTCGGCCGGTTCATCTGGAAGGCAAGGGCCTTACCCAAGGTGTCGCCGAACTGATTCGGGAGCTTGAAGCGAAGGTGCCCATTCAGATTCAATATGAGATGGACGAGCATATTACGTTGCTGAAGGGCGTCGAGAATCATTTATTCCGCATCGTGCAGGAAGCGTTATCGAATACGCTCCGCCATTCCAAGGCGACCCGCATGGAAATCAAGCTTCAGGATCGGGGCGATTATGTGCGTTTGTTCATTCGCGATAATGGCGTCGGCTTCGAATGGGATGACAAAAAGCAAGCGAGCTACGGCTTGCGCACGATGCAGGAGCGAATCAATGAGATCGGGGGCTCGGTGCAATTCATTACGGCGCCGAACAAAGGCACCCGCATTGAAATACGCGTCCCCGTTGTCAATGAAGAGAACGGGCCGAAGGACGAAGAGGGCAGCGATGGCCCAGGAGGTGAAGATGCCTGATATGGACACAGATATCAAAGTATTGCTCGTAGATGACCATGAGATGGTGCGGATCGGATTGGCAGCCGTATTGAGCACCGAGGATGGCATCGAAGTCGTTGGCGAGGCGAGCAACGGCGAGGAAGGAATCCGCTTGGCGCAAGAGTACAAGCCGGATGTCGTGCTGATGGATCTGGTGATGGAGGGGATGGACGGGATCGAGACGACGCGCAAGCTGCTGAGCCTGTATCCCGATTGCAAGGTCATTGTACTAACCAGCTACCTGGATGACGAGAAAATGTACCCTGTCATTGAAGCCGGAGCGTTCAGCTACCTGCTCAAAACTTCGCGCGCATCGGAAATAGCCGAAGCCATCCGGGCGGCGGCTCGGGGACAATCCGTGCTCGAATCGCAGGTCGCCTCGAAAATGATGAACCGCTTCCGCCAGCCGAAGCCGACGCAAGCCGCGCATGAACAGTTGACCGACCGGGAAATGGACGTCCTGCGATTGCTTGCCCAAGGCAAGTCCAACCAAGATATCGCCGATGACCTGTTCATTGGAATCAAGACCGTAAAATTCCACGTCACCAATATCCTGGCCAAGCTGGGCGTGGAGGATCGCACGCAAGCCGCCATTTACGCTTACAAGAACGGCCTGGCTGAATAACGGATGACCCGACCGACAGGCCGGGTTTTTTTGTGCCCTCGCGATCACCGGAGAGCAACCGAAAAGAAAGCCAATGAAGAGCGAAAAAAGAACCGGGTGTCGGCACCCGGTTCTGTCTGCATGAGGGGCGTTACCCGGGATCCGCCGTGGTAGCGATTCGTCCCGCAAACTCGATGCGGACCGGCAGGAATTCGGGGAGGGAAAGCCGAATCAGTGTTAAATGAGAACAAGAAACAAGAGGGCGATCAGCGACAGGTCAAGTTCAATCCGCCCGCGGCTAGACAGGCCCGGATGCGGGGACGGATACGAAGCCGGAAAGGCACCATATGACCGAAGCGACGTTAACCTGCCCGTCTTCCCGCTGCATGGCTTGCAGGGACGCTTCACAGGCTTGCATGGCCGTTTGACGCGTTTGACCCGGCGCTTGTGCGGCTTTTTCTTGGGCTCGCATTCTTCCTCAATAATTGGCAGGACCTCTTCGTGAACTTCTTCTTCGTTCAGAATGATTTTGCCGTCCCGGCAAACGCTGAGACGCCCGATGAACCGGCGGCCGTCATGAGTCACGGCGCATACGATCCGCCCGCGATGCGATCGGATGATTTCTTCATCCAATGGAATAGGAATCACGTTACATACCTCCTTCTATAGCGGGAATGTTCTGTCATCAGTCTATTCATTGGACGACATTGGCGCATGGACATTGACCTAGGAGAGAAGCGCCTAATTTTGCAGCATGGAGTGTGCTCCCAGCGGTGAATTCATTATCCATACGAATAAGGAGGCGGATACCGTGAGTTTGGTTCGCAGAACGAAGACTCCGGCCATTGGATTGCTTTTGTTGGCGCTGTGCGGCGCTGTCGCTGCCGCCTGGAGCGGCGAGGCGTGGAAGGCGGCACGAACCCCGCTTGCATCGGAGACGTTAGAGGCGGCGAAGCGGATGCAAATGCTGTGGGTGCTGGCGGAGTTGAGCGGGGATCGGAAGTTCAGCTCCACAATAACGGTCCAGGGCAGCTATGCCGCCCCGGATGGGCTTCCGGCAGAGGCAGAGCGCTGGCGGCAAGAAGCGGGCATCGCGGCCCCCCTCGAGCCGAGGCAGGAGCGGGGAAGGGAAGTGTATCGCGGAACGTATAATACGGCACCCTATCAAGGAGATGTCTTGTTGTTCCAGGAGAACGACGGGCGGATGTATTACACGGTCAAATTGTCTGCGGAGGCCAAAGGAGGCATGGCCCGCTCGGCGGAAGAAGCGGAGCGGCTGCTGCTCAAGCTTGGACAGGCGGGGATTGGGGCCGATTGGAACGCGACCGTCCGTACGGTAACCGGAGCTTCCTTAACCGATGGCTTCGCCGCGGCGGAGCAGGCGTTGGCCGAATGGGGGACAGCCGTGCCGCTCGATCGGTACGAGGATGATCGCACGATCAGCGTAACGTATGAGACGGACTATATGGGAACCGGGGTGGCGATGAAGGGGCGGAAGGCCAATCTGCAGGTTGCGGCGCATGAAGATCGGGAGCGGGGAGAGACGCGTCTGTCCTTTGGCACGCCGCTGATTGCGGGGGAATATTGATTCGACCTTTTTCGCTAACCCGTGGCGTCAATCTGACAAGTATGCTAAAATGTCATCACATTCGAAATGTGTGATGTCAAGCCTATAACAGAGTGTAAGGATGATGGAGAGAGATGACTGTGATGCATAACCAAGAATCCCAACTGGCTGAAGGCGCCGTCTTTTTTATATTCGGCGCGACCGGTGATTTGGCACGCCGCAAATTGTTTCCTGCCATTTACAGCTTATATCACGAAGGCAAATTAGGTGAGCGGTTTGCTGTCATCGGCTTGGCCCGCCGTGGACGTACGAATGATGAATTTCGCGACGATGTGCGCGCGTCCATTGAAGAATTTTGTCGTTATCCGATTCCGAACGATGAAGTTTGGAACCGCTTTGCGAAGCATTTCGAATATAAACCGCTTGACATCAACAATGTGGACGGCTTCAAGGAATTACGGGTACAGACCGAGCATATTGAACGGGAATTCAATATCCCGGGCAACCGTCTGTTCTACTTGGCGCTGGCGCCTGAATTGTTCGGCAGCGTCTCGATGAATCTGCGTGACGGCGGAATGCTCGACAGCGAAGGCTGGCATCGACTGGTCATCGAGAAGCCGTTCGGCTATGATCTGCCGTCGGCCCAGAAATTGAACGAAGAATTGAGCCATGTGTTCAAGGAAGAAGAGATTTACCGCATCGATCACTACTTGGGCAAAGAGATGGTCCAGAACATTGAGGTGATCCGATTCGCGAATGCCTTCTTTGAGCCATTGTGGAACAATAAGCACATCGCCAATATTCAGATTACCCTGGCCGAGACGGTCGGCGTCGAAGAGCGCGGCGGCTATTACGATCATGCCGGAGCGCTGCGCGATATGGCCCAGAATCATATGCTGCAGATGCTCACGATGATCGCGATGGAAGCGCCTAGCCGGCTGCATCCGGAAGATATTCGCGACGAGAAGGTGAAGGTGCTTCGCTCCCTCCGCCAATTCGCGAATGCCGACGAAGTGAAGCGCAATGTCGTGCGCGGCCAATATGCGGCAGGCGCGTTGAACGGCAAGCCGCTTCCGGCTTACCGGGAAGAAGAGAAAGTGAACCCGGCGTCCGTCACGGAAACATACTTCGCCGCCCGTCTCTTTGTGGACAATTTCCGCTGGGCAGGCGTTCCTTTCTATATTCGCACCGGCAAGCGGCTTCCGGTCAAAACGACCGAGGTCGTCGTGGAGTTCAAAAATATGCCGACGAATGTATATTTATCGCAAAAACATAAGCTGGAACCGAATCTGCTCGTCATTCGGGTGAACCCGATGGAGGGCATCTACGTCAGAATCAACGGCAAGAAGCCGGGTGCCGACGCAGGCGTACAGCCGCTCGCCATGGATTTCTGCCAGAGCTGCATGGTCGGCATCAATACGCCGGAAGCCTATGAACGGCTTATCTTCGACGCGGCGCGCGGCGATTCCACTTACTTCACACGCTGGGATGAGGTGGCGTCGGCCTGGGCGTTCGTGGACAAGATCGCCGGGGCCTGGAAGGCGTCCAGCGAAGACCTGCATCTGTATCCGGCAGGGTCTTGGGGACCGGAGCAAGCGGACAAGCTGTTGGCCGAAGACGGCTTCCAGTGGTGGCCGGTGAACGGACAAGAGGAGAGCCAGGTCGTATGGAACAAGTAATTTAACATGAGGTGAAGGCTGTGCTCCCGGCGGGAGCACAGTTTTTTTAGGCCAACGCGGGATGAGTCCGTTTATAGCTTTTCCCGATTACAAGATTAAAATATCATATTCCTATAAAATCACTCGGAAAAAAAGATTGTGTTCTCTCAAAAGATAGTTATACTATAAAATATAAAGTGTGTTACAATTTTCGGGGGGAATCGACATGAAACGCAACAAGTTATGGCTCGCACTCTTATTAACTCTAGTCGTTGCGGTGGTCAGCGCGTGCGGCGGCAGCCAGACGCCGGCTCCGGATACGGCTTCCGGCAGCGAGACGGGAGGGGAGCCGAAGAGCGGCGGCAGCATCATTATCGCGGTTCAGGAAGATCCGCGGGTCATGAATCCGGTCTATGCCGGGGACCGGGTAACCTTGACCATTAACCAATCGTTGTTCGCTCCTTTATATCATATCGACAACGGGGAGAAGAAGTTTGTTCTGGCCGAAAGCCTGACACCTTCCGAGGACTCGCTGACGTATACGCTGAAGCTGCGCCAAGGCTTGAAATGGCATGACGGGCAGCCGTTGACGGCGGACGATGTCGTGTTTACGATGAACAGCATTTTGGATGAGAAGCAGCACAGCTCGGATCGGGCTAACTACGTCTACAACGGCAAGCCGCTGACGGCGAAAAAAGTGGATGATCTGACGGCAGAGTTTGTGCTTCCGCAGCCATCGGCTTCGTTCGAAGGCGTGTTGGCCAATTTCAAGCCGATTCCGAAGCATGTATTCGAGGGCGAAGCGGATCTAGAGAAGAGCGGCAAGAACGATCATCCTATCGGATCCGGCCCGTTCAAATTCAAGGAATACCGCGCAGGCGAATATGTGACGCTGGAACGGTTCGACGACTATTTTGCCGGGAAAGCGTACCTGGATTCGGTAACCTACCGCGTGGCGAAGGATGCGAACGCCGCTAACCTGGCCCTCCAGAACGGCGAGCTGCAAATGCGGATGATCGACTCCGTTGACTATGCGAAGTTGGACAACACCGGCAAATTCAATCTGGTGACGTATCCGGAAGGCCGCCTTATCTATATGGTGTTCAACCAGAACGTCGATGTCATGAAGAAGAAGGAAGTGCGCCAAGCCATTGCGTACGCCTTGAATAAGGAAGAAATGATTACGGCCGCCTTCGGCTCGACGGACTTCGCGGAACCGGCCGCTTCAATCTTCACCCCGGATACGCTGTACCAGACGACGGATGTCGCCAAGTACGAGTACAATATCGAGAAAGCGAAGGAGCTGCTCCAGCAAGCCGGCGTCAGCAATCTGAAGCTGCGTCTCGCGTATGTGAACTCGAACAAGCCGCAGACAAGCAAGGCGCTGTATATTCAACAGCAATTGAAGGAAGTCGGCATCGACGTGGAACTGATGGCGCTTGATGTCGCGGCCTTCGGCAATATGTCGCTCGACATGAACAATACGAGCTATGACATTTCGTTCGGCGGCTATATTATGGGCTACGAGCCGGACGCGTACAAATCGCTTTATATGAGCGACGCGGCTTACAACTATGCTCATTACAAAAATCCGGACTTCGATGCCCTCTGGAACCAGGCGGCTGTCGAAATGGACAAAACGAAGCGCGGCAAGCTGTACAAGCAGATTCAGCAGACCGTCGCAGACGAGATGACCGTGTACCCTATCGCATACGGGAAAGCGATCGTGGCAGTAGACAAGCGTTACGGCGGATTGGAAGAAGCCGTTCCGAAGCCGGTTGTCATGTTCGAGGATTTGTCCAAAATTTATATGAAGTAACCTCTCGGAACCATCATCATTAGGTAGCGGGAATTGAATCGAGAATTCGCGGGCGCTTGAAACGTTATCGTTTCAAGCGCTCTTTCGGAGGGAACCTTTGTGCAGAAATATATCGTGCGACGCGTTCTTCAAGCCATACCGCTATTATTCTTCATTTCTATCGTGTCGTTCGCGCTGATTAAGCTGGCTCCGGGAGATCCGGTCAATTCGTTCGTGACGCCCGATATGAACAAGGAGGACGTGGAACGGATACGGGAAAGCCTCGGCTTGAACCTTCCGCTCTACATGCAGTATTGGATTTGGCTGAAAAATGTGTTCATGGGCAATCTGGGCTACTCCCTGTCCAATCATCGGCCTGTGCTGACGCTGATCGTGGAGCGTCTTCCGGCCACGATCGGCTTGATGGGGGCGGCTCTCTTGCTGTCTTTGCTCATCTCGGTGCCGCTCAGCATGTACGCGGCTTCCCGGAAAAACCGCCCGGTCGATCGCGCGCTCGGGCTTGTCTCGTATATCGGAATCTCGATCCCGAGCTTCTGGTTCGGGATTATGCTGATCTATCTGTTCGCCGTCAAGCTCAACTGGCTGCCGAGCATGGGCATGCGGACGATCGGCGTCGACTCGGCGTGGGATGTGCTGAAGCACGGGATCCTGCCGTGTACGGTGCTGTGCTTCATGAACGTCTCCGTCTATATGCGCTATATCCGATCGAATACGATCTCGCAGCTTGAAGAGGATTATGTCCAGATTCAATATGCCTACGGGTCGGCCCAAGGCACGGTGCTGCGGCGCCATGTGCTCAAAAACGTGCTGCTCCCGATTATAACGATTCTCGGGATGTCCTTCCCGGAATTGATCGCCGGGGCGTTCATTACCGAATCGGTATTCTCCTGGCCCGGCATGGGCTCGCTCGGGATTACCGCCGTGTTCGCCTTGGATTATCCTGTCATTATGGGGATAACGATGTTCTCGTCGGTCATGCTCGTGATCGGGAATCTGGCCGCGGACGTTCTGTATGGCGTAGTCGATCCGCGCATTAAGACGATGAGGTGATTGTGATGAACCGAATGAAATGGCGTAATGTACTGACCCAAGTGAAAGAGCAAAAGGCCGCCATCGCCGCGATCATTCTCCTTGCCGTCTTTGCGCTCGCCTCGATCCTCGCCTTCCTGGTGCCTTACGATCCGAACAAGATCGTCGTGACGGAGCGGCTGCTGCCGCCAAGCGCGGCGCATTGGTTCGGCACGGATGATTACGGCCGCGACTATTTGGCGCGGGCGCTGTACGGAGGACGGGTCTCCCTCAGCGTCGGCTTCCTGGCGATGGCGATCGCCGTGATCGTCGGCACCGCCGTCGGTACGGCGAGCGGCTATTTCGGCGGCTGGATCGATAACGTTCTGATGCGGATCGTTGACATTTTAATGTCGATTCCGTCTTTTTTCTTGATGCTGATTCTCAATGCGTACCTGAAGCCGGGCATTACGACGATTATTCTCATTATCGGCATGCTCAGCTGGATGAATATCGCCCGGATTGTGCGGGCGGAGACGCTGTCGGTCAAGGAGCGGGAATATGTGCTCTATGCCCGGGTATCCGGACAAAATACGCTCGCTATTATTATGAAACATATTGTGCCCAATATTATGTCTACGATTATCGTGGCCGCGACGATTAATATCGCCTCGGCGATCTTGATGGAATCTTCGCTCAGCTTCCTCGGCCTGGGGATCCAGCAGCCGAATTCGTCCTGGGGCAGCATGCTGAACAATGCGCAAGGATTTATCGGAGAAGCGCCTTATCTGGCCCTGTTCCCGGGCTTGTTCATCCTGCTGACGGTACTCTCCTTCAACGTGCTGGGCGACGTGTTCCGCGTCGCGTTCGAGCCGAAGGCGAACAAGAGATAATGATGGGAGACAGATGGGGAAGGGCTATGGAATTCACAGAGAACGGGAGTGGGACCAATGACTGAATTGCTGTCCGTCCGACAATTGAGAACATCGTTCCTGACCCGGGACGGCGAAGTGCAGTCCGTCCGCGGCGTCAGCTTCGATGTCCGCGAGGGTGAGGTCATCGGCATCGTCGGCGAATCGGGAAGCGGCAAAAGCGTGACAGCCAAGTCGCTTATCGGCCTGATTCCGCCTCCGGGCGTCATCCGTGAGGGGGAAGTCCTGTACCGGGGCGAGAACCTGCTCGCCCTCCCCGAGAAGCGGCTGCGGCAGATTCGGGGCAACCGCATTGCGATGATTTTCCAGGACCCGATGACATCCTTGAACCCGGTCGTCAAGGTCGGGGCTCAGATCATCGAGGTGCTGCAGCGCCATAAGAAGCTGAGCAAGCAGGCGGCCCGCGCCGAGGCGATCGCGCTGCTCCGCAAAGTCGGCATCCCTTCGCCGGAAGAGCGGATCGATCAATATCCGCATGAGTTCAGCGGCGGGATGCGCCAGCGGGCGATGATCGCGATGGCGCTCTCCTGCCAGCCGGAAATTCTTATCGCCGACGAGCCGACGACGGCGCTGGACGTGACCATCCAGGCTCAGATTCTCGGCCTGATGAAGCAGCTGCGGGATACGACCAACACCGCGATCCTGCTTATCACCCATGACCTGGGCGTCGTGGCTCAAGTATGCACCCGTGTCGTCGTCATGTATGGCGGCCTCATCATGGAGGAGGGGAGCGTCCATGATATTTTCGAGCGGCCGATGCATCCGTATACGCAAGGGCTGCTGCGCTCGATCCCGAAGGTGGCGGCTGGCGAGCGGGAACGGCTCTTCAGCATTGAAGGCACGCCGCCGAATCTGCTGCATCCGCCAGCGGGTTGTCCATTCCAGGACCGGTGCCCGCATGCGATGGAGCAATGCCGGCAGCTGCCGCCTGATGCCGTGACAGAGACGGGCCATCGCTCGCTCTGCTGGCTGCAGCATGATGCGCCGGGCATTACGCTGGAGGCGGCCAATCCGGAGGAGGTGAAGCAGCATGAGCAAGCCTGAAGAGACGCTGCTGGATGTGCGCGGTTTGAAAAAGTATTTTTCTACCTCGAAAGGGTTGTTCGGAAAAAACAAGCAGACGCTGAAGGCGGTCGATGATGTCAGCTTCCAGATTCGGCGCGGAGAGACGTTCGGGCTCGTGGGCGAATCCGGCTGCGGCAAGTCGACGACCGGCCGCTCCATCGTTCGCTTGTATGATGTGACCGCGGGCGAGATCCGGTTCGACGGCACCGATCTGGCCCATCTGAGCGAGCGGGAGCTGAAGCCGTTCCGCAAGCGGATGCAGACGATTTTCCAGGATCCGTATTCCTCGTTGAATCCGGGCATGAACGTGACGCAGCTCATTAGCGAGCCGATGGAGATTCACGGCTTCGGCACGAAGGCGGAGCGGCGGGAGACGGTGCTGGAGCTGCTGCACAAGGTCGGGCTGAAGCCCGAGTATGCGGAGCGGTATCCGCATGAATTCAGCGGCGGCCAGCGGCAGCGGATCAGCATCGCGCGGGCCTTGTCCGTCAAGCCGGAGTTCATCCTGTGCGACGAGCCGATCTCGGCCTTGGACGTGTCCGTGCAGGCGCAGGTGGTCAACATGCTGGAGGACCTGCAGGCGGAGTTCGGATTGACTTACTTGTTCATCGCGCACGATTTGTCGATGGTGCGCCATATTTCCGACCGCATCGGGGTCATGTACTTGGGCAAGCTGGTCGAGCTGGCCCCGAGCGATGAATTGTACAATCATCCGGCCCATCCGTATACGCAAGCGCTGCTTGCGGCCATCCCGTTGCCGGATCCGAATGCGGCCGCCGGCGCCGCAGAGATGCTGGAGGGCGATCTGCCCAGCCCGCTGGCGGGAGCGGCCGGCTGCCGCTTCGCTTCGCGCTGTCCGTTCGCCACGGATCGATGCCGCCAGCGGGAGCCGGAGTGGAAGGAGATCTCGCCGGGACATTTTGCGGCTTGCCATTTATATGAAGAGAAATAACCGGTTCCGCTACGCAGGGACGTGGAAGTGTGATATAAAGGAAATATGCGGGGAGAACCGATTTCTACGGTTGCTCCGGCGAGGAGGCAGGGAAAATGGGGAATAAAGCGCGATTGTCGCAAAATACGGCGATTCTGCTGGAGCGGGCCCGGCGCTATGGATTTTCGGACGAGCAGCTGCTGGGCATCATTCGCTCCGGCGATGTGAGCGAGCTGACGAAGGCGAACGAGGAATGGTTTACGTACGATGATTTTCTGACGTATGCCGCCGATCATGGCGAACCGTTGGAACAAGCCGTCGCGGAAGGTTACCGTATCACGTTCAATACGATGAACGGATTGAAAATATGGCTGGAAACGCGCTTCGGTATCGAGGAAGGCGCGGATTTCACCCGGGGCGAAGGGAAATATACCGGGTTGACGCTGTCTGAAGCGGACCTGGAGGCGCTCCGCTCCGCGCTGGCCGCGAACTGGGTTATCCTCGAAGAGGAAGGGGCGTCCGGGCCGAAGCGGACGGTTACGCTGGCCGTGCGCGCCTTGAGCGATCAGCAGTAAGGAACAAGTGGAAGGGATAGTATTGCTATCGCCATGTTATAGAAGAGAAGCATGAGAGAATGGAACAAGCCGCCCGTGTCTCCGCAGAGGGAGATGCAGGCGGCTTGTGCTCTGTCAGGCGGGCCGGGCGAGCGCAGCGGGAAGGTCAGTCGCGGAGAAGCTCGTCTGCGAGCTGCCGGGCATCTCGCCCGGCTCCGCAGAGGAGGGCCGAACTGCGCGACTGCTGCCATGGCATGCCGATGACATAGAGCCCGGCGGCCGGCGTGCGATGCCCCCGATAGATGAGCTGCCCGCGCCCGTCCAGCGCTCCGGGAAGCTGAAGCCACCGGTAATCGGGCCGGAAGCCGGTCGCCCAGACGATGGCCGCCGGCCGGAAGGAAGCATGATCGCGGAACAACACGACGGCGCCGTCTTCCCCGCTGCCGACCGCTTCCGGGAACAACCGGATCCGTCCCGAACGGACCGCGTTCCGCAGCTCGCAACCGAAGATCGGATCTCCCTTTCTCCGCAGCCATCTTGCCCGCTTCCCATCCGCCGGCGCATGCAGCAGTGTGAGCCGGTCCATCCATTCGAACGTGCTCCGGTTCAGCAGCCGCAGCGGCAAGTGACGGGCCGGTCCGCGCGCGGACAATATCGTTGGGCGGCTCTGCGACAGTTCCACCGCGATCTGGGCTCCGGAATTGCCGCCGCCGACGATAAGCGCCGGTCCGTCCGGCAATTGCGAGGGCCGCTGATATTGGCTGGAATGGAGCTGCGCGATGCCGCCGCCGATCGATGCGGCCCATTCCGGAATGAATGGGGTGCGGAACGGCCCGCTGGCGAGAACCAGCTTCCGGCAGCGCAACGGGCGCTCCTGCCCCCGGAGCGTGACAAGGAAGGACGGCGGGCCGGAGATGCCGTCTTCAACGGCCGCGACCTGTTCAACATCGCTGTCCAGCCGCACGGGGAGCTGCCAATGCTGCGCATAGCGCTCCAAATAATCCGCAATCTCATCCCGCCCGGGAAACCCTTCCGGATCGCCCGGCAGCGGAAGTCCCGGCAATTCGCTATATTTCCGCGGCGTGAACAGAATGAGAGAATCATAGCGTTCGCGCCAATTGTCGCCAATGCGGGAATGCCGCTCCAGCAACAGCATGGAGAGGCGGGGCTCGCGCCGGATCAATTCGGCCCCGAGCGCCAATCCGGCTTGCCCTGCCCCGATGATGAGCACATCTATATATTCCTGCGCCTGTTTATTTTCCATGAAGATCCCCCTTGGGTTATCAATAGTTAGGATGCCATCATTATAACATTCAAAATAATATTTGAATATAGGGAGCGGGAATATGTTCTATTTGGCGCTCTCATAAAAATATTTTGCCGAGATCGCAAAAGATGTGTGCATTGTCCATTTATGGGCATCCCTGTTTTGTGATACAATAACGAATACGTGATTTTAGATGAGAGGGCTATGTCTAATGAGCAAATCATTATCCGAAGAATTGAAGCAAGAAGTGGAGAAGCGGCGCACTTTCGCTATCATCTCCCACCCGGACGCCGGGAAGACGACATTGACGGAGAAGCTGCTCCTGTTCGGGGGGGCTATCCGCCTCGCGGGAACGGTCAAAGCCCGCAAAGCGAGCAAGCATGCGACGAGCGACTGGATGGAAATCGAGAAGCAGCGCGGCATCTCGGTTACGTCGTCCGTCATGCAGTTCGACTATAACGGCCATCGGGTAAATATCCTCGATACCCCGGGCCACCAGGATTTCAGTGAGGATACGTACCGGACCTTGACGGCCGCCGACAGCGCGGTCATGCTGATCGACGTGGCGAAGGGCGTCGAGAACCAGACGATCAAGCTGTTCCAGGTCTGCGCGAAGCGGGGCATCCCGATCTTCACGTTCATCAACAAGCTGGACCGCGAAGGACGGAATCCGTTCGAGCTGATGGAAGAGATTGAGCAGGTGCTGGGCATTCGCTCGGTTCCGATGAACTGGCCGATTGGCATGGGACGCCAGCTCTGCGGCGTGTATGACCGCATGAAGAAGCAGGTGGAGCTGTTCCAGGGCGACGATCATTCCGTCATCAAGGTGCAGAAGGTGGACGATTACCGCGATCCGGTCATCCGGGATATCGCGGGAGAGCATCTCCATGACCAGCTGTGCGAGGAGCTGGAGCTGCTGGACGTAGCCGGGGACGAATTCGATTATGAGAAAGTGAAGCGAGGCGAGTTGACGCCGGTCTTTTTCGGCAGCGCGATCAATAACTTCGGTGTCCAGACCTTCCTTGAGAACTTCCTGCAATTGGCGCCGAAGCCGGCTTCACGCCAATCGACGGAAGGCCCGATCGAGCCGACGAATGAGAAGTTCACGGGCTACGTGTTCAAAATTCAGGCGAACATGAATCCGGCCCACCGCGACCGGATTGCCTTCCTGCGCATCTGCTCCGGGAAGTTCGAGCGGGGGATGAGCGTGAAGCATGTGCGCGTCGGCAAAGAAATCAAGCTGTCGCAGCCGCAGCAATTCCTGGCCCAGGACCGGGATATCGTAACCGAAGCCTACCCGGGCGATATTATCGGGCTGTTCGACCCGGGCATTTTCCGCATCGGGGACAGCTTGAGCCAGGGAGGGGCGGTCACGTTCGACGAGCTTCCGATCTTCTCCCCGGAAATCTTCGCTCGCGTCACGGTCAAAAACGCGCTCAAGCATAAGCAATACCAGAAGGGCGTCGATCAGCTCACTGAGGAGGGAACGATTCAGGTGTTCCATTCCGCGAGCGTCTTCGAGGAGACGATACTGGGCGTCGTCGGCCAGCTTCAGTTCGAGGTGTTCGAGTACCGGATGAAGGCGGAATACGGGGTCGACGTACAGTTGATGAGGCTCCCGTATCAATTCGCGAGATGGGTGACGGGGCCGAATATCGATCCTTCCAAGTTCCGGATCAATTCACAGCTCGTCAAAGACAAGTCCGGCAATTTCGTCGCCTTGTTCGAAAACGAATATGCGATGCGCACCGCCATGGACAAAATGCCGGAATTGAATTTCCTGGAGACGGCGCCGTAACCGATTGGCAGTCAACCGGTAATCATAAGCGAACCCCCTCATCATCTATGAGGGGGTTCTGTTGATATGCGGATGATTGCTGAATTCTCATGTCACGGCTTGCGGATAACGAGCAGGTGCATAAGATGGTTCAATTGCTCGGCTCTCACCTCATAGCGGTGCTGCTCGAGCCACCGGATGAGCCGGGAGCGGTCGGCGAAGTATTCATCGAGCACCGCCTCGACGGAGGCCTTGTCGCCGCGGGCGTTCAACTCGTCCAGGAATGCGGCACGGTGCTCGTTATCCGTGAACATCAGATCGGCGATGACGATTCTGCCGCCGGGGCGGAGCAGCCGTCCCATCTCCTCGAAGGCAATCTCCTTCTGATCATCGGTGAGATGATGCAGCGCATAGGTCGATACGATGAAATCAAAGGCGACGTCCGCCAGCGGAATGGCCATCAGATTGCCCTTCAGCAGACGAATGGCCGGATATTTCCCGCGGCATTGCTCCAGCATGGCGTCGGATTGGTCGATGCCGGTCATGGCCGCTCCCTCGCGGAGGAAGCGTCCGGACAGATTGCCCGTGCCGACGCCGAGCTCCAGGCCGCTCTCTCCCGGCCGGGGCGCAGCCTCCCGCGTCACCCGATCCAATATGCTGTCGTAATCTTCATGAACCCGCAGAGAATCCGTATTGTTCGCTACGGCTTCATCGTAGCGGCTTGCCTGCGCGTCGAAATTCCACCGATCGCGCCACTCCGCCCGCAGCTTCTCATAGCGCTGCGACTGTTCCCCGATATGATGCAGTTGACTCACGATCTTCTCCCCTTCCTGTTCGCTGTCATCCCTGTCCAATAGGCGGCGCAGCATGCCCAGCAGACGCTGCAGCTCCGTATACTGCAAGGCCAACTGCTGCATTTGCTGATTGAGATAAGGGCGCAGCGCTGCCAGACGCCCTTCCATCGCCTCGTCAAGACATTCCCGAATCTGATCGAGCGGCAGATTCAGCTCGCGCAGCGCGACAATCATGCGCAGACGCTCGATATCCTCTTCCCGGAAGACGCGGTAGCCGTTGTCCTCCTGCTTGGCCGGGGACAGCAAGCCCTTTTGCTCATAAAACCGGATAGCGCGCGTCGTCAAGCCGAGCCGATCGGCAGCTTCCTGAATTTTCATAGGCCAGCTCCTTTCAGATGTATTGTAACGCTTGACGCGGCGTTAAAGTAAAGTCTCTATTTTTGATTTTTCACTATAAAAAGTGGAGGCGGGCCCGCCACGATCAGACAGCAGCGCAAAAACACGAATCCGTCTCGGGGAATCCGGCAGATTCGCGTTTTTGCATTCCATCAGGCGCGCGGCTGAGCGTCTTGATGCAGCTTATGCTGCAGCGTGTCCACCATCTGTTGACGCAGCTCGCTGTCGCTTTCCTTCCAGATTACTTCGAACAAAACGCCAAGACCGGGAAGCGCCCGCTCATCATAATCGATAGAGCCTTCGATCATGTCAATGACATCTTTATCGGGCTTATTGGACACTTTCTGCATTATCGCCTGACGCAAGTTCAGCGTGACACCCATCGGCAGCTTCCTCCTTCCTTAACAGTGCCGGTTACGTATCTATCCCCATCGCAGCGACGCCCTGAGGGATGATTTGGCACAAAAGCCAGACATCCATCGGGATACACTATCGACTGACAGACGGCGAACCGGCACTTCGCGTATAACGTTCCCCAATTGGGTGACGAACATACAGGCGGGGACGGAGCATTCTTTTATCTCACCGGATGCGCGTGGTATAATTGAGTAAGAATAAGCAGTGTCGGATGAATGGGGAAGGTGATAGTATGACGGCAAAAAAGCAATTTGCGATTATCGGCATGGGACGATTCGGATCCAGCGTCGCGCAAAATTTGAGCAACATGAATTTCGAGGTGCTGGCCATCGATTCCAGTGAGCAGAAGATACAGGAAGTCGCGAATATCGTCACGCATGCCGTATCGGCGGACTCGACGGATGAGGATGCGCTCCGCGCCCTCGGCATCCGCAACTTCGATGTCGTCGTCGTGGCGATTGGACAAGATATTCAGTCCAGCATTCTGACGACGCTGATTTTGAAGGATCTGGGCGTGCCGATGATTGTCGTCAAGGCGCAGAACGAGCTGCACGGCAAAGTATTGAGCAAAATCGGCGCCGATAAAGTGGTGTTCCCGGAGCGGGATATGGGAGCAAGGGTCGCGCATCATTTGATCTCGCCGAATATTCTGGACTATATCGAGCTGTCGGAGGACCATTCGATTGTGGAGATGCGGGCTTCCTCGCTGATGATAGGCAAGAACCTGAAGGAATTGGATATCCGCGCACGCTTCGGCTGCAACGTCATGGCGATCAAGAACAACGGCAAGACGAATATATCGCCGTATGCGGAAGATCGGATTAAGGATGGGGATATTTTGGTTATCGTGGGGCAGAATAATCATCTGAAAAACTTTGAACTGGCATATGCCGAATCATGATGAAACCGACTGAAACGATTACGTCCGTTCAAAATCCCCGCGTCAAGCGATGGGCGTCGCTGCGGGAACGCAAAGGCCGCAAGCAGGAAGGATGCTTCCTCGTGGAGGGCACCCATCTCGTGCAGGAAGCGCTGGCCTCCGGCGCCCCGGTGGAGGCGGTCCTATGCGATGAAGCGCGCGATGTTCCCGCGGAGCTCCTGCCCTATGCGGATGCGCCGCACACCTCGGCGGCAGGCGGCGGGCAGCCGGAATGGATTGGCGTCACGGATGCCATTATCCGCAAGCTGAGCGAGACGGAGACCCCGCAGCCGGTCATCGCGGTCGTGCGCAAGCCGGCTCTTGAGCCGGGCGCTCTCTTCGGCGCGGACATGCCGCTCGTGGTGGCGGTAGACGGAGTGCAGGATCCCGGGAATCTGGGCACGATCATCCGCTCGGCCGACGCGGTCGGGGCGACGGGGGTCGTCCTGGGCCGAGGCACGGTGGACGTGTACAACGCCAAGACGGTGCGCTCGACGATGGGCTCGCTTTTCCATCTCCCGGTCGTCGAGGCCGACCTGCTGTCCCTGCTCCCTGAAGCGAAGGCGAACGGGATGAGGCTGGCGAGCACGAGTCTGCAGGCTTCCCATTCCTGTTACGGCTACGATTACCGGCAGCCGCTCTGGCTCGTCGTCGGCAATGAGGGACAAGGCGTATCCCCGGCGGTTCAAGCTCTCGTCGACGATACCTTGATTATCCCGATGCGCGGCCAAGCCGAATCGCTGAATGTCGCCATGGCGGCGACCGTGCTGCTCTACGAGGCGATGCGGCAGCGGCATTATGTGATATAAGCGGTCAATAGACGGCAGAAGACCTTGAATTTACAAGCGTTTTTCTGCCATCTTTTTTATGCTTGGCTGGCACGCCGAATGACATCCGTTGACTTTTTGAAAGAAGCTGAAGGTCGCAATGGATATGGCCGCCGTAAAAACAATAACGTTTTATAAAAGGTCGAGTGTATGGACACCGGCTTTTTTTTGCTTTCTGTACGGGTGCTGCCTCGGCAGTAAAACTCGCAGCGGCTTGGCCAAGAACCGTTTGTACTATGCCGGCGGGCGGCAGAGGGGAAAAAGAAGCGATTGCTGTTATGATTTGCTCCGTGTTGGTCGATATATATAGTCTGGGATCCAATAATAGGAAGAATTTGATTCAGAGTAAGGAAAAAGGCGGTCGGTCTGCATGATTCAACTTGGAGCGAAGCGAACAGAACAGATAAATTACATCGGGATCACCGACTTCGACGTCGATTTATTGCATAGCAAGGAGAGCGAATTTCGCGCTGTCGTCGATGTATTGGTGGAGGAGCTCTACGAACAAATTACGGCTCAGCCCGAGCTTCATCGCATCATTCTCCAACACAGCACGGTTGAACGGCTGAAGGAGACCCAGCGATGGTACTTTTTGTCCATGGCGTCGGGTGTAATTAATGAGCCATTCATTGAAAAACGGCTGCATATCGGAAAAATCCATTCCCGCATCGGATTGACGACGAATTGGTATTTGGGAACTTATATCCTGTATCTCGATCTGGCGGCCGCGCATTTCCAGAGGATCATGCCGGAGGAATGGAAGCCGCTCATTCATTCGCTGAGCAAAATGTTCAATCTCGACTCTCAGTTGGTTCTTGAGGCGTATGAAGGCGGCGAGAAAGGGAAAATTCAGGAGATGGTCGAGAAACAGAAGGACGTGCTGACGGTTGTCAGCGCAGCGATTCAAGACTTGGCTGCTATGCTGGTTCAGTTGAGCGGCAGCAGCCAAGCGGTCTCGGCCGCAGCCGAACAGACGGCCGCTTTCCAAGAGCAGACGCATCATAACGTCGAGTATTTGGCTCAGGAAGTCACGGCGATTCATCATATTGGAGCGGTGATGAGGGAGGTGGCCGATCAGACGCATTTGCTCGGACTGAACGCCGCCATCGAAGCGGCCAGGGCGGGAGACCATGGAAGGGGCTTCCAAGTGATCGCGGAAGAAGTGCGGAAGCTGGCCAGCCGCACGAAGGACTCGCTGAATACGATCGAGGACAAGCTCGACCGCATTCAAGCCAGCTTGTCGGCTGTCCGGGATAATTCGGAGCAATCGTCCGCCCATGCGAGAACGCAGGCGGCCTCTTCCCGGGAACTGGCGTCTTTGGTGAAAATGATTGAAAAGGTGACAGCGCAGTTGAAAAGCTTACAATAAATCGGTACTGCTGATTTCTTATCGGCATAGTCAGCACCGCTTCCTTCTTCGAGGTCGTCATGAGGGTGTCCTTCTTTTTTGGATGCTGGCCGCATAGACTGGGATCGTACAGGCCAACCATGATATCCGAGGCCGGAAAGGGGGAGCGGAGAGGTATGGCCAGATGGCGTTCCCGCGGATTCCGAGCGGCACGATGGCGTCTGCCGCGCATCTCGATTCAACCGCGCAAGCCTTCGGGATGGCGTCCCCGCAGAGTCTGGGGCGGAAGCCTGCGCAGCAAGGCCCCTCAAGGCCCGGCCTGGCAAGGGGGGAAGCCGTCCAAGCCGCGCCGCAAGCGCAAATATGTGTTCATTGCGCTCTTGATTATGACGCTGCTGACGGCACAGCTCTTCGTGTATGTAGATAAGCATGTGCGCGGGCCGCTCATGCATCTCGCCAAAATCCGGGTGAAGCAAATCGCGACGCAAGCGATTAACAGAGCGATTACCGATCAGGTGATGCGGGGCCGGGAGCTGGATAAGCTGATCGAATGGAAGACGGATTCACGCGGCAAAGTAACGAGCTTCGTCTTGAATTATAACGAACATATGCGGATAACGTCCGAGACGGTCGATATCGTGCAGCGGACGCTGCAGCAGGTCAAGGAATTGAAGGAGCATATTCCGCTCGGGCAAGCATTGGGAAGCCCGCTCATCGCCTCCTTCGGTCCAAGAGTCCCTTTCCGGATGGAACCGCAGGGCGCAGCGAAGGTCGAGTTAAGCACACGGCCGATGGATGTCGGCATCAATATGGTGCTGGTGGAGGTGTATATCAAAGTCATCGAGGAAGTGGCCATTGTCATCCCGTTCGATCTGGAGCCAGAAGTGGTGGAGACGGAAATTCCGGTCTCCTATCTGCTCGTCGTCGGCGATGTGCCCATGTATTATTACGACGGCAAGGGGCAGCCCGTCGGCAACAACCGGGACAAAGCGCCCGCTCTCTCCTTGCCGGTGCTGCCGCAAGCCGGAGCCGTCAACTCCACGGACCACGACAACCCTAGCGTGCCGGCGCAAACTGAGACGGTTCCGCCGCCAGGCGAACCACCCGGCGGAACGGAGCCGCCGCCATCTGCGGCGCAGCCGTAAAGAAGCATGCAGAACCGAGGCAGCCTGCCTCGGTTCTTGCTGTGCAACGAGAGTGCGAGAGGAAGCCGCCGATTGCATCGGCTTGCTCTGAGCGAGCAGGCGGGAGGGACGCTATGGCCAGTCTCTCCGTCGGTCAGGAAAAGGGCTTCAACGTAACAAGCGGGCGTACAATATACAGTTCTGGAACATTCTCTGGCTTGCATATACTTTCTGAATAAATGGGAGAGCGGTTAGAGGACTGAATAATAGGTGGGAGGCATAAAAAGAAAAAAGCGATCCTGCAGCGGAATCGCTTTTCTGAGGGGAGCGGATGGTTCGTCACCTAATTTGCGAGCTTCTAGGCCAATTTAGCGCCGCTGCCTTGGCACGCTGTGAACCGGGTCTGCGGCGGAATTCTCCGGGGGAAGCGAAGAGGTACGGCGCCGCTCCTTCAGCCTGCGCAGGTCGGCCAGCTCCCATTGGCGCAGCAGCGGATACGGATCGTAGGCATACTCCACCAGCCCGCGATCCCGGTATATCCCGTAATGAAGATGCGCCGGAAATTTGCCGGAGGTGCCGGGCGGGCCGTAGCCGGAACTGCCGACCCAGCCGATCGTCTGTCCCGGGGTCACGATGTCGCCGAGCTTTATGTTTTTGTGGTATCCGGACAAGTGAGCGTAGTAATGGTAATTGTTGTTGATGTCGCGGATGCCGATTCGCCAGCCGCCATAGCGGTTCCATCCCTTGACCTCGATGATGCCGTAGCAGGTGCTCCGCACGGGGACGCCGTAACCGGCAAAAATATCGGTTCCTTCGTGAATGCGGAACCCTCCGTAATGCCGCCCCATCCCCCAGGTGCTGCGGTAGGAATAATCGGCGGTCACGGGAAGCGGGAAGGCCGAGTCGAACAATTGAAGCCGATCGAAATGTTCATAGAGGCGGGCGAACTGCTTCACGCGCTGCACGGCGCGCGGGTTGGCGTAATAGTTCCACAAGCCGGTGCCGAAATCGTCATCGCTCAGGCCGTAGGAGCCGACCAGAGCCGCCACGCTGTACAGCAAGTCGGTGTCATTGTTCATATCGGCCCGTCCGTCTCCGGAGCCGTCGCGGCCCATCCCTTTGAACATCGAGATGGAGACCGGGTTCTCATCTTCCCAATCCGGATTCAGCATGCCGGCCCACTTCGGCGGATCGATAAATATCCCGGTCAGCCGATCGGGATGCTTGCGCTGCTTCGGCTTGGCTGTCGTCAATGTACGTTCATATTGATCGATTGCCGCCAGCCGGTACCAGGGAATGCCGGTCAAGGTGCCCATCTTCTCGTATAAATCCCGCCGTTCTCTCCATATATTCACCTTGTCTTGGTTCAGCGCCGGGGCCGGTTCGGCCGCTGAAGATGCGATCGAATGGCGTTCATCCTTGTTGGCGTCCGGCCAAGCGTCCAACGGCGGGCAGATGGCGGCCCATAGCGCCAAGCCGGCCCATAATATGGCAGCTTGCTTCATTCGCACTTTCCCTCCTTATGCCTGTCCGAAATGCAGATGTAATGTTAGAATGTGCACGAACGGGCTTTTTATCCGAACCTGGGACATGCAGGTATGGAATTTGGAGGGTTCATGGTATAATACTAAATTGAGGTCAAGTAAAGCGAACGGAGAAAGAAGGTAATGACTCGATGAAAACAAAAGAGCAGAAACCAGACTGGATACGCATCAAACTGACCACAGGAGAAAATTATTCCGAAATCAAAGATATGATGCGCTCAAAAACGCTTCATACCGTATGCGAGGAAGCGCGCTGTCCTAACATTTACGAGTGCTGGGCCAACCGTACGGCGACGTTTATGATTTTGGGTGATATCTGTACACGTGCTTGCCGCTTCTGTGCGGTAAATACCGGCATGCCGACCGAGCTGGATCTGCAGGAGCCGGAACGTGTCGCGGAAGCGGCCGAGCGCATGGGCTTGCGCCATTGCGTCGTTACTTCCGTGGCGAGGGATGATCTGAACGACGGAGGCGCCTCCATCTTCGCGGAGACGATTCGGGCGATTCGACGGCGCATGCCATTTTGCAGCGTAGAAGTGCTTATTCCTGATTTTATGGGCAATTGGGACGCGCTGCGTGTCGTGATGGACGCGAAGCCGGACATTTTGAATCATAATATCGAGACGGTGGAGCGGATGTCCGACCGGGTTCGGGCCAAGGCGAAATATTCCCGTTCCCTGGAGCTGCTGCGGCGGGCGAAGGAAATGCAGCCGGGGATTCCGACAAAGTCGAGCATTATGCTTGGCGTTGGCGAGGAATGGGACGAAATTTTGCAGGCCATGGATGACTTGCGGGCGGCAGATTGCGATATTTTGACGTTGGGACAATATTTGCAGCCGTCGCCGAAGCATTTGGATGTCGCCAAATACTATCATCCGGATCAATTCGCCGAGCTGAAGCAGGAAGGGATGAAGCGCGGCTTCAGCCATGTCGAATCGGGACCGCTCGTTCGCAGCTCGTACCATGCGCATGAACAAGTGAAGTCGGCTCATCAGGCCATGTCCACGTCGCAAGCGACCGGCAGCTGACAAGATCATTGCCGAAGCGGGCTGTGGCTCTGATGCAATCCGGGGTGGCGGGAAGGAGGAATAACAGGCATGTTCCATATTAGCGGCCAGACATATGAAGTGATTCAGGAGCATAAGAACGCGTGGAATCCGGAGGCATTCCGCGACCGGTACAGCGAAGTGCTGGAACGGTATGATTATATCGTAGGCGACTGGGGATACAATCAGCTGCGGCTGAAAGGCTTCTTCCGGGATAACCATCCGAAGTCGACGAAGGACACGACTTCCTCCGGCATTGTTGATTATATTAACGAATACTGCAATTTCGGATGCGCTTATTTCATCGTGGAGAAGTTGAGCAGCAAAGATCCGCGCCACCGCCAATCCCAGGATAACGGGGATGAGGAGGAGACGCAGGGGGCCGCACCGGACAATAGGGAGGATGCCGCGGCGAAGCAAGGCATCTCGCTTCAGCCGAGAGTCCCGACCCCGGAATCCGATGCCGAGCCTCAGGCGAAGCCGGCGATGCAGGAGCGCAAGCCGCGTCCGCGCCATCGCCACAAGAACCGGGGCCATCATTCCAATGATTCCAAGCGATCGGATATGGCAAAGGTATCTGCGAAGGAGGCGCGGCCTCCGAAGGATAACCGTTCCTGATCGCGGCTATGAACACGAACACCTCCCTTATCGCTATCATGCGATAAGGGAGGTGTTGTTGTATATACCGATAATCTAATTCACTGGGTAGCAGCCGTTCTCATCGTATCCGAGGAAGGCTTCACGGACGCGCTTCCAGAAGGGGAACGGCCGATAGCGGACGAAGGTGACCCGCTGATCCGCCACCCGGCAGCGAATCGAGCGCAGATGAGACAGGCGGATATTAATATGATCGATAGTCAGCAGCAGGTTCTGCCCTTGCCGGGGCCGGATATCGAAATGGTGATGCTTCGGCAGAATCAAGGATGAGCCGAGTGTCCGGTATACCCGGTTGTTAATCGATGCGATCTCCGCCAGTTGGATGGACGGGATGGAAGGATGAACCATAGCCCCGCCGAGACTCTTGTTGTAGGCGGTGCTCCCCGATGGCGTCGATACGCAGATTCCGTCTCCGCGGAACATTTCGAATAATTCATCATTGATGTCAATCTGGGCTACTAATGTAGTGTCCGTGCATTTGAGCGTAAATTCATTCAAGGCAATATAGGTCTTCTTCCCCGCATCCTCTCTGTCAAGCTCAAGCTCAATGAGCGGGTAGCGGACGATCCGGGGGTTGATCTGGTCCTTGGAACGGTTCTCCGCCATCATGTGGACGAGCAGTTCGATCTCATCCGGCTTCCAGTCGGCATAAAAGCCAAGATGCCCTGTATGAATCCCGACGAAGGCGGTATGGTCGATCCGGTTGATATAGCGGTGAAAGGCTTGCAGCATCGTGCCGTCCCCGCCGATGGACAGAACGATCTCCGGTTCTTCGTCATCCCGTGCCAGTCCACGCGCCTCAGCCAAACGATGAAACGTCTCCGTCAAAGAGACGGACAATTCGTCTCCCCGGTTCAATACTGCATATTTCAAGGCGTTGACTCCTTTGTCGAACGGTTTTGTTGGAACATATCAACTCCATCTTATACGTTCCGCGGCCGGATTACAATCGTGTTTTCGACAAGAATCCCTCTAGCGGCTATCTCCGAATCCGCTTCCAGGCCATGCATAAGAGGGAGGCGGCGAACAACAGGCCGCTTACCGTCAGCAGCGTCCATAAGCCGGCGCGCAAAGAATGCCAAGCGGTCTCCCAAGGGGTGCAGGCTTCGGTCCACACCTGCGCGGGGATCCAGATGGCCGCTTCCGCGGCGTAAGGCGACAGCAGCGGGAAGAGGAAGTAGGCCGCCGCCGCAGCCAACAGACTGTGGAGCGCCCGAGCTGCCAGAAAAGGCAGGTACCGCATATCGCATTCGTTCATGATGCTCGCGATCTGGGCGTGAACGGATAGTCCTGCCCAGGACAGGATCCAGGCTGCCGCAACCACTTGCGAGCGAAGTCCGGCCGTATCGGCTGCCCCGGCTCCTCTGGCGCCGAGGGTGACCTCGAACAAGCCTCCGGAGAAAGCCGGCGCAAGCGAAGGCGCCAAATGAAACCAAGCCAGAGTGGACTGCAGCAGGCGGTCAATGATATTCATGGCGCCGATGCAGTCGAGCATTTCCATTAACACGGAGAAAAAGACGACGAGCCCGCCGACCACGGTCATGAGACGAAGCGAGGAGCCGACCGCATCCCGCAGCAGCGTTCCGAGGGAGCGTCCGTCCTGCAGCCTCGCCTGATGCATCGACCGGAACGCGCGCCGGAACAAGGGGCCCTGGAGCCCGCGAATGGCGCTTGGCGAAGGGGTCATCGGCGATGCCGATGCATGATAGCGCATCAGGATGCCGATGAGGAACCCGGCGCCATAATGGGCGACCGCGAGGATGAGGGCGAGGCCGGCATTGCCGAAAAAGCCGACGGATACGGCGCCGATCAGAAATATCGGGTCGGAGGTGGAGGTGAAGGCGACGAGCCGCTCTCCCTCCTCGCGGGTGATGAGCCGATCGGCCCGCAATCTCGTTGTCAGCTTCGCTCCGACAGGATAGCCGGACGCATAGCCCATGGCGACGACGAAGCCGCCGATGCCCGGCACGCGGAACAGCGGCCGCATGACCGGATCGAGCAGCGTACCGATAAAATGCACGATGCCGAAGCCGAGCAGCGCTTCAGAGATGATGAAAAAAGGGAGCAGGGAAGGAAACAGGACATCCCACCATATCGATAGCCCGCGAACCGCCGAACGGAGGGCGGCAGACGGATAAATGGCCATCAGGGCCGCAAAAGCGCTCAATCCTCCCGCGATGAGGAGCATGAGAAGGATGCGGCTTGTCCTGCGGTTCATACAAAGCACTCTCCTTTCCTGTCACGCCGATCAGCACTCCATACTTTCAAGTTTATGAGAAGAAAGGGACAATCATGACAGGCGTGAAGCCGCACCGTACCTTCGTTCCGCAATATTCCTGTAATCAAAATGTAAAGAAAACGCTTGCATGTTTTCGTATTATTTTGAAAATAATTATGATAAAATACAAGTATAGAGAGATGGAACGCGTTCGTTAGGGGTGATACGGATGAGCATTATCGCTGGCATCCTGGTTTGCGCTTTCGTCTATGTCATTCGAGAGTCGTTGATGGGACCACCGGAAGAAGACTGGGAAAGTTAATCATTTTACGCAAGCGCTGAAGGTTTCAGCGTTTTTTTGTTTTTTCCCGGGAACGTGAAGCATCACATTGAAAAGGCCCCCTTTTTGTAATAAAGTGGGGGGGAGCAAGCAACCGCTCAAATTAACCGGAGGCCGAAATTGCAGCGCCGCATGAGACATGCTGCGTCCGGCCCCGTAAGACAGGAGCTGTGCAATGGAACGAATGCAACGCTACAATACGATTTATGACGCGATTGGCGGGGCGGATGCGATTCGCCGCATCGTGGAATCTTTTTATCCTAGAGTCCAGGCTCACCCGCTGTTGGGGCCTTTGTTTCCCGAAGATATTTACCCGGTGATGGAAAAGCAGTTCATGTTTTTGTCGCAGTTCTTCGGCGGGCCCTCGTTATATTCCGATGCTTACGGCCACCCGATGATGCGGGCGCGGCATTTGCCGTTCCCGGTAACGCCTGCCCGTGCCGAGGCGTGGCTCGGCTGCATGCGCGAAGCGCTGACGGAGATCGGGTTGGAGCCGGAGCTTCGGGAGATGGTGATGACCCGGCTGTCCGGCCCGGCTCATCACTTCGTCAATACGCCGGATGATGAAGGGCAAGCGTAGCGTGTTGCCCTGCCGGCCCGGAGCCGGCATCCCAGACAGAGAACGCATAAGGAGAGGAGAATTTTGGCAGAGATAGAACCGCTGTTTATAAGCAGAATGGAATGCCCGTTTTGCGCGGAATCATTCGAGATCTCGCGTGTACGTTCACGCTTCAAAAAGCCTTCCCAGATCGACAGTGATTTTTGTCCCCATTATGCAGAGGACCGGCTGAATCCGGATTATTATGTCGTCCGGGTATGTCCGAACTGCGGCTGCGCGTCGACCGAGAACTCGATCAAGAACTGGAGTCCGGCCCAGCGCCAGGCGTTCCGGGAGCGTGTCGCTTCCCAATGGACGCGCAAAGAGTACGGAGGCGAACGGACGTGGGATCAGGCCATGGAGACGTACCAGTTGGCCTTGCTGACGGCGCAGATCATCGGCGAGCACAAGCGCGTCGTGGCCGGCCTGCTGCACCATATCGCCTGGCTGTTCCGCTATCGCGGGATGGAGGCGGAGGAACAGCGCTATTTGCGCTTCGCGTTGGAGGCTTATATATCGGTGTATGAGTATGAATGGCAGGATCAGAACGATGCGCGGCTCATGTATATGATTGGCGAACTGCACCGGCGGCTTGGCGAGTATAATGAGGCGGGCAAATACTTCACTCGCATTATCCAGGACAAGCGGATTATGGATGCCGCGATGATTCGGGCCGCGCGCGAACAGTGGCAGCAGATGCGCGAGGAGATGCAGGAAGCCGCGGAAGGGAAGGAACACCCGGAGAGGACGCCAATCTGACGGAGGAGGGAGAACCGGAAGCTAGCGAATCTTCCGATCCGCCAGCAAGTAGTCGCGATCGGCATCAAGGACGACGATCCGGTTATGGCAGCAGGGCATGATGAGCAGCCGTTTTTTGCCGTCGCGAATGTCGGGCAGCTCCTTCGGCTTGAGCGACACAAGCACATTATCCGCATGGCAAAAAGGGCATTCCGGAATGTACATATCTCCCATAATGATGTCATAAGGCACGGTATTCTCGAACGGAATCATCGTGAACGATCCTCATCGGAATCGGCCGCCGGTTCGGCCGGTTCCTTCTCCGCTTCGGCGGCCGCCAGTTCGGCCAGCTTCTTCATCAGAATATGCTGCGGCATATGCATGAGCTGTTCAATGGGAACGCCCAGCGCCTGGGACAGCTTGACGGCGGTATCCGCAGATATTGGCAAAGGTCTCATCGAGTCGCCATCCTTTCTATGCGGGTTGCTCAATTTTTTGATATAGTTTAGTTATACACGCTCAACATGCAAAACTCAAATTGCCGCAATTTTTTTATTCCAAGAAGAGAAAGGTGTGTCCGCGATTATGCAACATCCGTTAAATCCGACATGGGATCTGGAATCGATCTTTCCGGGAGGGTCCGATTCGGAAGCGCTTCAACAATCATTTTCCGCGATCGAGCAGGATTTGGCTCTGCTGAAGCGGGAACTGAAGGAGATATCGTCTCCGCTTAGCGAGGACAGCATCCCGGCGCTGGCGAATATGACGGCCCGGCTGCAGGATCTGAACCGCCGGATGCAGGAGGCGGGCGCCTTTATCAGTTGTTTGACCGCCCAGAACCTTCATGACAAGAAGGCCGTGCAATGGACGGGACGGAAGTCGGCGCTGTCGGCGCAGCTGGTTGCCATCGACGCATTGTACGACGAGCTGCTCCGCGGTATGCCGGATGAGCTGTGGTCCCGGTTCTTGGCCCTGCCGGAGATGAAAGGGATCGCCTTCAATCTGAGCGAACGCCGCGCTATCGCCAAGGAGAAGCTCGGGCCGGAACTGGAAGCGCTCGCCGGAGATCTGGCGGTGGACGGGTATCATGGCTGGGCGGAGATGTACAATACCATCGTCTCCCATGTGCGCATCAATTATGAGGAGAACGGCGTCACCCAGCAATTATCGGCAGGACAGGCCCATAACAAGCTCTCGCATCCGGATCGCCGGGTGCGCGAGGAGATGTTCAAGCTATGGGAGCAGGAATGGAGCGACAAGGCCGATTTCTGCGCCGACGCGCTGAATCACATTGCCGGCTTCCGCTTGAAGCTCTATGAACGCCGCGGCTGGGACAATGTCCTGAAGGAGCCGCTCGCCAAAAACCGGATGTCGCAAGCGACCCTGGATGCGATGTGGGATACCATTGTTCGCAATAAGCCGAAGTTCGTTGAATATTTGGAGCGGAAGGCGAAGCTTCTCGGCGTAGAAAAACTGAGCTGGTGCGATGTGGACGCTCCGATCGGCGGAAGCCAGACCACCATCGGCTATGATGATGGCGCAGAGGCGATCGTCGAGCAGTTCCGCAAGTTCAGCCCGCGGATGGCGGACTTCGCGGTGCGCGCGTTCGAGAACCGCTGGATTGAGGCGGAGGACCGCCCCGGGAAGCGGCCGGGCGGCTTCTGCACCTCCTTGCCGGTCAGCAAGCAGACGCGCATCTTCATGACCTACGCTGGCACGCCGTCCAACGTATCGACGCTGGCGCATGAATTGGGGCACGGTTACCATCAGCATGTGATGGATGGATTGCCGGCCTTCGCTCAGCGCTATGCGATGAATGTGGCGGAGACGGCGTCTACCTTCGCCGAAATGATCGTAGCGGATTCGGCCGTGAAGGGGGCGAAGGATGATCAGGAGAAGCTGGGGCTGCTGGAAGACAAGATTCAGCGGTCGATTGCTTTCTATATGAACATCCATGCGCGCTTCCTGTTCGAGACTCGCTTCTACGAGAAGCGCAAGGCCGGACTGCTGTCGAGCGAGCAAATCTGCGCATTGATGGAGGAAGCGCAGCAAGAAGCCTACTGCGGTGCGCTCGGTTCGCTGCATCCGCATTTCTGGGCTTCCAAAATGCACTTCTATTTCACGCATGTACCGTTCTACAACTTCCCGTATACGTTCGGGTACTTGTTCAGCACCGGCTTATATGCGCGCGCGCTGGAAGAAGGCGAATCGTTCGCCGCAAAATATGACGCTCTGCTGCGCGATACGGCGGTCATGACCGTGGAGGACTTGGCCAGCAAGCATCTTGGCGTCGATTTGACGAAGCCGGATTTCTGGCAATCGGCCATCAATGTAACGCTCAAGGATGTGGAGCTGTTCTTGCAGATGACAGAATAAGCGTATCCGGGAAAGGAACGACATAATTCGTGACATCCAATCGAGTTTTGAAGGGATTCCATGCCGTGTTCTATTCGACGAATGCGCTGCTGATTCCCTATCTGCCCCTCTTGCTGACCAAGCGGGGATTTCACGCATGGGAAGCGGGGACGCTTCTCATGCTGGGGCCATTTCTGGCGATGTTCGTGCAGCCATTGGCCGGCGTGCTCAGCGATCGGCTGAAGGCGGTCCGGCCGCTGCTGTTCGCATGCTGGATCGCGCAAGGCACGGCCGCCGCCTGCCTCTTCCTGTCTTCGGGGAGAATGGCGGGGGCGGCCAGCCTGCTGGCGCTCTATATTTTCTTCCTGCCAGCCGTGTCCCTGCTCGATTCTTTGACGGTGAAGACGGCCGCCGCCGCCGGCCAGTCCTACAGCAGCATCCGCCTGTGGGGGTCGGTAGGGTTTACCGTGACCGGCCTCGTCCTCGGAAAAGTATTCGATGCCTGGGGCGGCGTCGATTCGCTCATGTGGATGTATGCCCCGATATGGGTCAGTCTGCTTATCGGCATCGGGCTCCTGCGGGAGGCGCCGGCCGATGCGAAAGAGGCTGGGACCGCGGTCAATCTTACGGTCTTGCGCAAGGCGCTGTCGGTGCCTGCCTTGCTGGTGTTCCTGCTGCTCGTCTTCATTGTGGCGATGCCGCATCGGATGAACGATGCGCTGCTGTCCCTTCATCTGAGCGACTTGGGGGCAACCTCCGCCCAGATGTCCTGGGCTTGGTCGGTCGCGGGGGTGGCCGAGGTCATTGGCTTCGCGGTGATGGCGAGATGGGTGTCACGGAAGCGAATGCTGCGGTTATTCGCGATCGTATGCGGGCTGTATGCGATCCGATGGCTGCTGTACGCGGTTGTGAAGGATCCCTGGGTCGTCATCGCCCTGCAAGGAGGGCAGGCCGTGACCTATGCCGCATTGTGGGTGCTGTCGATCGAATTCGTGGCCTCGCTACTTCCCCGGCAGCTGGCCGCGACCGCCCAGGCTCTGCTCGGCATGGTGTTCCTCGGCCTGGCCGGCCTCGCAGGGGGAATGAGCGGCGGGGCGCTTCAGGAAGCATACGGCGGGACCGGGATGTATCTGTATGGCTTCGCCTGCGCGGCGGCAAGCATGATCGGCTTCGGCATCTGGGCCTTCCGCCGCGAGCGCGCTGAGCGGAAGCAAGCCGCATCTCCGGAGGCGGCAACCTATTAGAGGTCGTTCAAAAAGTCCGCTGCTCATGCAGTCTCGCCTACACTGCGCTGCTCCTTACAAGTTTTGCGGAGCAAAACTAGCTTCGGAAGCATAGGCTTCGAGTTCTTGCAACTTTCTCGCTGCTGAAAACCGGTCTTTTTGAACTCACATTATCCTAATAAAATGAAGCAGGCGGCCGAATCTTCGGCCGCCTTCAGGCGTGTCTATCTATGGGAAGTCCCGCAAGACTTACATTTTGAACACTTGAATCGTTCGCTGCAATTGAGTCACCTTCTGCTGCAGCTGCTCGGTCGACTCGACGGTAGCCTGAACGGAAGCGATCTGTTCGCTCATCGACGCCGACATCTGCTCGGTGCCCGCTGCCGCCTGCTGCGTAATCGCGGAAATGTTCACGATCGAACCGGTAATCGTCTTCGCGCTCTCCAGCATAAGATCGCTCTCCTGCGCGAAGGCGGCGATCTCTTCCGTAATGAACTGAATGGACTCGACGATCTCGTGGAAGACCCGTTCCGTCTCCCGAATCAACTCGGTCTGGCTCTGTACGACCGCTTCATTGGCCTGGATATTCGCAATGGCTTGCTTAATCCCCGCTTCGATGCCCTTGACGAGGGAAAAGACTTCCTTCGTGGATGCGGAGGACTCTTCCGCCAGATTACGCACTTCTTGCGCGACGACGGCGAACCCGCGGCCGTGCTCTCCGGCCCGGGCCGCCTCAATGGAAGCGTTCAGCGACAGCAGATTCGTCTGCTCGGCAATCTCGGAAATGGTCCGGGTAATCTTGGAGATGCCTTCGGCTTGCCGGGCCAACTGCTCGATCGTGGCAGCGACCTGGTCTGTCGCCTCGATATTGCGCTCCATGCCGGCAGACTGGCTCTCCACCGCCTGTCGGCCCTTGGCCACCAGCTCCAGTGTCGAGGCCGAGCGGTTGTTCATCTCGCGGGTGGACTGGGCATAGGCTTCTACCTTCTGCTCGATTTCTTTGATAGATTCGGACATTTGCGAGATGTCCTCGGAGATCTCGGCGGAACCGACGGCCAATTCATTGGCGGAAGCGGCGACCTGCTCCATGGCGATCTTCATGCTCTGGTTCTTATGGTACATATCCCGTCCGGAATCGGATACATGGCGGGTAATATCGGTCGTCTGCTGCAATATTTCGCGGAGCTTGAGCAGCATGGAGTTGAAGGAATGTCCCAGTTCGCCAAGCGCGTCATCGCTCGTCACTTGCACGGTCTGCGAGAAATCGCCTCTGGCAATCTGCAGAGCGGAAGTCGACATGTCCTTGATCGGTTCATTAAGCGAACGTTCCAGCATATTGATGATGGGATAACTGATTCCAACGAGGATGACAAGGGTGATCAGGCCGGGAATCAGCGTGGCGTGAGTCGTCAATAGGACTATCGTAGTAAGAGCGAACAAGCCGACGATGCCATAACAGCCAAAGAGTAGCTTTTGCTTAAAATTCAAGGAATTGAACCAATTCATATGACCGCCCCTTCTTTCATCCCAATACGTCCATAATATAACAACATTATAGCATCGCCTCTAGGGACGGTCTATGTAATTGTTAGCAATCCGCCATAGTTTTACAGATGTATGCCTGGGTTCCGATAGAAGGAAAATGCTGTGATTATCTGTTGAATAAAGGTAATATCTCCTATATAATATGTCTAAAGAACTATTTTTTGGCGGGGCGAAAATGGTTCTATATTCTTAAGGAGGTGTGATTCTTCATGGGCTCTTATGAAATATCATTGGCCAGACAATTGAGCATGGTGTTTGATAAGCTGGAATCGGAGCTTGTCGGGCTGACAGGAGGCACGGTCATTGTATGCATTCGCAACGATGTCATTGGCAAATTCGGCGTCAAGCATGATGCGCTTGAAAGTCAGAACGGGGTCGTCAAGCCGCTGCGGCAAGGTATGATGAAACGGCACGTCGCTGAATTCCGCCAGACGGCGATGGAGGTTCTGAAGCACAAGAAGCAGTGGACGCACGGAGAGATTGTGTTTGATTTCGTCATGAAGCAGGATGCCTTGCACATCAGCGCATGGTTCGAATCGAACTATAATTTGATACATATGTTAGAGAAGCATGAAGCGCGCACATATAGACGCGTCTCCTGATATCCGCGACATCGGGGAAGCCTTAAATATACTTATGGAAAAGAAGCTCTCTGCCTCTCGGCGAGAGCTTCTGTGGTCTTATCAGGCAATTGACGTAAGTATGGTATACACGATGCTCGAAATCCGTTGAGCTTATCGAGTCGTACGGCCTGCCAGTTGCTGCTCGGCCATTTGAACGAGACGCTTCGTGATGAAGCCCCCGATAGAACCTGTATCGCGAGTCGTATAGTTACCATAGTATCCGTCTTGAGGAATCGGAATACCCAGCTCTTGGGCGATCTCGAACTTCATTTGCTGCAGAGCCGCAGTCGCTTGAGGCACTACGAGATTGTTGGAGCGGCTTCCACCTTGATTCGGCATGCTGTTTCACCTCCCTGTGATTGTTAGTATGGAGAACGAGAGTAGAAATATGCAGACGGGGAGGGAAGAGGAGGATGTAAATAATGCCAGACCGAAGAACCGGCCTGGCATGCGGTTATGGATGGATAATCTCGAGATCCAGGGTCAAGGTGACCGGGGCTTGCGGCTTCAGATCGATGAGTCCCGTCGTCTCGCTGCCGAATGGCAGGTTCGGCGCATCGGTCAGCCATGTATACGGCTCGACGCAAACGATCTCGTCGGCGGCGCCGCGGGTATAGAGCACCCAATGCTTGAAGTGGGGCTGGCTGCCGGCATAGCGGATGCGGTAACCGTCATCCCGGGTCAACCACGCCTCCGGCTTGCCTTCGCCCGCGCTAAAAACGGTATCGAAGTCGGCGCCTTGCAAATTCATGCCTTCGAGCAAGGCCTTATGTTCGCCCAGCGGCAGCGTCTTGCCTGTCGTAATCAATTCCTCGTCCAGTTCATATATTCCCGCTACCGGAACCTGGAGCGTCCAGCGGTTCGGTTCGCCGTCGATCAGGAACCAGGTATGGGTGCCGAACCCGAACGGGGCCGACTGTTCTCCCTGATTGGTGACCGTGAGCTCCTGGGTCAATGTGCCTCCCTCAAGGCGGAAGGAGACCTCCAGTTCCAGCGGAGTCGGGTATTGCCGCATCCAATTCTCATCGTCGGCTGTCCGGAATCGGGCGGTCACTTCGGCCGCTTCGCCCGCGGCAGCGGATCGGGTCACCGTCCATGACTGAAGCCGGTGCAGCCCGTGGATATGATTGTCGTTCGCCGTATTCTGATCGAATTGGTAGCGTACGCCGTCATATGTGAACGAACCGCGGCGGATGCGTCCCGGAGGCATCAGCATCGGAATGCCGAAATGGTAAGGCTTCGTCATATAATAATCCAGGTCGCTCTCGGCAGGCGTGCGCAATATCTCCCGCTGCGACTTCTTGTCCCACAGCCGGATGACGTTGCAGCCAAGCCCAGGAAGCAGCGTAGCCGCCAAGATGTCATTTTCGAGTATTACGGTCTCATAACCGTTCCATTGCCCTTTGTTCACTTGAACCATGTTCATTGCTCCTTTTCCCATACAGCTTCCCATTGTTATGGTTCTAATGATAACAAATCAACCGGGCAAAGTCATATCATGAACGGCACCCATTGACAAGCGGGCAGATATCCGATATCCTAATGGCTAATTCGACCCGGATGGCTGTCATCCGGCCGGAACAAAGCGATGATAAGGACAAGTAAGCTTCGCGGCGGGCTTCAGAGAACCGGTGGCTGGTGAGAACCGGTGCTTCCCGCGATGACTGAATGGACCTTGGAGTGCGGAGCCGAATCGGGAAGTAGGCTTTGCCGTATGTCCTGCGTTAAAGGAAGAAAGGTTCGCTGACGGCCCCTTGCATGACGGGCTAGGCCACGGCAGGCTCCCGGCATCATCGGTGAGGACGTGCGCGAACGAATAAGGGTGGCACCACGGTCTTTCGTCCCTTTCCGGGATGGAAGGCCTTTTTTGCGTTACCGCAAGGATTGCTTTATTCCACACAATGAAGGGAAATGACAAGGAGTGTGAGTGACCAATGGCACGGGTATTATCCGGCATTCAGCCCAGCGGACAGCTGACGATGGGCAACTACATCGGGGCAATTCAAAATTTCGTAAAATTGCAGCACGAGCATGAGTGCTTCTTCATGGTCGTCGATCTGCACGCCATTACGGTACCGCAAGATCCGGAGGCGCTGCGGGAGCAGACCGAGGCGGTGGCGGCCATTTATTTGGCGGCAGGGATTGATCCGGACAAATCGGCCATCTTCCTCCAATCGCAGGTGCCCCAGCATGCCGAGCTGGGATGGCTGCTGACGACGCTCACCTACATGGGAGAGCTGGAGCGGATGACCCAGTTCAAGGATAAGTCCGCAGGCAAAGAATCGGTTGGCACCGGCTTGTTCGTATATCCGGCACTGATGGCCGCCGACATTTTGCTCTACAATGCCGACCTGGTTCCGGTCGGAGATGATCAGAAGCAGCACTTGGAACTGACGCGCGACATCGCGAACCGCTTCAATCATCGCTTCGGCGAATTTTTCACGATGCCGGAGCCGTATATCCCGGAGGTCGGGGCGAGAATCATGTCGCTGGATGATGCGTCCAAAAAGATGAGCAAAAGCAATCCGAATCCGGGAAGTTATATTTCCCTGCTGGATCCGCCGAATGTCATCCGCAAAAAAATCAGCCGGGCCAAAACGGACTCCGAAGCGCTCGTCAAGTATGAGCCGGTGAACAAGCCCGAGATCAGCAATCTGCTCAGCATCTATTCATACGCTTCCGGCCAGTCTGTCGCCGAGATTGAGGCCCAGTACGAAGGTCAAATGTACGGCGCCTTCAAGAAGGAATTGGGCGAGCGCGTCGTCGCGCTGCTGGAGCCGCTTCAGAACCGGTATGAAGAGGTGCGCCGGAACGGCGAGCATCTGGAGGCGCTTCGCCGCGGCGCCGAGAAAGCCAAGGAAGCCGCCCAGAAGCAGTTGGACGAAGTGAAGCGCCGGATGGGATTTGTCGTCTAAGCCTTATCCGTGGCATGACAGCAGGGCAGGAGCCCCCGTGCAGCGCATCATCGCGTGCCTGCCGGGCTCCTGCCCTGCTGCGCGTTCAGGCCGACTTGCGGCGCTGCCGGGCCTTGACGATAAAGCCGAAGCCGATATTGAACACCGCCAGTACGGCGAAGAGAATACTGACCCATATGTTATGGCTGATCGTAATGGCTGTCGCCGTCAACAGCGCGATGGAAGAAACCGCAAACCATAATGCCAATCCTTTACTCACGCTTACCGCTCCTTTTCAAAGAAAAATGGCTTCAGAATGAAGTATAACATTTCGTAGATCGGACAAAATAGGGTTGCAAGCTTGCGACAACAAGAACCACCGTGAAAGGAGCGTTACTCATGGCTAATAATCAATCCCGCACGAATAACTTGGTCGTTCCTCAAGCCACTGCAGCCCTGCAACAAATGAAATATGAAATTGCACAGGAATTGGGAATTCCAATTCCGCAAGACGGGTACTACGGAAATTACACGACCCGTGACACCGGTTCCATCGGGGGCTTCATGACGAAGCGCCTGGTTCAAATCGCCGAGCAATCCCTGTCCGGCGGCAACCGTTAATTGATGCACTGATCATGGCTACTCCTGCGCGCGGAGTAGCCTTTTATATATCGACAAAATGGAGCGGAAACACAACTTTTCCGCTATTTTGTCGTCTAACAATTAGATTCATAATCATGAACATTTACTCAAAAAGGGGATAGTGCATGCGGTTAAGACTAACGATGAGTGCAGTGAAACGGCTGAGCATATGGGTCTTGGGCGCACTTATTATAGGCTGCTCCGTATTTTGGTACATATATGAAACATCCGGCCGGTCGTGGTCCACGCTGGCGAGCCTTGCCAGCCCCGGGCCGGAAGAAGTCGAAATTTACAATGTCCAATCCATGCCGTTGAAAGCGGGCGAGGAGGACCGCCTCCTTGTCGTCTTGACGGAGCCCAGTCATCTTCGGACGATCGATGAGGCCATATCGTCGGCCCGCCCGATCGAGGGCGTAGCGAAGGTGGCTCAGCCCCATTTCCGCATTCATTACAATAATACCAACTACTATGTATGGTTGTCGAAAGATGAACAATATGGCGCATTTATGAATGCGGACCAGTCCCATACACTCTACAGTCTCAGCGACCGATCCATCAACGAATTGCAGGAGCTTTTCAACGACCTGCAACTGTGGAACGAGCCGAAAGGATCGAAGACAGGGGGCGGATCCTAGGATTCGTCCCCTTCAGCCTCGCTCCCATTCCAGACCATACCTCTTGAAGCTGCCCGGCTTATTCAGCCAGCCGACGAAATAATCGAGAACATCGCCTTCTCGATTCATCATAACGAGCGCCACGAGCGGAAACTGATTCCGGTGGCGGTATCGGACGTCAGCCCAGCGGACGGCGTAGCCGTAGCGGGTCGGCTCAAGGGTGGCGCATACGAAGCGGGAGGTGTCCAGCAGCGCCTGCACGGCAGGATGAGACCGGGAAGCTTCGACGAGCGGATGGTCGCTGCAGCGGGCCGTATCGGTCCAGGTCACCGTTCCCCGCTTCCAGTGTCCGACCCGGAAGGCGCCATCCCTTCTTCGCTTCACGACATTCCAGCGGGAGAGAGCTACGGTAGGCATGACCGTATACGATTCCCCTTCCTCGCGTTCAGGGTCCCGATCCGGCAGCTTGCGCGCGACTTGGCGATGAGCCCGGAAGCGCCACCAGTAGTACAGAACGAGCATGCCGTACAGAATCGGGAAGACGATGCGGGGAGAGACCAGTCCGGTGACCCACAAGGCAATCGCGGCCAGATGCGTCGAGAAGATAATCGGGTCGAACAGAGCGATGGTATTCCAGCAGATCCATCGGTTCACGAACGGCCATCCCGCCAACGTTCCATAAGGGTTGAACAGATCGGCGACGATATGGATGACGACGGACAGCGCCGTCCAGGCCAGCACGTGCCGGAAGGAGGCTCCTGGCATGATGCCGGTCGCCAGCGCAGCAATGAGCACGGACCAGACGACCGCCATGGGCGGGGAATGGGAGATGCCCCGATGCTGCTGAATGTATAAAATATTGCTTTTCCACTTGAAAAGGGTATCCGCGTCCGGTGCTTGCGATCCAAGCATCACCCCCAAAAACACGGCTGCCGCGGTAGCCGGCTCGGAAGCGACGACCGGGTCGCACTGCGACAATCCCGCCAGACCTATTCCCATGACGACATGAGTGCTTGTGTCCACTTCGATCACCTCGCTTGTATTGTGAGCAGATTTGTACCAAAATATGACGGGGAGGCAAAAACTTCCCGCTTGAAATCATCAGGTGAATGCCTAAGCTCGCAGAGCCGTTTTCCCAATAGGAAAGGATGAGGAAGAAGATGACGAAGATGGATCGAATTATATTTGTGGAATACCGCGTCCTGCCCGAGGCGCGAGATAGATACTTGGCCGCGATTCGGCGCTTGCTGAAGGATCGGCCGGACGTTGTGCTGTATGAAGGAACCGACCAGCCGAATGTATTTGTCGAGCAGTGGCTCGGAACGGCCGCGGATGACTATGCCTCCCTGAAAAAGATCAGAAAAGAGGGGGCGGACGGCTGGGATGCGGTCACCGCATGCATTGCCGGGGGCGCAGACAAACTCCATATTTGGGAGTTCCGGCGCTCTCCGATCGTACCGGGGGAATAAGCGGCTGCAGTCGGTGTCAAATTGATGAACGATTCCTCGAAACGTTGTCATTGTTCGGATAGATTTGCTATGATAAAAATTACAGCAGAAAGAAAAAGATTCTGCTTTTCTCTGAACACAACAAGGAGGAACGGGTCGCGTGGATAAACAAATGACTTATCGGGGGCCTTCCGATTCCGTTACATTGACGCCGGGACCGATACGGGTCGGATTATGGAAAGAGTTTATTCAATTAACGAAGCCGGGCATTATCCGCTCGAACCTGATGGCGGCGTTTGCCGGCTTTTGGGTAGCGGCCAAATGGGATATTCCTTGGCTTACGCTGCTGTGGATGGTGGCCGGGACGACGCTGGTCCTCGCATCCTCATGCGTATTCAATAATTATTTCGATCGGGATTTCGATATGAAGATGGAGCGGACGAAGAAGCGCGCGCTGCCGGAAGGACGATTGAAGCCGAACACCGTGCTGAGCTATGCCATCATCCTTGGCGCAGCCGGGCTGGCGGTACTGTTCGGCCTCGTCAACATATTATCCGGAATCGTAGGCATCGCAGGCATGTTCTTCTATGTTGTCATATACACGTTATGGCTCAAGCGCACGTCCACCTGGAGCACATCCGTAGGCGGCATCTCCGGCGCGATGCCTCCCGTCATCGGCTATGTTGCCGTCACGGGCCAGCTTGATATGGGGGCGGCCTTGCTGTTCGCGCTGCTGTTCCTCTGGCAGCCGCCGCATTTCTGGGCGCTCGGCATTCGCCGAGTGGAAGAATACCGCGCAGCAGGCTATCCGCTTCTGCCTGTCGTTAAGGGCATTACCCGCACGAAATGGCAGATGATTCCGTATGTCGTATTGCTTCTGCCGGTATCGTGGTTGTTCTATTCGTACGGCTATACCGGCATGATTTATGGCATCCTCGGCACCGTCATCAATGCGATCTGGCTGTTCATCTGCATCGCGGGCTTCCGCGCGAAGGACACCGACGCCTGGGCGAAGAAGAACTTCATTTGGTCCATTAACGTCCTGATGCTGAATATGCTGGTCATGGTTCTGGACACGATGGGGAAAGCGTAAGAACGCATTTCTGCAGGTTATAGCATGGGAAGCTAGGGGGAGGAACGGAGCATGTCTTGGGCGAAGAAGTATTCTTTTCAAATTTTCCTTGGCGCACTGGTGGCGGTTTTCGCGATTGTGGTGGCCATTCTGTATTGGCCGCGGGAACCGGAGATTCCGATGACCGACAAAAAGGCGCCGGACTTCAGCATGCAAAATGTGGACGGCAGCACAGTGACGCTGGCGGATACGAACGGCAAGGTCCGTTTGTTCTATTTCTACTTCACGAACTGCCCGGATGTCTGCCCGCCGACGACATACCGTTTGTCCGAAGTGCAGAAGCTGCTTCAGGACAAGGGGATGTTCGGCACCGAGGCGAGCATCGTATCGATTTCCTTCGATCCGGAACGCGATACATTGGAGGAGATTAAGAAATGGTCGGAGAAGTACAATGCCGACTATAGCGGCTGGTATTTTCTGAGGGGCAAGGAAGAGGATGTGGCGAAGATGATGCCGGAGTTCGGATCAAGCGTCTTCAAGGACGAGGATGGCAATTTCACGCATCTGAACGTCATCACCTTGGTCGATCGGGACGGCAATATTCGCAAGTATTATAATGCGAATGATCTCGAGACGGCTTCCCCTGAAAATATCGCCAAGGATGTAGAGCGTCTCGTCAAAGATTAATGATATATAGGAAGCTCACAGAGGCGGGGCTGGATCCGGATATATAATATATTCGTCCAGCCCCGCCTTTTCGAGCTGCTGAATCAAGTACTCATCCGGCGTGCCTTCGACCCCGGCGTACCCGCGGCGGGTATAAATATGTTCGGCGTCCGGGAACGCGTCCCGCAATATGCCGCGTATCCGCTTGCCTGATGCGTCGTTGTCCATGAACAAGTAGACGTCCTTGTCCTGCGCCTCCTTGCGCAGCTGCTCGGTGCGGAGCGTATTCAAGGTGCCGAACGTGCACAAGATGCCCACTTCGTCGCTCAGCAGCCGCCGCAGCCGGCTCCGGTCGTTCTTCCCTTCCACAATGATGATAACCTCCAAAAGTGCCACCCCCTGCTGTAGCCATTATCGCCATGTTTCTCTACGGATAGTGTACCATACTTAAGCGAACCGCCTGCAAGGGGATCTTCGCTCCGACAACAAAGAGGCTTGCCGGGATTGGCAAGCCGCATGAGGAGAGAGCGTAACAGAAATGACTGCTAGCAAAATGGCGCCCGTAAAATAATGACGAGCAAGATGTAAAGGACGAGGATGGTGCCGGTCGATGTCCGGCATCCGGGATATACAGGAGCGGGCTTCGCTGCCGGGGCCACAGCCGCAGGACCAGGTCCGCAAGGGTTGTAACCGTGGCTCATCTCGTTTCACCTCGCTTTCCCGATGGGTCATTTGTTACAATGTATCTTATGTCCGCGCCTGCCGCGGGGCATGTGCAAATACCCAGATCCGCCTGAATGGGCGGATGGCGCAAGACGCATCCTTATACGCGGGTCGTCGTTCGCGTTGCGGGAAGGAGAGAAGGCGGCAGAAAAGCTTGCTTCGCCGGCAGCAGCGTAACGGCAATCATCAACACGACGAAGGCGATAAAATAGGGCGATATCGTATCTCGAATCTGGCCCGCGATCATTGGGCCAAGGAAGGAACCGATAGAAGAAGAGATTGCCAGGATGGAAAATATCCGCCCAAAACGGGTCCCTCCGCTTAATAAAATCAAATGGGAGGACATCGCCGGCAAAATGATTCCTTTGGTCATTCCGATAAGGAACAGCGTCGCCAGCAGCGGCACCGGCCAATGGATAGCCAGTCCGAAAAAGAGCAGCGCCAAGGCGAATGCGCCCGTCCACGTCCTCGTATACGGTTGATAATGGTTCAGGAACAGCAGGCTCAACGTGAATAATGCGCCCAAGCTGACGGCCGAGAACAGGATGCCGGCACGCATAATCGATTCGAGCGCGTCCGCCATCAGAGGAAGCTCGAAGAACAGGATGCCCTGGGACAGCGAGATGGCAAGCGGCATAAAATAAAAGCGCCATGGGACCGGCACGTCTTCCGGCTGCTTGAGCGGCTCTGAAGGAAGGCTCTCCGCCTGCGGCGTCAAAGAAACGGCGTCATGGCTGATATCCCGAATGAAGAACCAGGCCAGCGCGCCGACGATGAGCAGCATAATGCCGAGCGCCTGGAAGGCCATGCCGAAGCCGATCTTGGCGACGAGATAAGCGCCGGCGGCCGGGGAGACGACCGAGGCGAGCGTATGAATGAGGCCGTTGCCTGCCATCAGCTTCCCTTGATGCACATGATCCCGGGCCATGCGTGCGAGGAGGGACAAGCAGGCCGGTGACAGGAAGGCGAGCACGAACCCGCTGATCGAGCGAAGCACGAGCAGCTCCCATGGGTTGACGACATGGGCCTGCAAAATCATGATTACCCCGGCGCCGATCAGACTGAACACAATAAAAATCCGGCTACCGAATCGGTCGATTCCGTAACCGGCCAGCAGGTTGCCCGGCAGATGGGTGAACGAGTACATCCCCATCATCAGACCGATGAAGGAGGGCGCCGCACCTATTGAGATGGCAAACGGGGTTAGAATCGGGTATTGCGCGTGCAAATCAAAGAAAGCAACGAACAAGAACAAATAGAGCCACAGCACTGAGCGCAAAGTTCAGTCACCTCCAAATCGCTATGCTATACTTGTACGTTGGAAGGGACGAACTTAGTACCCCAAGATGCGGATAAGGCCGCTCAAGGCGGGCTGTTTGCCACAAATAATGGGAATGATGCTATAATACGTGGTGGAAAGGGTGGTTATCAGGTGAATCAGATGGATATGTGGTTTGAATTTATTAAGCAGAACTGGCTCATTTTCCTTATCGCGCTTATCGTCTTATTCGTTATTGTGAGCTTCGTCAAGACGATGGTGAAATGGGCGCTTGTGTTGGTCATTATCGCCGCGGTCGCCGTGTACAGCGGCATCACATGGGAGAATATCAATCAGGTGGTCACGAACGTGAAGGATGAAACGGTCCAGAAGCTGAAGGAGCAGGCGACCCAAGCGATGCTCGATGAAGCGAAAAAAGCGACGTATACGGCCGAGAAGGACGGCACGTACACCGTCAAGACGCCGAGTCTCGTGCTGACAGGGAAGGCGGACGGCGGCAAGGTCAATGTGTCGTTCAGCGGCGTGCCGCTCGGCGAATGGGATATGAACGACACGCTGCGCCAATTCATCGACAAGGCGAAGCAGAAGCAATGAGCGCGCAGGTGCTGACAGACGGGAATGTGGTGACGATCTTGCTCGGCGTCATCGTGCTCTTCCCGGTGCTGCTAGGGGTGAGGAGAGGGGCTTCCGGCTCCGCTCGTCACCTTTTGTCATTTGTGCTGGATACCGCGGCCGTCGTCGTCTCCGCGCTGGCTTCTTATTGGACAGCGATGGCGCTCTCCCCGCTTGTGCAGCGCCGGATGGCTGAATGGAGCATCGCGATTCCGGCGCGGGAACTGGCGTGGTGGGAGCAAATCGGCTATACGCTGCTGACCGGAATCCGCGACTTCCCGCTGCTTCGCTTTGCCGTGCTGTTCGCGTTGATATATATGGTGATCCGATGGATAGCCGGGTGGGCGTTGGGCGCCCTGGTGCCGGCGGCCGGCAGGGAGCTTGGCGATCCTTCGCGAGGAGCGGCGGAGGCCGGACCGTTGAAGACGGTCGGGAATTGGATCGCCGGCGCGGTGCTGGGCGGCATCATCGGCATGGCGCGGGCGCTGCTCGTCATCCTCGTGCTGTTCGCTTATGTCACATGGCAGCCGGATACGAAAGCGAGCGCGATTATCCGCGATTCGGAAGCGTACCGGCTAGCGGCCGAGGAACTGATTGAACCGGTCGCCGGGGATTTCATCTCGTCGCAGTGGCCGGTATTCACTTCCCAGGTCGCCGAAGAGCTGTCGAAGCTCATGCAGCGCAAATATGAAGTCGTCGATTCCCATATCCCGGACGACATTGAACAGGCTGCCGCGGACATTACGGCCGGCGCTCGCTCGGATGAAGAGAAGGCACGCAAGCTGTACGACTGGGTCGGAAGCCGCGTTCAGTATGATTGGGACAAGGCGAAGCAGTATGAGACGAAGCGAATCTGGAAGGAACAGACGCCGCAGGACACGTTCGCGACCAAGCAGGGCGTCTGCATCGACTACGCCCGCCTGTATGCGGTCATGGCCCGGGCGTCCGCTCTGAAGGTGAAGGTCGTCACCGGTCTCGGCTATAACGGCCAAGGCGGGTATGGCCCCCATGCCTGGAACGAGGTCTGGCTCTCGGAAGAGGAACGCTGGGTTCCGCTGGATGCCACCTGGGCGAGCTCGGGGGATTGGTTCAACCCGCCGGATTTCGCCAAGACGCATGTCCCGGACAAGATCGCTGCTGGCTAATCCACTATTTAGGCCTTTGAAGGAGAATTCCTATCTATGCTAAAATGGTTGGGAAGCAAGTTACAGCGGGAGAAAGGTTGTTAGAGCAGTGACTCATCCTCATCATGATCCGGAAAAGCGTGAAGTTCTCAACCGGCGTAATTTTTCGCATCGGTTGAATATATTCTTTTTTGTTACATTTGCGGTATTCTCCGTACTTATCGTGCGGTTAGCGATATTGCAGTTCGTGGAAGGCCCGAGCCTGAAGGAGAAGGAAGCCCAGCTCGGTTACAAGGAGACGCCGATTCCGCCGCTCCGGGGCTCGATCTACGATGCGTCCGGAACGCAGGTCGCCTATTCGACCTCGACCCAGTCCTTATATTTCAATATTGAGAAAAATTACGGGGATCCGAAGAAGGCTGAATTGACCGACGTCCAGAAGAAGAACCGGGAAGAGGCGATGCGTCTGGCTAAGCGGTTGGCCGATGTCTTCGAGAAGTATGGCGATCCCGAAGACAAGCCGCTGACGGCCGACGTCATTTACAATGATCTGATGGATCTGTCGGCACGCGTCAATTTTACGTATACGCCGCGCATTATCAAGACCGGCCTGACCCGGAAGGAAGTGGCCTACTTCCTGGAGCACAAGCCGGAGTTCCCCGGCATCGATATCGTGGAGGACAGTGTGCGACACTACGAACCGATGGCGGTGCAGACGGTCGGATATTTGAAAAAGTTCAAGGGCGTGCGCGACAATCCGGGGTATTACAACGATATTTATAATAATCGGGCTTCGACGCCGTCCGAGAAGCAATACCTTGATTACGAGGACGTCGGCTTCGACGGCATTGAGCTGATGTACCAGGAAGAGCTGCGGGGATTGAACGGGGTGAAGAAGTTCCCCGTCAATGTGGCCAACCGCATCATCGGGCCGATGGAGCTGACGAAGCCGCAGCGCGGCAACGATATCCATCTGACGATTCATCGCCATGTGCAGAAGGCGACCGAGGATGCGATTATGCAGACGCTGGAGCGGATCAGGAACTCTTCGAACCGCTCGGAGCGGGCGCCGTACGCGCGAACCGGCTATGCGGTCGCGATGGAGGTCGATACCGGGAATATCGTCGCGATGGCGAGCATGCCGGATTACAATCCGAACGTATGGCGGAACGGGTCGATCACTCCGGAGGATTATGACCAATACCAATACTATCTGATGAACGGAGCGATCCGCGATGTCCCGGCGCCCTATGAGGACGACAAAGAGCGGATGAAGCATCCGGGATCCGTCGTCTACCTCGGATCGACGATGAAGCCGTTGTCGGTGCTGATCGGCCTCCAGGAGAAGCTGTTCGCTCTAGGCGAGACCTATTACGACGGCGGATACGCCCAGTTCGGACGGGCCGGCTTCGAGACCAAGGTGTGGAACTCGGGCAATGTCGGCTACGGACGCATCGGAGCTTCACGCGCATTGGAAGTGTCCTCCAACGCCTTCATGGTCGATATGATCGGGAAGCGGCTCTATTCCATGCCGGCGGTCAACGGGCGCAACGGGCTGAAGGTATGGGATGAGTATATGGACGCCTTCGGGCTCGGCGTGCTGACGGGAAGCGGCCTGCCGCGCGAGCAGGCGGGAGCCAAGGATTACTTGCTCGAGGCCGAGCGCAATAACGCGCAATCCGCGCTGGTCTACGCTTCCTTCGGACAGCAGGGGAAATATACGACCTTGCAGCTTGCCCAATACGCCGCCACGCTGGCGAACCGCGGCACCCGCATCAAGCCGCAGCTCGTGAGCAAGATTACCGACGGCAACGGCCAAGTCGTGAAGACATTCGGCCGGGAGGAGCTGAACAAGACGAAGATCGACGATGCCTACTGGAATGTCGTCGAGGACGGCATGCTGAAGGTTAGAGTTCACGGCTTCGACGGCTTCCCTTACTCGTTCTACCGCAAGACGGGTACGTCCCAGATGGATGTCTCCGGAGGGCGGGTCGACAACGCGGTGTTCATTGCATATGCGCCGGCAGAGAAGCCGAAGCTGGCCGTTGCCGTCGTCGTGCCGGAGGGCGGCTTCGGGTCGTACGGTGCGGCGCCGATTGCGCGGGCCATGTTCGACGCGTATGACGAGGCGTACGGCTTGGACGGCACGCCGAAGAAGAAGCCGGATGAGCTGAAGGATGAGCAGGCGGATGCGTCCGCCGGGCAAGGTACGGAATAATCGCATAATTACGCAGGATGCGAGGACGCTGATGCGTTCGCGTAAGCGGCAGGCCTTCTTGGGAAACCTTGGGGGCGCCGCTGCGAACGGTCAGCGTCTTTTTTTGTTTTTTCTTCGGTTCGGGAGCTTTGGCATCAAGCGATAAGGATGTGGTAAAATAATGTATCAAAGTCAAATTCATGGGCAGAAAGGATGACGCGACCAGTGATTCATCCCCATGATGATCCGGATAAGCGTGAACTGGCGAACCGCCGCAAATTTTCATTCCGCTTGAATATTTTCTTTTTTATGACGTTCGCCGTTTTCAGCGTGCTTATTGTGCGGCTGGCGATTCTGCAGTTCGTGGAAGGCCCGGGCCTCAAGAAGCAGGAATACGAGCTCAGCTATAAGGCGGCGCCGATTGCGCCGCTGCGGGGAACGATATTTGACGCTTCCGGCCAGCCGATCGCTTATTCCACATCGACGCAGTCGTTATACTTCAATATCGAGAAAAATTATGGCGATCCGTCCAGCGGCAAGCTGACGGAGGCCCAGCAGGAGAACCGGGCAGAGGCTTATGCGCTGGCGAAGCGTCTGGCCGAGGCGTTCCGCCAGTACGGCGAACCGGAGGAGAAGCCGTTGACGGCCAACCGCATCTACCATGTGCTGATGGACTTGTCTTCCCGGGTGAATTATTCGTATACGCCCCGCATTATCAAGACCGGCTTGACCCGGCAGGAGGTCGCTTATTTTCTGGAGCATAAGCCGGAGTTCCCGGGCATCGATATTGTGGAGGACAGCGTGCGCAATTACAATCCGATGGCGGTGCAGACGGTGGGCTATCTGAAGAAATTCAAGGGCGTGCGCGCGGAACCGGGCTTCTATCAGGACATGTTCGACAACCGGAACAAGCTGCCGCAGGAGAAGCTGTATCTCGATTATGAGGATGTCGGCTTCGACGGCATCGAACGGATGTATCAGGAAGAGCTGCGGGGGCTGAACGGGGTCAAGAAGTTCCCTGTCAATGTGGCCAACCGCGTCATCGGGCCGATGGAAGTGACGAAGCCGCAGCGCGGCAACGACATTCACCTGACGATCCACCGGGATATTCAAAAAGCGGCCGAGGAAGCGATTATGCGGACATTGGAGAAAATCCGCAATTCGACCAACCGCTCGGAGCGTGCGCCGAACGCCCGCACCGGGTTCGCGGTCGCGATGGAAGTCGAGACGGGCCATGTCGTAGCCATCGCAAGCATGCCGGATTATAACCCGAATGTATGGAAGAACGGCTCGATCAGTCCCGAGAATTATAAAAAGCATCAATATTATTTGTTGAACGGAGCGATTCGGGACGTGCCGGCTCCTTACGAGGACAATAACGAGCGCATGAAGCATCCCGGCTCGGTCGTCTATCTCGGCTCGACGATGAAGCCGTTGACCGTCTTGATCGGCCTGCAGGAGAAGCTGTTCTCCCCGGGCGAGACCTATCCCGACTACGGATATGCGGAGATCGGACGCGCCGGGTCCGTCCGGCGGATCTGGAACTCGGGCAATGCGTCCTTCGGCCCCATCAGAGCAGCGAGAGCTTTGCAGGTGTCGTCGAACTCCTTCATGATCGATATGGTCGGCAAGCGGCTCTATAGTCTCCCGTCGGTCAATGGCAGGAACGGCCTGACGATCTGGGATGAGTATATGGAGGCGTTCGGTCTCGGCGTGCTGACGGGGAGCGGCCTGCCGCTTGAGCAGCCGGGAAGGAAGGATTATCTCATTGACGCGGAACAGAACAGCGCCCAGTCCGCGCTTGCCGGAGCGTCCTTCGGGCAGATGGGCAAATATACGACGCTTCAGTTGGCCCAATACGCCGCGACGCTGGCGAACCGCGGCGAACGGATTAAGCCGCAGCTCGTCAGCAAGATTACCGATGGGAACGGACAGGTGATTCGGACCTTCGGCCGTGAAGTCCTGAACCGGACGAACATTGAAGATGAATACTGGCGCATCGTCGAAGAAGGCATGTCCAAAGTGACGGCGCATGGCTTCGACGGCTTCCCGTATCCTTATTACCGGAAGACCGGAACCTCGCAGCAGCAAGGGGTGAACGGCGAAATGCTCGACAATGCGGTGTTCATCGCTTATGCGCCGCAAGATAAGCCGAAGCTCGCCGTAGCGGTCGTCGTTCCGGAGGGAGGCTTCGGCGCTTACGGAGCCGCTCCGATCGGGCGGGCTATCTTCGATGCCTATGACGAGGTATATGGCTTGACAGGCAAGCCGAAGAAGAAGGCAAAGGAGCTGGCTGACAGCTCCGTGAGACGGGACGACGAGGAATAACGGCGGAAAGGAAAGCGAAGACGCGGTTGCGTTCGATGAAGGAGGAAGGCATGCGAAGTCGTGCCTGAGCGAGCGCTCCGCTCTGAGAAGGAGGGGGGCATCATGAGGCTTATCGGATTGGGAGACAGTATTACGGCAGGTGTCTTTTTGCGGCCGGAGGATACGTTCCTGTACCTCTTGAGCCAGCGCTACCGCATGGACATCGTGAACGCGGGCGTGCCCGGCAATACGAGCGCCCAAGGGCTGCGGCGCATACAGGAGGATGTGCTGGACCGGCATCCCGATGTATGCACCGTATTATTTGGAATGAATGATCACGTCGCCATTGGGCCGAACCGCCCGACGGTTCCCGTGGAAGAATTCCGAAGCAATCTGGCACGCATCGTGCGGGCGCTGAAGTCGAACCGCTGCGTTCCGGTTCTGTGCACGGTTCATTCCATCATCGAGGGATCGGATGCCTCCTATTATTATCGGAGGCATCCCCAGGCTTGGTACGAATCGCCCTCCGGGGCGCAGGCCTGGCTCGACGGATATAGCGAGGCGGTGCGGCAGGCGGCGATGACAACGGATACGCGGCTTGCGGATATCGCGGAGCGCTGGGACCGCGAGCTGCATTCCGGCACGAGGCTGGCTGATTTGCTGCGCACGAAGGACAATAGCGGGGAGGACGACGGTACCCATCCAACGGCATGGGGACATCGAATCTATGCCGATTGCATCGGGGAACAGCTCGCTGCCATCACCGAGGCATAGAGGAAATCAGCATGGAGATGCTGCATAGCCATAACAGCAAGACCGAGGGCGTGCGGGATAATCCGTGATGCGAGTCACCTGGCAGGGGTGGTCCGCATACGATATCTCAACGCCCTTGCTTTTTTGCAACCTAAAAGTTTCCCCTATCCAATAGAGTTGGCTCTATTAAATAATTGGGCGATCAGGAAAGAACGTCAGCTTGGATATGTGCGAATAAAGGAGTGTTGGGAGCGATGAAGCCAAAGCAGTCGAAATGCAACTCGGCGTTTAAGCGGTTCATTATGACCCTCCTGTTCCTGGGCGCCGTCATCGGATTGTCCGCCTGAGCGAGAACGCTGAAGATCTAGGCAGGAAGTCTTTGTTGCTGATGCTGTGTTATGGTACAATGGCGTTATGTGTTTTGGCGTGTTTTTTTGAGGAGTGGATACGAACATGAATAACTATCGATTGTTAGCTCTTGATATGGACGGCACGCTGCTGACTGACGATCACCGCATCAGCAAAAAGACCGCAGAGGCGATACGGGACGCGCGCGAAGCGGGCATCACGGTCATCCTGTCTACCGGACGCGCGTTCGAAAATGCGGTGCCATACGCAGAGGAATTGGGTCTTGATTCCCCAATGGTCACTGTGAACGGCAGCGAAGTCTGGAAGAAGCCGTATCAGATTTATATCCGCCATTTGATGGATCGCGAGGCGGTGAAGCGTCTGGTGGCCTTGTCGGAGTCGCACGACACCTGGTTCTGGGCTTATTCCACGAAGCGGCAATATAATCGGGAAAATTGGAATGCCGATATCGACAGCGAGGATTGGCTGAAGTTCGGTTATTTCAATGAGGACAAGGATGTGCTTGGCTCGCTCTGGAAGGAGCTGCGCCTCATAGGCGGTCTCGAGCTGTCGAATTCCTCGCCTGATAATATCGAAATCAATCCATCCGGTATTCATAAAGCATCCGGTCTGCGGACGGTATGCGATCTGATCGGCTGCACGATGTCGCAGACCGTCTCCATCGGCGACAGTCTGAATGATCTGGCCGCCATACAGGCGTCGGGCCTTGGGATTGCGATGGGGAATGCCCAGGATGATGTGAAGCGGGCGGCGGATGCCGTCGTGCGAACCAATAATGAGGACGGCATTGCCCAAGCCATATGGGAGTATGTGTTGAAGTAAGTCTGAACGAGGAGGCCCTTGTCTATGACCTTCTTAGGCTGGTTATGTGTGCTCGTATTATTCGCGGTGGGGATGGCTGGCGCGATTTACCCCATTTTGCCGGGGGCGCTCGCCATTTATGCCGCATTCTTCGTGTACGGGCTGTTTTTTGGGTTCGGGTCTTTTGGGTTCTGGTTCTGGTCGATACAGACATTGATTGTGGCCATCCTGTTCGTCGCGGACTATGTCGTTAACGCCTGGGGGGTCAAGCGCTATGGCGGTTCGAAAGCTTCGGTAGTCGGCAGCACGATCGGCATTATTATCGGCCCTTTTGTCATTCCGGCGTTCGGTCTTGTCCTTGGACCGTTCCTCGGCGCTTTTCTTGGCGAGATTTTTACGGGAGCCGATGCGGAAAAGGCCCTGAAATCGTCCTGGGGGGCCGTCGTCGGGCTGTTCTCCAGCATTGCCGTAAAAATTGTTCTTCAGATCGTGATGATCGTCCTGTTCTTCATATGGGTGTTCATGTTCTAATTGAAAGCGGCGGATAGCAGCCTCATCCGGTGAAGACGGCATACAGAAAGAAGGGAAACGTTTGGCAAAGGAATCATTTATCAAAGGAACGATCATCATTGCCGCCGCCACGCTGGTGGCGCGCGTCCTCGGCCTGGTCCAGCGCGTGCCGCTCGAGCATATGCTTGGATCGGTGGGCAATGCCTCCTTCGCCGCCTCGCAGACGGTCTATTTGCTGATTCTGGCCGTCGCGACGGCAGGCATCCCCAGCACATTGAGCAAAATGGTATCGGAGCGCTACGCGCTGAACCGGGTTCGGGAAGCGGAGCGCGTCTATTATGCGGCACTTTTGTTCGGTCTCGGCTCCGGCCTGATCGTCACGATATTGCTGTTACTGTTCGCGCCGCTGTATGCCAATATGATTCAGCTTCCGGAAGCCGCGCTGGCGATCCGGGCGCTCGCGCCTGCCTTGCTCCTGTTCCCGGTCATCGCCATGATGCGGGGATATACGCAGGGCCGCAATATGATGCAGGCCAGCGGCATGTCCCAGATCGTGGAGCAGATTTTGCGCGTCGTCACGGCGATTGGATTGGCTTTTATCCTCTTGCAATCGGGTGCGTCCCAGGAGTGGACGGCTGCCGCTGCTTCGTTCGGCGGCGTGTTGGGAAGCATCGGGGCGTTCGCCGTCATGATCCATTATTTGCGCAAGCTGCGGCAGGCGGATCGGGAAGCCGGCATCCGCGCCCGGCGATCCGGAGCCAAGAAGGTGCCGCTGGGCGATATTTTCAAGTCGATATTCGCCATGTCAGTGCCAATTGTCCTGTCGTCGCTGGCTGTTCCGGCCGTGAACTTCATTGATACGTCGATTACGATTCCGTTGTTGTCTCCGGATGTGGGACAAGCCCAGGCGGCTCATCTGTACGCGATACTCGGACAGCGGGCCCAGTCGATCGCCGGGATTCCTCCGATTTTGGCGATTGCCCTCAGCACCTCGCTTATCCCGGTTATCTCCGCGGCCTATGCCAAGAAGGACATGAACCATCTGAAGCGGCAGACCTCGCTCGCGATGCGAATTTCCGTACTGAGCGGCATGCCGATCGTGCTTGCTCTCTCCGTAGGCGCATTCTCAGTCAATGGCTTTCTGTTCAGCTCGCTGGACGGATCGGAAATTATTGCGATGCTGACGATCGGAACGATATTTCAGATTACGATGATGACATCGAGCTCGATTCTTATTGGATTGGGCAAGCCATATATTGCCATGATCAGCGTCACGCTCGGCATTCTGATCAAGCTCTTGTCGAGCTTCCTGCTCGCAAATTACTTCGGTATCTATGGCATTATCGCAGGGACGATGATCAGCTTCCTCATCATTACATGGCTTAACCTGCGGGTGATGAAGAAGGTGGTACCGTTCGACGTGCTTGGCAACCGTTGGACGGGATTCCTGTTGACGAGCGTGCTGGCCGGCGGCATCGGCTTCGGCGTCGAGAAATTGGGAGAGCAGCTGGTCGTCATTTTGCCGGCCAAGCTTGTCTATATGCTCACCGCCGGAATCGTGGCATTGGTCGTTGTAGCGTTGTTCGTCGTAGGCCTCGTCGCGTTCCGCGTCGTGCGCCAGGATGAGCTCGGAAGCTATCCGCGGTTCGTTCAGAAGGCGCTGCGCCCATTAATGCGCCTGCAGGGCGGAGCGGCACGCGGACGCGCGCGAAGATAGCCACGTTTTCGTTCTCGTATGATCACACTGGCTTAGAACGGGTCATGGCCCGGTCCCTCTCGCATGAGAGGGGCCAGGCCATTTTTTTTGTCAGTCTAAGACGGCCTTATCGCGTTTGCCATTTCCCCCAAGGTCAGGACTTGTCGTGAAGCTGCCACTTGACTTAAAACGGAAGGAACCGCTTGCAAGGAATCATGCTTTATAAAAATTGGCGGCTGACGAGCTGAGATAGTGCCGATATGGGCGTTGGGGAAGGTGAACCTGACCAGAAGGGATATTGCCGATAAGGCCGATGGGGAAGGGTTACCCTGACCAGATGGGAGACTCCATAAAGGGTTCAAGGGGAGGAGCGGTTCATTTGATTACCTTTAATTACCTTTTGACTTTTTTTCTGAAAAGTATAAAAAAGTATAGCGAAAATGTCCGATATACGTACAGAGTTGAATTTAAAACGGACAAAGAGGAGATTTTACAGTGAAATACGGTAAAAACTGGGCGCAGTCGATCCGGCATTCCATGCAAAAAAAGATGATTCTGCTGCTCACCTGCTTTATCATCGTTCCAACGATTATTCTTATTGTCGTCTTGACAATTACGGCATCGAACAACACCAAGAATATGATGTATGACGAGGTCAATGAAGCGACGAAGTCGATCTCGCGGCTGCTGAATCAATCGTACGAGACGAATGCTCATATGATTGGCAGCCTGGCCAATTCGATTAACGAGTACCCGCAGGACATCGAGCGAATCAAGCATCGGGTGACGGAGCTTGCAGGAGACGTCAACACGATTTTAAATGCCTATGTGGTGCTGGGAGACAAGTATCTCGACAGCAACGGCAGCAAGCTCAGCGTTGATGATGCCACCCAACGCGAATGGTATCAGTTGGCCTTGCAGCGCCCGAGCGAGGTCATTGTCTCGAAGCCTTATAAGGATATCATTACGGGAAAACTGATTATGACGTTCTCGCACTCGCTGCCGAACGGAGCCGGTGTCGCGGGAATCGATGTCTCGATCGATAACATTAAGCAATCGGTCAGTCAATTCAAAGTCGGAGACAGCGGTTATATCAGTCTCATCGACAATGATAATCGAATCTTATTCCACCCGGAATATGAGCAAGGGACGCAAGTGGACAAGGAGCAATATAAAGAGCTGTTGGCAGACGAATATGGAGTGTTCCTGTCCAGCGCGGACGGGCGGAATGAGTTCATCAGCTTCGATAAGCGGAACAAATTCGGCATCAACATCGTCTCGGTTCTTAGCCTTGGCGAAATCAATCAGCAAGCGAATCAGATCGTCATTATCGCTTCGGTGTTCCTCGTTGTGCTTATCGGGCTAATTGGATTATTTCTGTGGAGATTTGTCCGCAATATTATCCGCCCCGTCGTTCGGATACAGCAATCGACAGAGCGGATCGCGGCCGGGGATTTCACGGTCCGCATTCCGACAAGCGGCCGGACGGATGAAATCGGTTGTCTGGAGAAAAATTTCAATGCCATGTCGCAGGCATTAGCCGAAATTATGACGCAAATTCGCGAAGTATCCGAATCGGTCGCGGCTTCCGCCGAGGAGCTGTCGGCGAATTCGGAGGAGAATCTCAGTTCTCTGCAAGAAGTATCTGCGTCCTACCAGCAAGTGTCGGCGCAGTCGGCACAGTTGAACGAGCGCTTGAATGTCGCGACATCCCAAGCGCATCAGTCTTCGGCGCATCTCAAGCGCGTCGTCGAATTGGTCGGAAATTCCTCCCATGCGGCGCATGAGATGAGCGAATGGGCCGTGAATGGGGAGAAGGCGCTCGAAAACGTGCGGAAGCAGATGGAGGCCATTACAAAGAACACGGAACAAGCCAAGGCGGAGACCGAACGGTTGAATGAGCAATCGCATGATATTCACCGCATCGTCATCTTTATTCAAGAGGTGGCGGCACAGACGGAGCTGCTTGCGCTTAACGCGTCGATTGAGGCGGCCCGGGCCGGAGAACACGGCCGCGGCTTCGCCGTCGTCGCGAGCGAGGTCCGCAAGCTGGCCGAGGAGACGAAGGAAGCGGCCGGAAAGATTACGGGCGTCGTGCAGCAAATGAGAGAGCGCTCCGAATCGGTATGGGCCGCTATGCAGGATGGAGTCGAGACCGTGGCCGAAGGGCAAGCGATGACGCAAGCGGTGACGGACAGATTCTCCGATATGTTCCAGGCTATCGATGAGATGAACATTCAATTGAGCCATGTTGCTGATTTGGGTGCCCAGCTTGCATCTTCCAACAGCGAGATGATCGAGTCGTTCGATGCCGCAAGCGAGATGACCAATGTGACCCTGGTGGAAATGGAGACCGTAGCGGCGGCGAGCGAGCAGCAGAATGCCGCGATGCAGGAGATGGCATCGTATGCGAATCATCTGGCAACCATTGCTGACGATCTGCAGCAGTTGTCCGCGCGCTTCAAGTCCTAAACTAAAGACAGTCGTCCGCAAAAGAGCGTCCGGGCCGATAACGGCCGGCGCTCTTTTTGCTGCCGCGATGTTCGAAATTCGTTACATCCGGGTGCCGCTGCAACCGGTTTGCAACCTTGTTCCTGTTAACTGGAGGCGACTCTAGACTGAACAAGAGGTGGACGACGTGAACGAGGTATTCATTGCGAGTGCTGTGCGCACTCCGATTGGAACGATGCAGGGCAGCTTCCAGGATACGGCGGCCACGGAGCTTGGAGCCGTTGTGATGAAGGAAGCTTGCCAGCGCGCGGGAGCGGCCGGCGAGCGAATAGACCACGTATATATGGGGCAAGTGCTGCAGGGCGGAATTGGGATGAACGGGGCGAGGCAGGCATCGCTGCGGGCGGGCATTCCGGTGCGGGTTCCGGCGACGAGCGTGAATCTCGTATGCGGCTCGGGCCTGCAGGCCGTGATGGGTGGAGCCCAGTGCATCCGTTCGGGAGATGCGGACGTGATCGTGGCGGGCGGAATGGAAAATATGTCTCAGTCTCCTTACATGCTGAAGAAGGCGCGACAGGGCTACCGGTACGGGCACGGGGAACTGGTTGATTCGGCGCTGCATGACGGGCTGACGTGCGCGATTATCCGTCAGCCGATGGGGTGGACGGCGGAACGCCTTGCCGAGCGCTACGGACTTACGCGCGAGGAGCAGGATGCCTTCGCGCTGCGGAGCCAGCAGCGGGCGCAGGCGGCGATGGAGGACGGACGGTTCCATGAGGAGATCGTGGCGGTATCCGTTGCGGACCGCCTGGGCGGTGCGCGCCTGATCGCGGCGGATGAACATCCCCGTCCGGGGCTGACGATGGAGGCGCTGGCCAGGCTGAGGCCGGCTTTCAGCGCGCAAGGCACGGTGACGGCGGGCAATTCGTCAGGCATCAATGATGGCGCGGCGGCTGTCGTCCTGTGCGGCCGGAAGGCGGCCGACACGCACGGCATCGCCCCGGTCGCAGCAATCCGCGGGTATGCCGCAGTCGGGCTTGAGCCGGAGTGGATGGGGCTTGGCCCGGTTCCGGCTCTGAAGGAGGCTATCCGCAGGGCGGGCTTGCGGCTGCAGGACATCGGCCTGTTCGAAGTCAATGAGGCGTTCGCGGCGCAAACGCTGGCCGTAATGAACGAGTTGGGGCTTGATCCCGAACGGGTGAATGTGAACGGCGGGGCCATTGCGCTCGGCCATCCGATCGGCGCGAGCGGCGCGCGGGTGCTGGTCACCTTGATTCATGAGATGCGGCGCAGGCACATTCGCTATGGCGCAGCGTCTCTATGCGTAGGAGGGGGCCATGGTGTCGCTGTTGTTGTCGAACGGAGCTGAACCGGAACGGAGGGATCGGGCGATGCATGACAGCGCGCTGCAATGGTTCGATAATCGGTGCCGGCATACTCCGGATCGGATTGCCGCGGTAGATTGGCACAGACAGATCCGTCTTACGTACCGGACGCTGCATCGCCGCGCGGAGCGGCTGGCTGCGGCCCTGCAATCATCGGGGATCGGGCTTGGCGACCGGGTGGCCGTCCTGCTGCACAATCAGACGGAGATGCTGGAAGCCGTGCTCGGCTGCGGCATGATCGGGGCAATTGCGGTGCCGTTGAATTGGCGGTTGTCCGTGGCCGAGCTTCACGGGATGATGCTGGACTGCGAACCGAAGCTGATGATGTATGACGCCGTTGAGCCGGAGATGGCACGGCTGGCGACGGGGCTTCCGCGGGCGGACAGCGCCCTGCTGCCTGTTGCCGCATTGGACTCAAGCGCAGGCTGCCCGGCGGTGCGGCGCCATCATCCGGCGCATGGCGATGCGTGGATGATGATCTATACCGGCGGCACGACCGGGAAGCCGAAGGGGGTGGTGCTGACGCATGGTTCCGTGTATTGGAATGCGGTCAACACGGTCGTCAGCTGGCAATTGACGGCCGGAGACGTGACGCCGACGGTACTTCCGATGTTCCATACGGGCGGGCTGAATGCGCTCACGATGCCGGTGCTGATGGCCGGGGGCACGGTGGTCCTGGTGCGATCGTTTCAGTGCGAGGAGATGGTCCGGCTCTTGAACGAAGAGCGCTGCACCATTGCGCTCATGGTGCCGACGATGTACCATATGCTGGTCCACTCCAGCGCGTTCGCGGAGGCCGAATTTCCGACGATGCGGTCGTTCCTGTCGGGCGGAGCGCCATGCCCGCTATCGGTCTATCAAGCCTTTCAGGCGAAAGGGCTTCCGTTCAAGGAAGGCTACGGAGCGACCGAGTCCGGGCCGAACAACTTCGTGATCGATCCGGCGCTTGCGGCGCAGAAGCCGGGCTCCGTCGGCCTGCCGATGATGTTCAGCGAGGCGAAGCTTATTCCGCTGCAGGGGGATGCCGCACAGCCGGAACCGGATCAGCTCGGAGAACTCGCGCTCCGGGGCGGGCATCTGTTCTCGCATTATTGGAATAACGCGGAGGCCACTTCCGCCGCTTGGCGGGAAGGATGGTATATGACGGGGGATCTGGCTTCGCGGGACAAGGACGGTTATTACTATATCGTCGGGCGCAAAAAAGATATGATCATTACCGGCGGAGAGAACGTATACCCGCTCGAGGTGGAGCAGACGCTGGAGAGCTGCCCGGGCGTCAAGGAGGCGGCGGTCGTCGGGCTTGCGGACGAGAAATGGGGAGAGGTCGTGGCGGCGGTTGTCGCCGTTGAAGATGGCGCTGCGGTCACGGAGGCCGGCCTTGCCGCTTTTTGTTCGGCCCGCATCGGCAAATACAAGGTGCCGAAGCGGTATCTGTTCGTTCGTGAGCTGCCGACAACGGCGGTAGGCAAATTAGATAAGAAGCGGATGAGGGAATGGTTCGGCGGTTGACGCAAGTCGGCCGCTTTTTTGCGGAAATCAGATTAGCAATCGAAGCAAATATGCTACAATATACAGGAGAAAATGGGAAAGAGAGGTTCGTTATGAAGGAAGGACGCGTGCTTAAAATGAAGCTGATGCCGCCTCCCTTGAAAAAGCAGCTGCTTCACCGTCCCCGTATTGCGAAGCAGTTGTCCCGTATCCCGGACTTTCCCCTTACGGTGGTGACGTCGGGCCCGGGGTTCGGCAAGACGACAGCGCTCTCCGCATTTCTTCGATCCTCTGCTTCGGTCTATGCATGGTACGGTGTATCTCCCCAAGACAATGACTTCATTCCATTTGTATCTCATATCGTCTATACGCTCAGGCAAGCGGTGCCCGGATTCGGGGAGACCATGCTTGGGGACATGAAGGGCGGAAGCCGGAGCGGCAGCGAGGATATTTATGCGTTGGCGGATTTGTTTTTAAATGAAGTGACATCGCTTCCACGGCAGACGCTGCTCATCATCGACGACTATCACCTGGTGGAAGCGACGGACAGCATCGAGCAGTGGATGCAGTATGTGCTGGCCTATCTGCCCGATTCCGAGAAGCTGCGAATCGTCATCTCCTCCCGTTCGCGGCCGCAATGGGACAGACTGGCTTCGATGCGTCTCCATGGCCATTTGCTTGAGCTCGCCAGAGAAGACCTCGCTTTTAATGAAGAAGAAATTGACGTTCTGTTCAGCGATTACTATGATTATCCGTTGTCGTCAAGTGAAGTCAGGCGGATCTTCGAGCAGACGGAAGGGTGGATCATCGCGGTTCAGCTGATTTGGCAGCGCTTACTTGCGTCGAACGGATCGGTTGCGGAAGCGCTGGAGGCTCCCCGGGAAACGATGGAGGACTTGTTCCAATACTTGGCCTTGGAGCTGTTCCAGAAGCAGCCGCCGTCTATGCGCACCTTCATGCTGGAGACGAGCATTTTCGATGAGCTGACCGGGGAGTGGTGCGATGCGGTATCCGGAAGGCACGGATCTCATGCGTTGCTCCTGCAACTGTGCGGCAGCGGCATGCTGTCGGCCGTCGATGAACGGCAATTCCGCTATCATACGCTGTTCCGCGAATTCCTGGCGGAACAGCTTGGAAGGCAGCCGGAACGGCGCGAGTCTTTGTTGAGGCAGGCGGTGCATGTATTTGCCGCCCGCAAGCGCTATGACCTGGCGATTGCGCAGGCGGCCGCCCTGCGGGATCCGGAGGAGATGGCGCTCTTGCTGCAGGACGGGGGCGGCGAGCTCATCCGGGACGGACGTCTGGAGCTCGTCTGCGCCGCGCTGGCCGGACTGCCGGAGCGCATCAAGCACCGGCATCCTTACCTGCTTGTGCTGCAGGGCGATATTTTCCGTTACCAATGTCAATATGAGGCTTCCGCCGAGCAGTATCGTCTGGCCGAGTACGGAGCCGGCAGCGCAGGCAACCGGATGGTGCAGATGCTGGCTCTCGAAGGGCAGGCGCTCTTGTACCTGGACACGATTCGCCCAGGCCTGGCAGAGCCCTTGCTTGAACGGGCCATTGCGCTGGCCGAAGCGCTGTACGGATTTTACCCGCTGTTAACGGACGAGGCGGAAGCCGGCCTGGCGGCAGGGCAGGGGCCATCCGATCCGGATGGGAATCGGCCCGGCCCGCAAGCTCAAGCTTCCTTCTCCGCTTATCGCCCGGAATGGCACGGGCCTGCGGGAGGGAGGCAGCCGTTGGCGCGGCTGTACGCGATGATGGCCGAAAATATGCTGAACGCGGGCAGAGGGATGGAGGCGCAGATCTGGTATAATCGCGCGATACATGCCGATCGGGACAGCCGGGATTGGATTCTGGAGGCGAGGCTGTGCCTGCGGACGGGGCGTCTGCGCGAAGCGAGGGCGAAGCTGCTGCGGGCTGAGCAATTGGAGCGCGGGGAAGGAATGCCGTATCACGGCCTCAGCTATCATCCGAAGACATTGTCGCGCTCGCATCGGGAGATCGACCTGCTGCTGTCGATGATCGACAGCATGCGCGGCGAGCCGGCTCCAGCCAAGCGGGCGGCGCAGGAAGGCATGATGCATGGCATCCGCTTGAAGGCCCCCTTCGTGGAAGCCTGCGGCTGGATGCGGATGGGGCATGCCGCACAGCTGATGGACACCTATGATGCCGGCGTGGCCGCGGATTGCTACCAGGAGGCATTGGCCATCATGGAGCGGCTGGAGGTCAAGCGGGGCAGCGCGGAGCCGTATATGGGGCTGTGCCTGCTGTACGGCCGCGCGCGCTCGGCGGAGACGGCGCTGCGGTACGGGCAGACCGCCTGGGACGGAACGCAGAGCGCCAACGATGGCTGGCTGACTGCGCTGATCCGCTTGAGCATGGGCATGGCTCTGTTCTATGCCGACCGCTGCGAGGAAGCCGGGCAGGTGTTTCGCGAATGCGGGGAACGGTTCGTCGCCTGCGGGGATCGGTTCGGCTGCGCCACGGCGGAAATGTGGCTTGCGCTCATCGCCTACCGGCTGGATCGGGACAGCGGGTTCGCGGTCTCGATGGAACGCTGTTTGACGCTGGCCGAACAGGAAGGATACTCTTTTCTGTTCACGCGGCGCACGTTGTTCGGACCAAGCGACACGCAGCAGCTTATTCCGCCGCTCATCGAAGCGGTCCGGCTCGATCTGTGCCGGGCCTATGCCGCTTCGCTGCTCTCGGAGCTCGGCATGGACCGCCTGACGTATCATCCCGGCTATACGCTCTATATTGATACGCTGGGCGAGTTCCGCGTTCGCCTGGGCGACGTAGAGCTGGAGGAGAAAGATTGGCAGCGCGGGAAAGCGAAGGAGCTGTTCCAACTGCTTGTGACCCGACGCCATCGTCCGGCATCGAAGGAAGAACTGCTTAGCGAGCTGTTCCCTGAGGCGGAGGAGAAAGCGGCGAACCGCGACTTCAAGGTGGCCCTCAACGCCCTGAATACGGCTCTGGAGCCTCATCGCCGCGCCCGATCCGCGCCTTATTTTATTTTGCGGCGGGGGCAGGCCTACCAGCTCAATCCGGCTGCGGGCTGGGCGCTGGATGCCGATCGCTTCGAGCGGGAGATCGCGGGCGGGCTTGAAGCCGAGGATGCGGCAGAGGCCGTATCCCGGCTGGAGGAGGGGCTGCGCTTATACGATGGAGACTATATGCCGGATCGGCGTTATGAGGATTGGTGCATCGAGGAAAGAGAGCGGCTGCAGGTGCTGTTCATGCGCGGAGCGGAACGGCTGTCCCGCCTTTATATCGCGTCAGGGGCTTACGAGAAGGCGGTACGGTGGGCGGAGGCGATGACGGCTAAGGATCGGTGCTGGGAGGAAGCCTATCGCATCTTGATCGCCTGCCATCTCCGGATGAACAACCGGAACCAGGCGCTCAAATGGTACCGGAAGTGCGCGGCGGCGCTCCAGGATGAGCTTGGCATCGAGCCGATGGCGAGCATTCGGGAGTTGATGGCGGCCGTAACGGAATGATGGCCGGATTGAAGTGCAACTGATTTGCAACCTGACCCTCTTATGATGAACGGGAATTTGAATCGTAAGGGGGTTTTGTCGTGTTCAATCATCATGCTCAATTTCGGCGCAGGCCGCGCATATTCATGCTCGGTCTGCTTGCATTCATCCTGCTCGCCGCCTCCGCTTGCGGCAGCGGAGGCACGGGAACCGGCAATGGCGGCGCCTCCGGCCAGACGGCGAACGGCGGCGCTTCCGGGGAAGACAAGGGGAAGCAAGGGCAGGCCGAAGGCGCGGAAGGATCCGGGCAGCCGCCGATTCGAATCGGCGTGCTCGCCTCGATGACGGGCGCTCTCGAATCATACGGCAAGCAGAGCGCGCGCGGATTCGAGCTCGGCATTGACTACGCGACCGGGGGAACGAGAACCGTGGCCGGCCGCAGCATCGAGTTCATCATCGAAGATACGGAGACGAAGCCCGATGTGGCCGTCAAGAAAGCGACCAAGCTGCTCGAGACCGATAAAGTCGATTTTCTCGTCGGCTCCTCCAGCTCGGGCGATACGCTTGCCGTGGTTCCGTTGGCGGAAGAGTATGAGAAGGTGATGGTCGTCGAGCCGGCGGTTGCCGACAGCATTACCGGGGAGCTCTGGAACCGGCATGTGTTCCGCACGGCGCGCAATTCTTCGCAGGATGTGGCGGCCGGCGCGGCGGCGATAGCGAAGCCGGGCGTCAAGATCGCCACGTTCGCTCCCGATGGCGCGTTCGGCCGGGACGGCATCGCCGCATTCGTCGAAGCGGCGGAGAAGCTGGGGGCGGTGATTGTGGAGGAGCAGTATGCGGATGCCGCGGCGACCGATTTCACGGCGAACATTCAGAAGATCGTGAGCGCCAAGCCGGATTATTTGTTCATTGTCTGGGCCGGGGCGAACACGCCCTGGAAGCAGCTCCAGGATATGAAGGTACGGGAGCAGGGCATTAAAATATCGACCGGCGCGCCGGATATCGCCGCGCTCAAGACGATGCACGAGCTGGAGGGAATGGAAGGATTCTCGGTGTACTATTACACGCTGCCGGACAATGAGGTCAATCAATGGCTGGTGGAAGAGCATCAGAAGCGGTTCCATGGCGATCTGCCGGATCTGTTCACGCCGGGAGGAATGTCGGCCGCGATCGCGATTGTCGAAGCGCTGAAGAAAACCGGGGGCGAGGCGGACACGGAGAAATTGATTGCGGCGATGGAAGGGATGAGCTTCGAGTCCCCCAAGGGCAAGATGACGTTCCGGGCCGAAGATCACCAGGCCTTGCAGACCTTGTATGCGGTTACATTGAAAAAGCGGGACGGGCTCGATTATCCGGAGCCGGTGCTGATTCGCGAGCTGTCGCCGGAGGAGACGGCTCCGCCGGTACGCAACAAACGGTAAACGGGAGGTGGAAGCATGAACGGGACGGGATCCGCTCGCGCCGGCGATATTGTATTGGCAACGGACGGGCTGACGATCGCTTTCGGAGGCCATGCGGCGGTCCGCGATGTGAGTCTGAACATAGAGCGCTATCGCTTCAAGTCCATTATCGGGCCGAACGGCGCGGGCAAGACGACGCTCTTCAATCTGCTCAGCGGACAGCTGCGCCCGACGGCCGGGACGATCCGCTTCAACGGCCAGGACATCACGGGACTGCCTCCGTTCCGGCGCACGCGCCTGGGAATGGGGCGCTCCTTCCAGATGACGAATGTATTTCCGAATCTGACCGTGCTCGAAAATGTGCGGCTCAGCGTTCAATCGCGGCAGGGCGTCCGCCTGAATTGGCATGCATCGAAGAGAGCGTTCCGGCGCTTCGAGGAGGAGGCGCAGCATTGGCTGGATATGGCGCTGCTCGGCAGCCGTTCCGGGGCGCAGGCCTCCTATCTCGCGCATGGGGAGAAGCGCAAGCTGGAGCTGGCGATGCTGCTCGCGCTGCAGCCGGAATTGCTCCTGCTAGATGAGCCGACGGCCGGAATCTCGATCGAAGAGGTACCCGCCATCCTGGAGGTGATCCACAGGATGAAGGACGAAGGCAAGCGCACGATCGTGCTGATTGAGCACAAGATGGAGATGGTGCTCGCTCTGTCCGACACGATCGCGGTGCTGTTCGGCGGCAGGCTCCTGGCAGACGGACGCCCGGAGGAGATTATGGGCAACGAGACGGTGCAGGCGGCTTATTTGGGAGGGCTGTATGATGACGCTGCTGCAAGTGCAAGGAATTGAGACGCATATCGGGCAATTCCATATATTACAGGGCGTGACCTTCGAGGCGAAGGCAGGCGAGATTACGGTGCTGCTGGGGAGGAACGGCGCAGGCAAGACGACCGCCCTCCGATCGATCATGGGCCTGACTCCGGTATCCAGGGGCGAGATCCGCTTCCAGGGCGAGCGAATCGAAGCGCTGCCCACGCATCGGATCGCGCGTCAGGGCATCGGATATGTTCCGGAGGATCAGGGGATTTTTCCCGAACTGACGGTAGGGGAGACGATGCGCATCGCGATGAGGCGCCATGACGACGAGACGAAGGCGCGGCTCGAATGGGCGCTGGAGCTGTTTCCGGATTTGCGCGCCTTCTGGGACCGCAAATCCGGGCTGCTCAGCGGGGGGCAGAAGCAGATGCTGGCGATCTCCCGCGCCTATGTGAATGAGAATCGGCTCTTGCTTATCGATGAACCGAGCAAGGGACTCGCTCCGATTATGGTGGAGAAGCTGATGCAGGCCATCGAGCAGATGAAGGCGAAGACGACCGTGCTCTTGGTGGAACAGAACTTCATGATGGCGAGCCGCATCGGGGACCGGTACTTCCTAATGGATGAAGGCCGCATCGCGGCCGCAGGCACGATGGAGGAATTGCGGCGGGACGAAGCGACAAGGCGCAAATATTTGGGCATCGCCTAGCCGGCCCGCGAACGGGGGGGACAGGAATATTGAATGGCATTATCAATTTGCTTGTGAACGGGCTGGCGACGGGAATGCTGATTTTCTTGTTGGCATCCGGACTTACGCTGATCTTCGGGCTGATGGGCGTGCTGAACTTCGCGCATGGCGGATTGTTCGCCTGGGGAGCGTATGGCGGAGTATGGCTGTACGCCGCGACAGGTTCGTTCGCCGCCGCCCTCATCGGAGCCGTCTTGATGGGCATGCTGCTCGGCCTGGCCATGGAGCGGCTCGTCATCCGGCCCGTGTACGGCCATCCGATCCGCCAGATACTCATTACGCTGGGCGCGATGCTCGTCTTGAGCGAGCTCCTGAAGGTCGGGTTCGGCCCGAATCCGCTCAAGGCCGCCGTTCCGCCGCTGCTGAACGGGAGCTGGGAGATGGGCGGCATTATTTTCATTAAATACCGCTTATTCATTATTGGCATCGGGGCGCTTGTCTTTGCCGGGCTGCTGTTCGTGCTGAAGCGGACGAAAATCGGCCTTATCGTGCGAGCCGGGGTGATGAATCCCGAGATGGTGCAGGCGCTGGGCATTCCGATCCGGCGCGTGTTTACGCTCGTATTCATGGCGGGAGCCGGTCTTGCGGCGCTTGGGGGAGCGCTCCTCGCGCCGTATTCGGGCGTCATCTTCGCCGAGATGGGCATGCAATTCGCCATCCTGGCCTTCATCGTCGTCGTCATCGGCGGCATGGGAAGCATTCCGGGCTCCGCGCTGGCGGCGGTGCTCGTCGGCCTGTCGGGCGCCTTCATGGCTTATTACGTGCCGGAGCTGTCGCTGGCGGCCAATATGCTGCTGATGGTCATCGTGCTGCTCATCAAGCCTTCCGGCTTGTTCGGGGCGAAGGGGGGAGCGGGATGAGAACGAACCGAATCGGAACAGCCGGATTCCTGGCGATGGTCGCCGCTCTGGCCTTGCTGCCCGCGGTCAATGATTCGCGCAGCTTCCTCATCGTCATGACGCAGATCTGCATTTTCGCGATTTTTGCCATGAGTTATGATATTTTGCTCGGCTATACGGGAATCGTCTCGTTCGGCCACTGTATGTTTTTCGGCATCGGGGCCTATGCGAGCGGGATTATGCTGGATCGGCTCGGCCCCTCCGCCGGAACGCTTATTTTGTCCGTACTGGCCGGCATGCTGCTGTCCGCGCTGCTCAGTTATATCGTAGGGATGCTCTCGCTGCGGCTGAAAAGCCACTTCTACGCGATGCTGACACTCGCCTTCTCGGGGCTGCTGCTGGTGCTGGCAGAGAAATGGCGCTCGCTGACGAACGGCAATGACGGCTTCACCTTTCCGATTCCGGCCGCGATGAAGGATCGGACGGTTCTGTACTTCACCGCGCTCGCGGCGATGGCCGCCATCTTCCTGCTGCTGCGCCGCTTTACGCAGTCTCCGGCCGGCCGGGTGCTGCTGGCCATTCGCGAAAATGAGCAGCGGGCCGAGTCGCTGGGCTACGCGATCATTCATTACAAAGTGATGGCCACCGTGGTCGCCGGGATGGCGGCCAGTCTGAGCGGGTCGCTGTATGTGCTGACATTGCGCTTCGTCAATACGACCGTCTTCGGGATGGATATGACGCTGAGCGCGCTGCTCATGACGATTATCGGCGGGGTAGGGACCTTGTACGGAGCCATCATCGGCGCTTCCCTCATTGAATGGGCGCATCACGGATTATCGGAATTGGCCAAATTCCATCCGGTATTCGAGCGCTGGATTATTTTTTTCGGCTTGCTGTATATTATCGTCGTGCTGCTGTTCCCGGCGGGAATCGTTGGCACGCTGCGCAACTGGTCAAGAAGGGGCGAAGGCGGCCGAACACGGGATGAGGGGAAGGCGGCTTCCCGGTCTGTGCGGAAGGAGGAAGCCGGATGATGGAGCACGGCGGCAGGGATAGCGATCGCCAGCCGGAGCGGGCGGATGGCGGAACGGCCGTCGGCTCCTTCGTCCTCCGCTGCCAGACGCGGTATGATGAAGCTTCCTGCGGCGCTTGGCGCATACGGGTCACGTATGTGCAGGGCCAGGAAGAACGGACGGTCGCTTCCTGGGAGGAGGCGGTGCTGTTCATGCAGCAGCGAATGAAACGGGGGAACATGCCATATGATCGGTAACGGATATGATGCGGAGAACGCGATCCGCTTGCTGGCCACGGGGATCTATATCCCGGAAGGGCGGATGACGAGCGCGGAGATCGCGCGAGCGTCCGGGATACCGCAGGAGATCGTCGAGACGAAGCTTGGCATCAAGCAAAAACCGGTTCCCGGACCGGAGGATCACGCATGCGAGATGGGGGTGCGGGCGGCACGGCAAGCGCTGGCGCGGGCGGGGATCGATCCGGTCGAGATCGATCTTGTCATCTATATTGGCGAGGAGCATAAAGAATATCCGGTATGGACGGCCGCTCTGAAGCTGCAGGACGAGTTGGGCGCCGTTAACGCCTGGGGCTTTGATCTGTCGTCCCGCTGCTGCACCGCGTTGATGGCCGTGAAGACGGCGAAGGCGATGATGCAGGGAGATGCGCGCATTTCGACCGTGCTGCTGGCGGGGGGATACCGCAACGGGGATCTCATCGATCTGTCCGATCCCGATACCCGCTTCATGGCCAATCTCGGGGCCGGAGGCGGGGCGATGATTTTGCGCCGGGGCGCCGGGGCCGCGTACCCGGAAGTGATGGAGACGGCCGTGATAACGGACGGATCGTTCGCCGAGGATGTCATTGTTCAGGCGGGCGGGACCAAGCAGCCGTTGACCGCCGAGCTGATCGCGCAAGGAGAGCCGCGGTTCCGGGTCCCTGATCCCGGCCGGATGAAAAGCCGGCTCGACGCGGTGTCGATGGCACGGTTCGCCGAGGTGGTGGAACGCTCCGTCCGCGGCAGCGGCTGGCGTCCAGACGAAATCGATTGTCTCGGTCTGCTCCACATGAAGCGCTCCGCCCATGAGGCGGTGCTCCGGGCGCTTGGCATTCCGGCCCGGCGATCGGTATATCTGGATGAATTCGGGCATATCGGTCAATTCGATCCGATGATATGCATCGAGCTGGGCGTGAAGCAAGGCCTGATTCGCCCGGGGAGCGTCGTGGTGCTGGCCGCGGCGGGCATCGGTTATGCCTGGGGGGCGCTCACATTGAAATGGGGGGAATCCGTATGAAGGCGAGGGCCGTATTGAAATCGGTTCGGCTTCCCAATGGGGAGACACTCGGTTACCGCGAACGGGAGGGCGGAGAGGAGGTCCTGCTGCTGATTCACGGCAATATGAATTCTTCTTGCCATTGGGATGTGGCGTTGGAGCGGCTGGATCCCCGCTATAAGCTGTACGCCATCGATTTGCGGGGCTTCGGCATCTCGACGTATCATGAACCGATCCGCGCTTTGCGCGACTTTGCCGATGACGTGAAGCTGTTCGCCCGGGAGCTTGGCCTGGACCGGTTCGCGGTCATGGGCTGGTCGACGGGCGGAGGCGTGGCGATGGAACTGGCCGCGGATTGTCCCGAGGCGGTGACGAAGCTGATCTTGTTGGCTTCGGTATCGACCCGCGGATATCCATTCTATGAAGATGGCGGCAGCGGCCTGCCGGTTCGGAGCAGACGAATCGCGAACTATGCGGGCATCGAGGGGCTGGAGCGCAATCGCTTGATCGCGGAGGCGATCGCACGGGGCGACCGCATATTTTTGAAGCGGCTGTATGAAGCAGTCATCTATGACAAGAACCGGCCGGAGGAAGGGCGTTATGAAGCGTATCTCGATGATATGCTGACGCAGCGCAACCTGATGGACGTCTATCATGCGCTCAATACGTTCAACATCAGCGTGTTCGACCATGAGGCGGCCGCCGGCAGCGGCGCGGTACGGCGGATTGCGGCTCCCGCGCTTGTGCTGCGCGGAGATCGGGACATGGTCATCAGCGAAGCGATGGCCGCCGAGACGCTGGCCGACTTGGGAGCGATCGCCCGGTTCGTCCCGCTGAAGGACTGCGGCCATTCTCCGCTGGTCGATGATCCGGAGCAGCTCCTGCAAGCGGTGGAGGCGTTCCTGGCGGCAGACAGCGCCGTGCAGCCGGAAGCATGAGCCGGGGGTTCCCGGGCAGGCAGGAGAGGCGGGACCTGCGGCCAGGGCGACCTGCGGACCGCCTTACGGTAGCGCCTGAGGGGCCGCCGGAGGCAAAAGAAAGGAATCAGACAGGAGGGGGAACATGAAGCTTGAGGGCAAGACGGCAATCATTACCGGGGGAGCCAACGGGATTGGCGAAGCGGCCGTGCGGCTGTTCCTGGATGCGGGGGCGAATGTCGTTATCGCCGATTTCAATGAAGAAGCGGGGAGGCGTCTCCTCCAGGATCTGGGGCCGTCCGCAGCGGAGCGCGCGCTCTTCGCGGCATGCAATGTCGCGGATCCGGCCAGCGTCGAGCAGCTTGTGGCGAAGACGCTGGAGCGCTTCGGCGCCATCGAGGTGCTGATTAACAACGCCGGCATCACCCGCGACGCGATGCTGCTCAAAATGTCGCCGGAGCAATGGCGCGATGTCATCGATGTAAATCTGACCGGCGTGTTCCACTGCACCCGGCATGCCGCGCCTTATATGGCCGCTCAAGGACGGGGCAAGATTATTAACACGGCCTCCATCGTCGGCGTGCAGGGGAATATCGGCCAGACCAACTATGCCGCCGCCAAAGCGGGCGTCATCGGCATGACGAAGACATGGGCGCGTGAGCTTGGCTACAAAGGCATCTGCGTAAACGCGGTCGCTCCCGGCTTTATCGCGACGGAGATGGTGGCGAAGATGCCGGAGAACATAGTCGACGCCATGCGGAACAAGGTGCCCCTGCGCCGGCTCGGACAGCCGGAAGATGTCGCGCAGGTCTATCTGTTCCTAGCGTCCGCCGCAGCGGACTATATTAACGGAGCCGTCATTGAAGTGAACGGAGGGCTCTCGATTTGACAGGCGAATGAAGCCGCGGCTCGCGGCTCGAACTCGTAAAGGATCTTGGCCGCCTCGCGAAGCGGCGGCGCAAGATCCTTTTTAAGTTGAAGCGGACGGCGGCGGAATTCAGGGATGCTGGTGCCGGCCGGGATGAATAAAGCCGGCGAGCGAAGCCGTCTCCTTCCACATTCGATCATGCGAGAGCGTCATATCCGCATGGAGAGGAGGGCGCATCGGCTGCAGATGCTTCAGCATCCGGTCGTCTGCGAACCAATCGCCGGCCCCAACCGGGGGCAGCGGCTCGTCCGGCCAGGCATCGGCCAGGCGCGGACTGTAGGCCCGATGCGCCGCCGGCAGGTTCGCATGATCCGGCGCCGCTGCCTGGGTGGTGAAGGCATGCGGCCAGTAGTCTGCGCGCGATCCGGTGTGCGGGACGCCGCGCATGAAGGTTAACGCCCTGCCGTGAATGTCAGGCGCATGGAATAACAGGGCGTACAGCTTGCGTCCGAATGCAATCCGCTCGTCCAGATCGGAGAAATTCTCCAGCGCCAGTCCGACGAGCGGGACGGCCGGATCCTGCGCGGACGGGACTCCGAGCGGGATAACGACTTGATTCATCTGCATCCAGCCATGCAGGCGGAAATCCCACTTCGCGATAACCTGCTCGCGGAACTGTTCATTCTGGACGACGCTTCCTTCGATGACGTTCTGTTCATTGATGATCAGTGCCGTCGTCAGCAGCGGGCTGTCCGGCTGGACCCAGAAGCTGTCCCAGAATGGAACCATGAATGCCGATATGCCCAGGTGCGGGAGCAGATGGAACAGGCTGCGCCCTTCGCGCCGGCTGGCGTCATATAACAGCAGCTGCGGGAAGGCGTCGTGAAAAATCAGGGCATTGCTCCGCTCCAGCATGCGGAACGACCACTGGCGCTGCGCCGGACTCATGATACGCGGCAGCCATTCCCCCTGCAGATCCGTCATATTCCAGCCTCCGTTGCGGGAGACGGTATGGGCCAGCAGCGCCCAGTGGAGCTCCGGATGCTGATTGTAGATCCGGAGATAGGCCGCGGCCCGGGCGACATTGTTCCGGTTCCCGGCTGCTGCCGCCTGGCGAATATGAGCGAGAAGCTTCAATTCTTCGGACGTCAGGCTCTGGCGCTCATGAGCTCGGGCCTCTTCGGCATGCGGGCGGCTCTGCTCCGCGATGATCCGATATAGACGCTCTTCGGTACGTCTGGCCGCGGCCCGGTTCCATTCCATCGCGCGCAGATAGCGTATGCTTCTCGCCTGCCTGCGCAAGCTAGTCCATAGGTTGCGCATGGCGGCGCAGGCGCTGTCGACGGCATGCCGAAGCAAGCGCCAGGCGTACCGCCAGCGGGTTGGGGACGAGGACTCCATCTTCGTTGCGCTCTCCTTTCTCGGAAATCCTTTGTTTTCCGTTCATTTTTTTACTAGTATGTCCAAATTGACGCCCCTGTGAACCTATTTGCGGTTTGACTTTTCATTTCAAATTGGTTTATCTTGAAAACAACCTAGTTGGGAGTGAAGCGTGATGGAAAAAGTACAAACAGTGGAGCGTTTTAATGAGTTGATTGCCCAGCCGTTGACGACGATCGCCGTATTCAAAACGTCCTGGTGCCCGGATTGCCACTTTATTGATCCGTTCATGCCGGAAGTGGAGGCGCAATATGAGGGCAAGGCCGTGTTTTTCGAGGTCGATGCGGAAGCGTTGGTCGATGTGGCCCAGCAATATCATATCATGGGCATTCCTAGCTTCGTCGCCTTCAAGAACGGCAAGGAGACGATTCGCTTCGTCAACAAGCTGCGCAAGACGCGGCCGGAGATTGAACAGTTCGCAGATCGGGCCATTGCGGTAGCTGAAGCGTTGTAAGTCACGCGAGAACGCATAATCCGCCCTTGGATGGGGCGGATTTTTTATGCGTGCGCCCGGAGGCGCATCGACCCGGTTTTATGGGGATGTGTAATATTTGTCACAATTTTGCCGTCCATTCGATTAGGAAATCTTGTATAATGGGGACGATTGGCATGCTTTGTAGGTAAGAATTATTTTAATAATACGTGTTCAAAAGGGTAAAGCGTGATTGATTTCAAATGAGACTAACGGGTCAGGTGAATCTAGTGAATGCGAACATCTACCGTAAATTGAAGTTACTGGCTTACGCCACCTGCATCGGCATGTTCATCGTCGTGCTGAACGGAGCCCTTGTCACGAAGACCGGCTCGGGCCAGGGCTGCGGCACCGATTGGCCGCTGTGCAACGGCAAATTCGTGCCTGCCTATACCATTGAATCGATGATTGAGTACTCGCACCGCATCGTGACCGGAATTGTGGGAATACTTGTCCTGGCATCATTTGTATTTGTTTTCCGGCAGATGCGAGATAAGCGTGACGCCGTCATGTATTCGTTCTTGACTCTCATTTTTACAGTGATTCAGGCGATTATGGGAGCGCTTGCCGTCGTATTTACGCAGTCCCCTCCCGTCATGGCGCTGCATTTCGGAATCTCCCTGCTGGCGTTCGCCTCATCCTTCCTGCTGTGTCTGGCGGTGCGAAGGCATGAGCGGGGCATTGTGCAGCATGCGGGGAGGATCAGCGATACGTTCCGTTACGGCGTCTGGTTCACATGGTTATATACATATATCGTGATATACGTGGGCGCCTTCGTACGGCATACGGAGTCATCCGGCGGCTGCCTGGGATGGCCGCTCTGCAATGGCGAGTGGATTCCCGAGATGACGGGAGGAACCGCAATCGCTTTCATGCACCGGGTGGCCGCGGCGCTGCTGCTCGTTGTCGTTGCGGTGATGGCGCATTTCGCCTACCATCATCATAAGAACAATCGGGAGATCCAGCTGTGCGGGATATGGTCGATTGCGCTGTGCGCGGGGCAGATTGTAAGCGGGGCGCTCGTCGTCTTGGCGATCACGGATGAGAATTGGTATTTATTCGCGGGAATGCTGCATGCGGTGTTGATTTGCGGACTGTTCAGCGTGCTGTGCCATATGAGCATTCGCGTATGGCAGCTTCGGGAACGGGTATAATGCGAAAAGAAGCAGTCACTTGACGGTGCGCGGCGCCATGGCGGGCCAACGTGCTACAAGCGAACTGCTTCTTCTTGTATTGCGAGGGGTTACAGTGAACATAAGCCGGTTTACGCTCCTTCTCTCAATTGGCGGGCATCTTCGGCGTGAGCGCCGAACAGCAGTACGGACGCGGCCGCTTTCGCCGCAGCCAGCCAACGGACATTCCAACGTCTGCGCTCTGTCTCCCGATTCATGCTTCTCATGAACATCTACCTCCCGTAAAGTGTGGTCTTGCTTACCATGCTTTTATTGTACCGATACGGATGGGGCGGTGCCATGCAACCCGCTTACGTTTATCTTACATTGTCGTAAGCTGTCCGGTTGCAGCGCTTTAGGTTCTCATGAAAAACAGATATACTACATAATAGTACGTATCTGTGGCGTCTATTACAAAATTATCCTTATAACGAGACGATTTTTCAGCAATGATTCACCCAGCTAACGATCTAAGGAGGGCTAGCGTTGTCATTTTCCAATATTCGCAGTTTCATTCATACGCTCAAGCGGGAGAACGAGTTGGCGGTCATCGAAGCGGAAGTCGACCCCTATCTCGAGATCGCCGAAATTCACCGGCGGGTAATCGAGGAAGGCGGCCCCGCCCTGCTGTTCACGAATGTGAAGGGAAGCCCGTTCTCCGTAGCCACGAACCTGTTCGGGACGACCCGGCGGGTGGACATGGCCTTCGGGCCGAGACCGGAGCAGTTCGCCAACAAATGCATTGAGGCCGTGAATCGCCTCATGCCTCCCTCCCCGAAGAAGCTGTGGGAAGAACGAGGCCTCGTCAAGGAGCTGCTGAGCCTGCTCAAGGTAGGCATGAAGGATGTATCGTCCGCTCAGGCGCCGATTATGGACGTGAAGCGGACCGACATGCCGCTGAATGGCCTCCCGGCATTAACGAGCTGGCAGTTGGATGGAGGGCCGTTCATTACCCTTCCGCTCGTGTACACCGAGCATCCCGCGCGCAAGGGCAGCGATCATAACCTGGGAATGTACCGGGTTCAAATATATGATGACAAGACGACCGGGATCCACTGGCAGATCCAAAAGGGCGGCGGCTTCCATTACCACGAAGCCGAGCTGCGGAACGAGGCGCTGCCGGTATCGATCTACGTAGGCGGGCCGCCCGCATTGATTGCGGCCGCCATCGCGCCGCTTCCGGAGAAGCTGCCGGAGCTGCTCATGGCCTCCTTCGTCATGGGCGAGCGCCTGCCTGTCGTGGACAGCGGCTTCGAAGGGCACCGCATTCCGGCGGAAGCCGAGTTCGTCATCCAGGGCTATGTGCCGCCGCATGAGCGGCGGCTGGAAGGGCCGTTCGGCGATCATTACGGTTATTATTCCTGGGCGCATGACTTCCCGCTTGTCAATGTGAAGCACATGTATCACCGCAAAGACGCGATCTACCCGGCGACGGTCGTCGGCAAGCCTCGCCAGGAGGACTACTATTTGGGCGAGTATCTGGTCAAATTGCTGTCACCGGCCTTCCCGATGGTCATGCCGAGCGTGCGCAAGGTGCATCCTTATCCGGAGACGGGAGTCCATTCGCTGGCCGCCGCCGTCGTCCGCGAGAGCTATTCGCGCGAGGCGATGCTGAGCGGCTTCCGGATTCTCGGAGAAGGCCAGCTCAGCCTCACCAAATTCCTGATGCTCACTGATCAGGATGTCGATCTGGACAATTTCGCGCAGCTGATGGAGAACGTATTGGAGCGCTTCCAACCGGAGTCGGATCTGTATGTGCTGAACAATACGTCCCATGATACGCTCGATTATACCGGGCACAAGCTGAACCATGGCAGCAAGGGCATATTGCTGGGTGTCGGCGAGCCGGTCCGCGAGCTCCCGCATACGTACGAGGGGGGACCGATCGACGAAATAACGGATGTGGCCGTGTTCTGCCGCGGCTGCCTGACGATGTCCGGAGCGTCCTATGAGGCCGAGCCGCAGCTGGCGCAACGGCTGATGGAGCGGTTGGCCGATCAGGAGACGCCTTGGCCGCTCGTCTTCCTGGTGGACGATGCGCAAGTGGCCCGCACGCAGCTCTCTTTCCTGTGGACGGTGTTCACCCGCTTCAACCCTGCTTCTGATATATACGCGCGGATGGAAGTCCGAAATCACCACATTGCGTATCAACTGCCGATTGTTATCGATGCGCGCATGAAGCCGGGCTACCCGGACGAATTGTTCCCGCGGGAAGATATCGTGCAACGGGTTGACGATCGTTGGAAAGACTATTTCCCGAACGGATACTAATCGGGGGTGGTCGCGATGCTGCGAAGCCTGTTCGGGGAAGAGCCCCGCAGGGACGAAGGCGCGTTGAAGGAAGCGATGGAGGCGATAGACCGCTATCTGTCGCATGTAAGGAAGCAGATGGACAACGGCGGGGATCCGGGTCACTACTGGCGCAAAATCGAAATCTGGACGGTCGGGCTTCGCACGTCGCTCGATGAGCTGGAGGAGAGCATCTATGCCTCCGGCAAGTATGCGGAGCGGGTGACGAAGAAGTACCAGGATGATATGAATGATAATGAGCTGGATGATTATTACCGTCACGTTTACTTTTATAAAAATGCATTCATCCGCATCTTCTCGATCCTGGACAAGCTGGGGACGCTTTTGAATGAGGTGCTGCGGCTGGAGACGGAGGAAATGAAGCCGTTTTTCTCTTACTTCACGGTGCTCCGCCGCCTGCACTTGACAGGCAGGCATCCGCGTCTTACCGACAAGCTGTCCGGTCTGAAGCAGCTTCATGGAGAAGCGATGCAGCGCTTGCGCAAGCGCCGCAATACCGAGATTCATTATATGAATGCGGAGATGCAGGACGATCTGTGGCAGCGGCACCGGAGCTTGAACAGCAAGCTGCGGCTGGAGGATATCCAGGCGAACATGAACGATGTGGAAGAAGGCATGCAGATGGTGTGCGGCGCGCTTACCGCTTCGTTCCGCGCGATCGTTACCCTGGAAAAATGAAACGTAAGGTAAAAAAAGTCAATTGACAATACCCGAGTAATATCATATACTTTGAATAATTTCATAACGATTTCTTATCAAGAGTGGCGGAGGGACAGGCCCTGTGAAGCCCGGCAACCGATCCTGCAACCCGTATTTGCTCGCAGCTTACCGCTGCCGCAAGATTGCAGGATGTCAATGGTGCTAATTCCTTCAGAACGGATAAGTTCTGGCAGATAAGAAAGGGCGCTAACCCATCTGGAATGAAGAAGTATGAGACAGCCCCCTTTTGGCATCTGCCAAGAGGGGGCTTTTGGCGTGAATATACAGAGATACGGGTCACCGCTAATTAGGAAGGGGAAAACTATCATTGATTCGTCTGGAGCATATCAGCAAACAATATGAAGCCAAAGGGAAGCTGTCCGGACCTCTCGCATTGAATGATGTCAGTTTGACGATAGAGCAAGGGGAAATTTTCGGCATTATCGGCCACTCCGGGGCCGGCAAGAGCACGCTGCTGCGCAGCATCAACCTGCTGGAGCGCCCGACCTCCGGGAAGGTGTTCGTGGATCAGGTGGACATGATGAAGCTGTCGAAGCGGGAGCTGCAGGAGCAGCGCAGCAAGATCGGCATGATTTTTCAGCATTTTAATCTGCTGTCCTCGGCGACCGTGTTCGACAATATCGCTTTCCCGCTGCGGCTGCAGAACACGCCTGCCGCCCAAGTGAAGGCGAAGGCGGATGAATTAATCCGTCTCGTCGGACTGGAGGAGCACCGCAATAAATATCCGGCGCAGCTGTCCGGGGGACAGAAGCAGAGAGTCGGCATTGCGCGCGCGCTGGCCAACGATCCGAAGGTGCTGCTCTGCGACGAAGCGACCTCCGCGCTCGATCCGCAGACGACGCAATCGATTCTGGAGCTGCTGCTCGATATTAACCGCCGCTTCGGCATCACGATCGTGCTCATCACCCATGAGATGCATGTCATTCAAGCGATATGCGATCGGGTCGCCGTCATTCATGCCGGCCAGATTGCGGAGCAGGGCAAGGTGGTCGACGTCTTCCTGAAGCCGCAGCATCCGGTGACGAGGGAGTTCATTATGGAGGAGCGCCATGACGCCGACCTGCAGCCGTGGATGGCCTTCCAGGGGCAGGCAGGCGACCATTCGCGCGTCGTCAAGATCAATTACTTGGGCGATGTCACTTATGAGCCCGTGCTGCAAACCGTCCTCACCGAAGCGGGTGTCCGCTTCACGATACTGCAGGGCACGATATCGCGCATGAAGGATATACCATACGGACAATTGGTCGTTCGTCTGGACGGCGGCCTGCCGGATGTCGAGCGTTCGCTCTCCGCGCTGAAGGATAGAGGACTTGAAGTGGAGGTGATCGCGTAATGAAGGATCTCGATTTCTCCAAAATCAACTGGGATGAGCTCGGTACGGCGACAAGCGACACGCTGGCGATGATGCTGTTCTCCGTGCTGTTCACGATCGTAATCGGGCTTCCGCTCGGCGTGCTGCTTTATTTGACGGGAAAATCAAAAGGAACGGCCGGAAGAACCGTATATTTCGGGGTCTCTTTTATCGTTAATATTTTGCGTTCCGCGCCATTCGTTATCTTGATGATTGCACTCATTCCAGTTACTCGGATGATCGTCGGCACCTCGATCGGGGTCGAAGGCACGATTCCGCCGCTCGTTATCGCGGCTGCGCCTTTCTTCGCCCGCCTGGTGGAGACCTCGCTGCGCGAGGTGGACCGCGGCGTCATCGAAGCCGCGCAGGCGATGGGCGCCTCCACTTGGCAGATCGTGCGCAAGGTGCTGCTGCCGGAGGCGATGCCGGGCTTGATCGCCGGCACGACGATTACGGCGGTGACGCTCGTCACCTATACGGCCATGTCAGGCATGGTCGGCGGCGGCGGTCTCGGGGACTTGGCGATTCGATACGGGTATCACCGCTATGAATTTGAAGTCATGATCATTTCGATTTTTATTATGGTGCTGCTCGTCCAAATCCTGCAATGGATTGGCGACGCGTTCGTCCGCAGATTCACCCGGAAGTAGCGGCCGCCGACGGCGGACAAGGTTCCGGCTGCGGATCACGACTGGAATTCGCCCGGTATCGGGCTTCCATATATACATGTAAAAAGCGCATTTTCAAAATGGGGAATTCGGGAGGAGAAGAGAGACATGAAAAAATGGACGTATGTATTGACGTTGATTGCGCTGATCGGCTTGCTCGCGGCATGCGGCAGCAAATCGTCGACAGGAACGGATACAGGCTCGGCGAACGAGGCGGGCGCAGGGGGCGGCAAGGAGACGGTGAAGCTGGTAGTCGGCGCATCGCCGGTGCCGCATGCCGAGATTTTGAAGCATATCGCACCGAAGCTGAAGGAGCAAGGCATTGAGCTCGAGGTGAAAGAGTTCACGGACTATGTGCAGCCGAACGTGCAGGTCCATGAGAAGCAGCTCGATGCGAACTTCTTCCAGCACAAGCCATACATGGACAACGAAGTTACGGAAAAGGGCTATGATCTCGTAAGCGTGGGGAATGTCCATGTCGAGCCGTTCGGCGGGTATTCCAAATCGATCAAATCGATTGATGAATTGAAGGACGGCGACACGGTGGCGATCCCGAACGATCCGACCAACGGCGGCCGCTCGCTCCTTCTGTTGGAGAAGCAAGGCCTGATCAAGCTGAAAGAAGGCGCTGGCCTGAACGCCGGCGTGAAGGATATTGCCGAAAATCCGAAAAATCTGAAGTTCAAAGAGCTTGAGGCGGCAATGCTTCCGCGTACGCTGGATGAAGTCAACCTGGCGCTCGTCAACACGAACTATGCGCTGGAAGCCGGACTCAATCCGACGAAGGATGCCCTCTTCATCGAGGATAAGGAGTCCCCGTATGCGAACATCTTGACGGCGCGAAGCGACAACAAAGACAGCGATGCGATCCAGAAGCTGCTGGCTGCGCTGCAATCGGATGACGTAAAGCAGTTCATCGGCGAGAAATACGAAGGCTCCATCGTTCCGGCATTCTAAGAAGCGTTATCTTCGGTCTTCGAATGGCCCCCTTGCACGGCAGCATATTTGCCCTGCAAGGGGGCTTTTTCATGCGTTCGTAAGTTGGGTGGTGAATTTTAGGAAACATTTTAAAAAAACCGAAAGGAAATTGGCGTTGGCTGCCGAAACCGTGTTAGGAACTCAATACGATTGGTAGGGGGAAGAGGTCATGTTCGAACGAATCGATACGGTATTTGTCCGGGTGCCTGATCTGGAGGCGGCCAAGACATGGTACATGGAGGTGCTCGGGCTTGCGCTGAAATGGGATAATGATCATATCGCCGTCCTGGCGTTGGGCGAGACGCCCCTCACGTTGATGAAGACGGAAGCTTCATCGTTCATTCCGGCGTCGGATGCCGCATTCAATTTCTATGTGAAGGATGCGGAAGCCGCTCATCGGCACTTGCGGGCTGCAGGAGTCGAGGTATCGGCGGTGGAGGAAGGAGAAGGCGTGAAGTGGTTTTTATTTCAAGATCATTGCGGCAACGCCCTGGAGGTATGCTCCTTCTAAGGAAGTGTGCTGTCCCTCCTCAAGTTGTTCTGCCCTGGCAAATCGCATATACTGAAGAGGAACGATGCGGAAGCCGGGAGGAGGAGATGATGTTGGAACAGGAGCGCAGGATTGCGCTGATTACGGGCAGTGCCAAGGGGCTGGGGAAGATGTCCGCGCTCGCCTTGGCCGAAGCCGGACATGATATTGTCCTCAATTATATGCATAGCGAACGCGAGGCAACCGAGCTCCAACGCCAGATTGCTTCCATAGGAGTCCGCTGCTTGCTCGTGCAAGCCGATATCTCGAAGCCGGAAGATATCAAGCGGCTCGTCCATACGATGAATGAACGAATAGGCATGGCGGACATCGTCGTCAACAATGCCGGACCCTTCGTCCGGGAACGCCGCCTGTTCGCTGACTATACCGAAGAGGAAATTCTGTTCCTGCTGAACGGCAACCTGACCGGGGTCATGCTGCTCGATCATATGCTGCTTCCCTCCATGCGCCGGCGCGGGTGGGGACGAATCATCCATTACGGATTCGGCCATGCGGGAGAAGCGCGTTCGTGGCCGCACCGCGCCGTATACGCCGCAGCCAAGGTCGGACTCGTCTCTTTTACGAAGACGCTGGCGGTGGAGGAGGCTCCCTATGGCATAACGGTCAACATGATCTGCCCCGGAGATATTCGCGGGGACAACAAGGAGCGGCGCATCGACGAGGTGCAGGGCGTGCCGGATGAAGAGACGCCTCGCGGCCGTCCGGGCACTGGCGAGGATGTGACTCGGGTCATTCGCTTTTTATGCGAGGACCGCTCGGATTTCTTCACTGGCAACATCATGAATGTGTCCGGCGGGCTCGACCCGATACGGGCCAATATCGGCAACCTTTCGTAAGCCGGAGGAGCGGATTCCCTCGGGAAGGCGGGTTTTAAAAGTTTCTTTTTTGAACAACCTCTAGTAAGGATGAATATTGCGTTATGCTGGAGCTTAATGCCCCTGTCCTGACAAGAGCGCGGTGCGCCGCGCTTTTCAGCCGGATGGAGGGCGTTTTTTCATATCGCGTGAGAAGAACAGGTGGTAGACAAGATGAGCAGACTGACCAAAGAATTGGCGCAGGAAATCGTGACGCGGACGATGCAAGTCATTCACTATAACGTGAACGTCATGGACGAACGAGGGCGGATTATCGGGTCCGGAGACCGTTCGCGCTTATACCAGAAGCATGAAGGGGCGCTTATCGCGATTGAGCGGAAGGGGCGCTTCGAGATAGACGAGGAGAGCGCGCGCAAGCTGCAAGGGGTGCTGCCCGGAACGAATCTGGCGATTCAATTCCAGGGCGAAGTCGTGGGCGTCATCGGCATTACCGGCGATCCGAACGAGGTGACCAAGTACGGCGAGCTGGTGAAAATGACGGCGGAAATGTATCTGGAGCAAGCCGATCTGCTGGAAAAAGCCCAATGGGACAAGCGGATGAAGGAGGATTTCCTGCTGTCCGTCATTCACGCGGACGGCAAGGATAACGACATGCTGCGGCTCCAGGCGGAACGGATCGGCTTCAATCCGGACCGGGCGCGGGTCGCATGCATTATGGAGCTGACCGGAGCAGAGAGCGCGGATGCGCTGCCTACGCTCAAGCGGGTGGTGGAGCTGTTGGAGGGGCGGCCCGCCATCGATCTGATCGCCATCCGGAATACGCGCCAGATCGTGCTGTTCAAGCCGCATCTGCATCCGCGGGAGCCCGGGGCCGATATATGCGAAGGCATCGGCCGCATCCGCAGGCTGCTGGAGGAGAAGCAGATTGCGCCGCTCCGCATCGCCGTCGGCAAGGCGTATTCCGGCATCGGCGGCTTAATCGCGTCCTACCGCTCCGCGCAGGATACGATGCGGGCGGGCCAGGCGATTTTCCCGGAGCAGACGGTATATTACAGCGAAGACATGCCGAATGAGACAGCCGCGGCCAATGTCAAGCCATCATGGATAGGGGAGGAGCTGCGGCGGCTATGGCGGCGGTTCGCGCAGGAGGATAAGAGCGGTGAGCTGCAGCAGACGCTGCAGGCGTATTATGAGGAGAACGGCGAGCAGCAGCGCATCGCGGAGCGATTGGCGATTCACCGCAATACGCTCCGTTACCGCCTGCAGCGTATCCATGAAGCGACCGGCAAGGACCCGAAGCATTTTCGCGATTTATATACGCTGATGACGGCCCGTTGGTTAAGCGCTCTGGGGGACAAGGAGAACGAGAGCGGCGTGTGAGCGGGCCGGCCTATTGTGCATTTGAACAAAAAACATGCTGAGGAAAGCGCTGTATTTCATTTCGATGCATGATGAAGCGCTTTCACATTACAGGTACACTAATCGTACAAGGATTTGATATAACACCTTAGGGGGAGTACACTATGGACGTATCTGTAACTGTGCTCGGCGCTTTGACGGCATTGGTCGTAGCCATTGTGTTAATATTGCGTAAAGTTCCTCCGGCGTACGGCATGATGATTGGCGCGCTCGCCGGCGGGATTGTGGGCGGGATCGGGCTGGCCGATTCCGTGAATCTGATGATGGATGGCGCCAAGGGCATGATACCGGCCGTGCTGCGCATCCTGGCGGCCGGTGTGCTGGCCGGCGTCCTGATTGAGTCTGGCGGAGCCAAGACGATCGCGGAGACGCTGGTTCGCAAGGTCGGCGAGACGCGCGCATTGTTCGCGCTGGCGTTCGCGACGATGGTGCTGACCGCGGTCGGCGTCTTCATCGACGTCGCGGTCATCACGGTAGCGCCGATTGCGCTCGCGATTGCGCAGCGCGCCGGCTTGTCCCGCATGGCGATCCTGCTTGCCATGATCGGCGGCGGCAAGGCCGGCAACATTATGTCGCCGAACCCGAACGCCATCTCGGCGGCGGAGGCATTCAACATTCCGCTGACATCGATGATGATGGCGGGCATCATACCGGCTTTGTTCGGGCTTGTTGTCACCTATATCATCGCGAAGCGGCTGACCAAGAAGGGGACGATGATTGCCGCCGAAGAGAGCGTTGACAACGGCGAGCAGCAGCTGCCAAGCTTCCTGGCGGCGATGATGGCGCCGCTGACGGCGATTGTGCTGCTGGCGCTGCGCCCGCTGGCCGGCATCGTCATCGACCCGATAATCGCACTGCCGGCCGGCGGCCTCGTTGGCGCCCTGTGCATGGGACGCATCAAGCATATCAATCAGTATGCGATATCGGGCCTCGGCAAAATGACGGGCGTAGCCGTTATGCTGCTCGGCACGGGAACGTTGGCGGGCATTATATCGAACTCGCAATTGAAAGATGTCATCATCAACAGCCTGGCCTCTTCCGGCCTGCCGGCTTACCTGCTGGCCCCGATAAGCGGCGCGTTCATGTCCTTGGCCACCGCCTCGACGACCGCAGGCACGGCGGTCGCGAGCTCGGTGTTCGGCTCGACGATTATGGAGCTTGGCGTCGCTTCCCTGGGCGCTGCGGCCATGATTCATGCCGGTGCGACCGTCCTCGACCATATGCCTCACGGCAGCTTCTTCCACGCGACGGGCGGAAGCGTTAACATGGCGATGAAGGAGCGGTTGCGTCTCATTCCGTATGAGACGGTGATCGGCCTTATCCTGGCCATCGTCTCGACATTGGTGTTCGGCGTATTCGGCTGGTTCCTGTAACCCGGGATTGAACCGGGAGGGCAGCGGCCGTTGGTTAAGGCTTGAAGGAGAGGGAGTGGAGAGAAATGAAGGTTGTCATTGCTCCGGATTCATTTAAAGAGAGCTTGTCCGCTCTGGAGGCATGTCATGCGATAGAGAAAGGATGGCGCCATGTCCACCCTGAGGCGGAAATCGTACATGTGCCGATGGCCGATGGCGGAGAAGGCACGGTCCAGTCCTTGGTCGATGCGACGGGAGGGCGTGTAATCGAACGCGAGGTGACAGGGCCGCTCGGCGCGCCCGTGACCGCGTTCTACGGCTTGCTCGGCGACGGGAAGACGGCGGTCATCGAGATGGCGGCCGCCTCGGGACTTGCGCTTGTGCCGCCGGCGCAGCGCAATCCGCTCGCGACGACGACGCGCGGCACCGGCGAGCTGATTCAGTCGGCCCTGGACGAAGGCGTCACCACGATTATTCTCGGCCTGGGCGGCAGCGCCACGAACGACGGCGGCGCGGGAATGGCGCAGGCGCTCGGCGTGCGGCTGCTTGACGCTGACGGCACGGACATCGGCCATGGCGGCGGACAACTGCATCGCATTGCCCGCATCGACGTGAGCGGAGCCGATCCGCGGCTGAAGGGAGTGGCCTTCGTGGCCGCGTGCGATGTGGATAACCCGCTGACCGGCGAGCGGGGGGCATCGGCCGTGTTCGGCCCGCAGAAAGGCGCCGGGCCGGACATGGTGCGGGAGCTCGACAGCAATCTCGCCCACTATGCGGCGAAGATTAAGGACTGCTTGGGCCGCGACGTGGCCGGAATTCCCGGCGCCGGCGCTGCCGGCGGGCTCGGCGCGGGGGTGCTTGCCTTTTTGGACGCCGAGCTGAAGCGGGGCGTCGATATCGTCATTGAAGCGACCGGGCTCGCTTCCCATATGAAGGATGCGGATCTCGTCATTACGGGAGAAGGCCGCATCGACAGCCAGACGATTTACGGCAAGACGCCAATGGGCGTGGCCAACACGGCCAAGCGCTATGGCGTGCCGGTTATCGGCATCGCGGGGTCGCTGGCGGACGGGTATGAAGTGGTGCATGAGCACGGCATCGATATGGTATTCACGATTGTGCCCGGCGTATGCAGCTTGGACGAGGCGATGCGAGAAGCCGCAGCCAATATGGAGCGCACGGCGCGCAACATTGCGAAGGCGCTGCAATGCGGGGGCAATCTCACAAAATAAGGCGAATGATAAGGGGCGGACACTTCCTTGCAGGAAGGGACCGCCTCTTTACATGTCGTCACGGTCACAAAATATTCATCTTGCTCATGTCGATAAATGAAGAATCTCATGCTTACATGATATACTGTTAATGTAGAAGCAAGGAAATACGATATTGGCCTTTCTTTGCACGACGAATCTACCTCTATACCGAGAGGAGGCGGACACCATAGAATTCAGGGTCAAGGATTTGTTACAGATCGACACATTGAAGCAAGCGTTCGTCGTCAGCGGCAAGCAAGGTCTGAACAACCTTGTTCGCGGAGTGACAATCATTGAAGCGCCGGATATCGCCGAGTGGATTAACGGAGGAGAATTGCTGTTAACCAGTCTGTACCCGCTGCAATCATTCAATTATAGCGAGCAGCAGATCTTCATGGCGCAGCTGTCCGATAAAAAAGTAAGCGCTCTCGTTATCAAAACGGGACGATTCGTTCATGATATTCCATCCGGTATCATCGAAGCATCAGAGGCGCTTCATCTGCCTATCATTCAGATTCCGAAGCAAGTTCCTTATCGTGAAATTATGTATCCGGTGATGGAGCTGCTTTTTAACAATCAAGTCGTTAAGCTCAAGTATTTTAAAGAAGTCCATGACCGATTTATCGCGCTTACCCTGGCCAATAAAGGCGCGGAAAATATTATCATGTCCTTGAAAAAACTGATTGGCAACCCGGTTACCTTATATGACAGGAACTTTTACCCTATATCGGCGACCGACCCGGATCTCGTGCAGTTTGAGGTCCTGGATCACGAGGAAGTGGATGGCGCCCGCATCGATACGGAATTTGCGTGTTACCGGCAGCGCGTGCTCTACCCCGAATGGGGGAACCGGACGTGCGAGCATCTTGTTGTTCCGGTAGAGACCGTAAATCATATCAAGATACATCTCGTTATCCATGAGACGCGCAAATCCGTGGAAGCGCTTGATTTCATTGCAATTGAAAACGCAGCAACCTCTTTGTCGCTCGATCTCGTCAAGCAATATGCCGTAGCCGAAGTGGAGATGAAGTTCAAAGACGACTTAATCGATGATTTGCTGAACGCCAAGATCGAATCGCTGCAGAGTGTGTACCAGCGGGCCAACTTGATTGGCTGGGATTTGAACAAGACCTATGTTGTCGTGTTGTTCCGTCTTCAGGCTAGGGATGGGTATGATGAGAAGGAACTGGATCTGTACAGCCTTCATCATCCGTATCAGCGCTTGCTGTATGATATGATTCAGCGGCAGCTGCCGGAAGGCACCATCCGGATCCGTAACGATCAGCTCGTTGTACTGTGGGGAATCGATACTCCTCCTGCGGATAAAACGGCCTCCTTGCGCATGATCAAGGCGGCAGCGAGGAACATCCAGCACACATTTTGCAAACGGATTCAGAGCATCGATTTGCAGGTTGGGATCGGGAACGCCGCGCACTCGATTTCCGAACTGCCGCGCAGTTATAAGGAAGCCCAAGATGCATTACAGCTGGGGACATTGATAAATGGCATTTCCGCGATTTCCGCTTTTGCGGATTTGGGTATATACCGCCTGCTCTGCCAAATCGAAGATGCGGAAGAGCTGGCGAAGTTCATTCCGCTTTCATTAAAAAAATTGCTCGTCTACAAACAGCCGAACCGGGATGATTTAATCAAAACGCTGCAGACGTTTTTGGAACATCATCAAAATGCCGCCAAAACAGCCGAGGAGCTGTACGTCCATTATAAGACCGTGACATACCGGATAGAACGGATCAAGGAGATTACCGGCATGGATATGGATGACCCGGATGAGATGCTGTCGGTTCAAGTCGGGTTGAAAATTCTCGTCCTGCTCAACGACCATCCGGTCGCATCGCATCCAGAGCTTGTGGGTGTATAAGCACTGGGCATTTCCCCGCCTTCCATCTCATACTCCGCTTTCGGAGAGCAAGGAGCTCCCGGCAAGCGGAGTTTTTGGCGTCTCTCAAAATACATTGAGGGTAGACCGCTTATGAACAACCTCCCGCTGCGTCAAGGCTTTTACGACCAATCTCCCATCGATTCAGGAAGGCGAAGATGTGCGCAGTTCCTTAATGGCAGACTCCCCGTCGGTCAGGAAAGAGTATATGTGTATGGCTTTTCCGATCAATCTCCCATCGAGTCAGGAAGGCGAAAATGTGCGCAGTTTCTTCTTGGCACACTCCCCGTCGGTCAGAAAAAAGTATATGTGTATGGCTCTTACGACCAATCTCCCATCGGGTCAGAAAGGCGAAGATGTTATGCCGTTCCTTATTGGCAGTCTCCTAAGGCTTCAGGATGAAGCTGCGTGCTGCCTTTATATGCAGGATCCCCAGCACTTAGAGCCAGGTCATCCGCGTATGACTTGGGTAAAATGGTTCATTTATCCTTGCTTGGAGCATAGATAGTCAGGCTATTGATTGCTCAGCGGCACCCAAAACATCATGGTCGAACCTGACTCAATGGGAGAGTGATGCAAAAAGCCGAAACAGAGGTCGACCCTGACTCAAAGGGAGATTGGTGCAAAGAGCGGAAGCGGAGAGCGGACCTGACTTGATGGGAGAGTGATGCAAAGAGTCGAAAACGAAGGCAAATCTGATCAAATGGGAATCTCATAGTTATATTACAAAATACGGGGGAACGGTGATTTACTTGTGAATTTTATATCCGATTGGCGGCTTTCCACCTGCAGGAAAGCTGCTTTTTTGTTGCCTTTATCCGAAGTGGATAAAAGTGAGGGGTGTTTTTTATCGACATGCTTCGATGTTATTCGTTTTTGAAGCGTTTACAATCAAGGTGCAAGCAAAATTCGACCTTATTTATGCGAGTTCAAAAGGTCACACCTGCAGGGATTTCAAGTTGATCAGTGGGCGGTTTGAACAGCTAAGGTTGCGCCACGGATAAGCGGCACGCCGTTTATCCCGCTTGGATAATGCGCACATCTTACAGAAAGGACAGATATGGTCATGGATAATATCCAAACGGAAACGGTTCGTCTTGTCGAATGGCTGAGCCAGTTCGGTGAAGATCCGGCGGGTGGCGTCTCGCGCCTGCTTTATTCCGAAGCGTGGACGGCTGCGCAAAAAGCATTGGAGCAGTATATGCAAGCAGAAGGCTTCACCACGTACTACGACGAGGTCGGCAATTTGTTCGGGAGGTTGGAAGGAAGCCAGTACCCGGATGAAACGATTATGAGCGGATCTCATGTGGATACGGTGCTGAACGGCGGCAAGTATGACGGGCAATATGGCATTCTCGCCGCGTTGTTGGCGATGAAGACGTTGAAGGAAAAGTACGGACAGCCGCTGCGCACGTTGGAAGTGGTCTCGTTCGCGGAAGAAGAGGGCAGCCGCTTCCCATATACGTTCTGGGGAAGCAAAAATGTCGTGGGTATCGCCAAAAAGGAAGATGTGCAGGACATTGCCGACTTCAAAGGCGTGCGCTTCACGGAAGCGATGGAGGAAGCGGGCTTCGGTTTCCGCCAGGAACCGGTCAAGCCGCGGACCGATATTCAAGCGTTTGTCGAGCTGCATATTGAACAGGGCAGCGTCCTGGAACGCGAAGGCCTGTCCGTCGGCGTCGTTCACAGCATCGTCGGCCAGCGGCGCTTCACCGTCGAGATTGCGGGAGAGGCGAACCATGCCGGTACGACGCCGATGGGTTACCGCAAAGATGCGGTTCACGCGGCCGGCCGGATGATTCAGCAGATTCTGGATCTGGCCCAAGAGCATGGCGATCCGCTCGTGACGACGGTCGGCAAGATCGAGGTCAAGCCCAATGTGGTGAATGTCGTGCCAGGCAAGGCGCTGTTCACGCTCGATATCCGCCATACGGACAAAGCCGAGCTGATCCGGTTCACCGATGAAGTGACGGAGCTAATAAAGCGCACCGCCACAGCTATCGGCGTGGAATTGAAGATAGATATGTGGATGGACGAGGATCCGGTTCCGATGGATCAGCGGATTCTCGATGTACTGGAGCGGCAGTGCCGGTCGCATAACATTCCGTTCAAGCTGATGCATAGCGGAGCGGGTCACGATTCTCAGATTATGGCGAAATTTGTGCCTACGGCCATGCTGTTCGTTCCAAGCCGCAACGGAATCAGCCACAATCCGGCAGAGTATACGAGTCCGGAGCATCTGGCAGACGGGGTTCGCGCTTTGACCTACGCGCTGCATGAGTTGGCGTATCAAGCATGATACGCATTGAAGACAGGACAAGCAGGCAGGCACAATTCGATCTGCGCTGAGGAGAGTGAGAGTAATGAGGGACGTCAGCCAACAGGGCAAGTGGGAATATTGGAAAAAAGTCATCGTCATGCTTTGTCTCGGATGGACGGTCATTTGGATCTACCGCACCATCTTGAATCCGATTCTTCCCGAAATTCAACAAGATTTAAATGTAACGTCAGATGCGAGCATGGGCCTCATCTTCAGTGTATTTTTCTTCGCCTATACGATGATGCAGATTCCGTCGGGATTGCTGGCGGACAGGTTCGGACGGAAGACGATCATCATTCCGGGATTTATTTTGTTCACCTTGGGGGCCGTTCTTGTCGGGTTCTCGACCTCACTTATGTTCATCCTGATCGCGAGCTTCATTACCGGGCTGGGGCAAGGCACTTATTACGGTCCCGCCTATTCCATCTCATCGGAGACGATACCGAAGGAGAAGCGGGGCATCTCTACGGCGATCATTAACAGCGGTTCCGCCATCGGGATGGCCATCGGTCTTATTGGCTCGAGCTTCCTGGTGAAGGATGCCGGTTGGAATTGGCGGGTGCTGCTCTTTATTACGGCAGGTTTGGCCTTCAGCCTAATGCTGGTGTTCGCCAAAAACATCAAGAAGAACACGCCGCAGTCGAAAGCGGCTGCAGAGGCTTCGGGCGCCGAGAACCAAGACAAGGCGACCTTTAAACGGCTGTTAGCCAATCCGAAGATGGTCGCCTCCTATGTGCTCTATTTTGCGACTTGCTACGGATATTACATGATCGTGACCTGGCTCCCTTCCTACTTGCAGGATGAGCGGGGCTTCCAAGGGACCGCGATCGGCTTTGCGGCCGCTCTGGTTGCGTTCAGCGCGGTGCCCGGCGCCTTGCTCTTCAGCCGGATGTCGGACAAGTTCATGCATAAGAAGGTTACGTTTATCATCATTTTGGAGCTGCTGGCTGCGGTGATGCTGTACTTGACCGTCTCGGTCCAGACGACCACTTTGCTTATCGTCTGCCTTATCTTGTACGGCTTCCTCGGCAAGCTGGCCGTAGAACCAATCTTAATCTCGTATGTGGCGGATATCGCGCCGAAGCAAGGGGTTGGATCCACGTTCGGAATTTTCAACTTTTTCGGCATGATGTCCTCGGTCGTAGCTCCGTTCGTTACCGGTCTGATTTCCGACGCGACGGGCAGTAAAGTATTAGGGTTCTATCTGGCGACGATCATTATCGTGGTCGGGTCGGCCGTGATGCTGATGGCTAATATGAAGAAGACGCCACAGACATCTTAATTCGGAGAAGGAGAGTGTGCAATATGGGTTATCCAAAAGATCTGTTGTCGAGCCGTTCCATCATCAAGCGCGGCAATTTTGCCTTAATTCCGCCGGAGGGATTGGTCAAAAATATCGTTCCTGGCTTTGAGCAATGCGATATCACGATTCTGGCATCGCCGCGGCTTGGCGCCAAATTCGTCGATTATGTCGTGACGATGCACGAGGGCGGGAAGAATGTCCGGGGCTTCGGCGAAGCGGGCGTGGAAACGTTCGTGTACTGCATGGAAGGACGAGTGAAGGCTTCCGCGGACGATCAATCGTTCTCGCTCCAGGAAGGCGGCTACCTGTATTGCCCGCCGGGCGTGAAGCTGTACTTGGAGAACGAGCAGGCCGAGGATACGCGACTGTTCCTGTACAAGCAGAAATATGCGCCGCTCGAGGGAAGCGCTCTTCCCTGGGTCGTATCGGGGAATGTGCATGAGCTGGAAGCGGTGGATTATGATGACATGGCGAACGTCAAGCTGAAGGATTTGCTGCCAACCGATCTTGCCTTCGATATGAACTTTCATATTTTGTCGTTCGAGCCAGGCGGCTGCCATCCGTTCGTAGAGACGCACTATCAGGAGCATGGCGCGATTATGCTCTCTGGCGAAGGCGTCTACAATCTGGACAATGAATGGATTCCGATCAAAAAAGGGGATTATCTCTATATGGGGCCTTACGTGCCGCAAGCGACCTACGCAGTAGGCAGAGAGCCGTTCGCCTACTTGTATTCCAAGGATTGCAACCGGGACGCTACCCTGTAGGAGAAGGCTAGCGCAACCTCCGTATGGGAGAAGCAGGCCGCAAGACACCGCCTTCCCCGCTGCGGGCTGGAGCTTGCTCCGCCCGGCAGCAGGCCGAAGGCGGAATACAAGCCAGAGAGGGAATGGACATGAGAGTAAGCAAACAGAAACTGCATGAGCTGATACGGACAAAATTGTCCCGGGCCGGGCTAACGACCGCGCATGCGGATGTGGTGGCGGAAGTGCTCGTTCATGCCGATGTCCGCGGGGTTCACTCGCATGGCGCCATGCGGGTCGAATATTATGCGGAGCGGATTGCCAAAGGCGGGACGAACGTAAATCCAAGCTTCGATTTCAAGAAGACAGGGCCATGCTCCGCCGTGTTCGACGGCGATAACGGAGCGGGCCATGTCGCGGCCAAGCTGGCGATGGCGGAGGCCGTCAATATCGCGAAGGAGCATGGCGTCGCTGTCGTCGGGGTACGGCGAATCGGACATAGCGGCTCCCTCTCCTATTATGTGCAGCAAGCGGCGCGGGAAGGGCTGATCGGCATTTCGGTCTGCCAGTCCGATCCGATGGTCGTGCCATTCGGCGGGGCCGAACCTTACTATGGCACGAACCCGATTGCTTTCGCCGCGCCCGGGGAAGGGAATGCGCTCATGACCTTCGATATGGCAACGACCGTTCAGGCTTGGGGGAAAATTTTGCACGCCCGTTCCAAGCATGAGGCGATTCCGGAGACGTGGGCCGTCGATGAACGGGGCGTGCCGACGACCGATCCGTTCCAGGTGAACGCGCTGCTTCCGATTGCCGGACCGAAAGGGTACGGCTTGATGATGATGGTCGATGTGCTGTCCGGGATTTTGCTCGGACTGCCGTTCGGGAGCCAGGTCAGTTCCATGTATCATGATCTGACGGAAGGCCGGAATTTGGGCCAGCTTCATATCGTAATCGATCCGTCCTTCTTTACCGATTTGGAGACGTTCCGGCGCAATATATCGAAGACGATGAGCGATCTGAACGGCATCAAGCCGGCGCCGGGCTTCGAGAAGGTGCTGTATCCGGGTCAGAATTATGACTTGATTGAACAGGAGAATGAAGCGAACGGCATCGAGATCGTGGACGAAATCTATGACTATCTCGTATCCGATGTCATTCATAACAATGCGTACGACCATAAAGATCCGTTTGCGAAGTGACTTTTTCGCTGAATAGGAAAGCCAACCTTGCCAGAGAGAAAGGATCCGCTTCGGACGGACAACCAGAGGTGAATTAGAATGCTGCATACGATTATTAAAAAGAATTCGTATCAAGATTCCGTCAATTTAATGCTTCTGACAAATCATATTTCGGCGCTGGAAGGCGTCAAGCAAGCATCGATCATGATGGGGACGCCGGCCAACAAGGACATTATGAGCAATTCCGGCTTATATACGGATGAACTGGAGCAGGCCGGAGCCAACGACATGTGCATCGTCATCGATGCCGAGGAGCAGAGCAACCTGGATGAAATCCTCGCTGCCGTCGACGGCTTTTTAAGCGACCAATCGGTTAGCTCCGCTTCGTCCTCGCTCGAGAGCGTACGCTCGTGGGAACGTGCATTGAAGGAGAACCCGGGCGCCAATCTGGCCATTATTTCGGTACCGGGCCAGTACGCGGCGGCGGAAGCGGACAAGGCGCTGGATTACGGGCTGCACGCGTTTATTTTCAGCGACAATGTCTCTGTGGAAGATGAACTTAAGCTGAAGCAGAAGGCGCATGACAAAGGGCTGCTCGTGATGGGTCCGGATTGCGGCACGGGGATATTGTCGGGGGTTCCGTTGGCCTTCGCGAACCGCGTCAAGGCAGGCAATATCGGCGTCGTCGGCGCCTCGGGGACGGGCATCCAAGAGGTGACCACGCTGATCGACCGGATGGGCGGCGGGATCAGCCACGCGATCGGAACCGGAGGCCGCGACCTCTCGGAGACGGTCGGGGCGATTACGATGCTGGACGGCATCCGCGGACTGGAGCACAACGACCAGACCGAGGTGATCGTCATCGTATCCAAGCCGCCGGCAAAGGCGGTGCGCGATCAGGTCGTGCGCCAACTGCAAGGGCTGTCGAAGCCTGCGGTGGCCCTTTTCCTGGGAGAGAAGCCGTCTGCGCATGAAGGCAACGTCTATCAGGCCTATACGTTGGAGGAAGCGGCCAGAATTGCGGTTGACCTCGCCAAAGGCGCCGCTGTGCAGCCGCTGTACAGCGTGCCGATCGAGGTGCCGGAGATGGATTTGCAGCCGGGGCAAACCTCGATTCAGGGCCTGTATGCCGGCGGCACGTTAGCCGCAGAAGCAGCCATGCTCATCGCGGATGCGCTCAAATTGAAGGACGGCCTCATTCATGAAGACGGTTACGTTTTCAAATCGAACGGTCATGCCATAGTCGATTTGGGCGATGACATGTATACCCAGGGCAAGCCGCATCCGATGATCGATCCGGCTACCCGGCTTCAGCATATCGAGAAAGCGGCGCAGGATCCGGCGACGGCGGTCATTCTGTTCGACGTCGTGCTTGGATACGGCGGCCATGATGATATGGCGAGCGTGCTGGCGCCGGCGATTGCGAAGGCAACGGCTAAGGCGAAGGCGGAAGGGCGCAATCTCTATTTTGTAGGCGCCCTGTGCGGAACGCAGCAGGATCCGCAGTCTTATGCGGAGCAGAAGCGCAAGTTCGAAGAGGCGGGCGTGCTGGTGAAGGAGAGCAATAATCAAGCGGTTCGCACGGTCCTGGCGATGATGAAGCTCAGCCTGGAGGACGCGCCGAAGACCCGCCGTCTGGCGGCAGCGGTCACGCCGGAAGCGGCTCCTGTGTCCGCGCCTGTCGCAGCGCTGCTTGGCGGGAAGCCATCCGTCATCAATGTAGGGCTGCAGAAGTTCACGCAGGCTATCATCGCGAGCGGCGCCACGGCGATTCAATATGATTGGCGGCCGGTTGCGGGCGGAAGCGCGAAGATGCAGCGCGTATTGAAGCTCTTGAACGAGTACCGTTTTACGAAATAATATCTTGTGACGTGGGAGGGAATTACAGATGAAATTCAACACGATTGATGAAGCCAATCAGGCGGTCATTGACAAGATTGCCGGCGGCACGCCGTTCCTCGTCGATGCCGTGCCGGCCCGCACCGTCATTCCGGAACTGGAAGGCAAGACGCTGCTGCATGCGGGTCCGCCGATCGCTTACCAAGACATGACGGGACCGATGCAAGGCTCATGCGTAGGCGCCGCATTATTCGAAGGCTGGGCGAAGGACGAAGCCGAGGCCCGCGCCATGCTGGAACGGGGCGACATCCGCTTCATTCCATGCCACCATGTGAAGGCCGTCGGACCGATGGGAGGCATCACGTCCGGCAATATGCCGGTCTTCGTCGTCACTAACCGCTCCGAAGGCAATGAAGCGTACTGCATTATGAATGAAGGCATCGGCAAGGTGCTTCGCTTCGGCGCTTATTCGGAAGAGGTCATCACGCGCTTGAGATGGATGAGGGACGTGCTCGGCCCGACGCTGTCCCGGGCGCTGAAGGCGACGGAGGAAGGGTTGAATCTGAACGTGATGATCGCGAAGGCGATTACGATGGGCGACGAATTCCATCAGCGCAACATCGCCGCTTCGCTTGTCTTTTTGAAGGAAATCAGCCCTTATATCGTTAGTCTGGATATGGATAAGCAAGAGATGCAGAGCGTCATCAAATTTTTGGCGGATACGGATCAATTCTTCCTTAATATTATGATGGCCGCGTCCAAAGCGGTCATGGACGGGGCGCGCACAATCGAAGCCGGCACGGTGGTTACCGCGATGTGCCGGAACGGACGCGACTTCGGCATCCGCATCAGCGGCATGGGCGATGAATGGTTCACCGCGCCGGTCAACACGCCGCAGGGACTGTTCTTCACCGGTTACTCGCAAGAGGATGCCAACCCGGACATCGGCGACAGCGCGATTACGGAGACATTCGGCGTCGGGGGAATGGCCATGATTGCCGCTCCGGGCGTAACCCGCTTCGTCGGGGCAGGCGGATTCCACGACGCGTTGGCGACAAGCAACGAGATGGTCGAGATCTCCATCGACCAAAATCCGAACTTTACCGTTCCAACCTGGAACTTCCGGGGCATTTGCCTCGGCATCGATGCGAGAAAGGTCGTAGAAACCGGAATTACGCCTGTCATTAACACCGGGATCGCTCATAAGGAGCCGGGTGTCGGACAGATCGGAGCGGGAACGGTCCGTCCGCCAGTCGAATGCTTCGAGAAAGCGCTGGAAGCGTATGCGGCCAAGCTCGGACTTCTGTAACGGATCACAGCGTACGTATTGTCTCATGGGAGAGGAGATGGACGCCCGCCTTGGGGCGCTCCTCGCCCGGAGGCAGACGGGCCGCGTCCACAGCATCTTCGGGAACGGAATCAACCTCTCGATGGGTGACGCGTTGATATTTGTCGGCACCACGAAGAACGGCAGGCTCCCCTTCGGCATCCATATGGGGCCGGAGAGCGTCAGCAGGCTGCGCCGCCATGTCCGGCTCGATGACACCGTCGTGGCTGAGGGGGCGGACACGATTCGCTTTCTCCATCCGGCCGGTCCGCTCACGCTTGATCTGGCGCAGGCCGTCTCATTCAAGTATGAAATCCGATCGGATCGGTATCATTCTGTTCGTGATTTGTTTCACGTAAATGAGTTTTTGCAAACCTGTCTCGCCTGGGGCGTGCCGACCGGACTCGGCGTGGAATGGGACCGCTTTCTCGCGAATGATTATCGGCCCGATGAGCCGCCGTACGCTGTAGTTCGGCAGGCGGAGCAGCTGCTTGACGCCCTGCAGACCGGCGAGGTTGAGGCGGCCGGGGCGCTCATGCGCTATTTTCTCGGGCGCGGCCCGGGATTGACTCCGTCGGGAGATGACTTTCTCGTCGGGGTGCTGGCCGTCCACAAGCTAACGGGCGCATTTCATGACGCGTGCGTGGCTGCGTTGCGTCATATGGCGGAGAGAGAAGCCATTACGACCGACGTCAGCCGGGCGTATTTGCTCCATGCGCTGCAAGGCCGCTTCAGCGATAAGGTTGCCCGGGTGATCAACGGGATGGTGCTGGAGAGTAGGGGAGACGCGGCATCGCTCACTGACGACGTTGAGCAGATGCTTCAGACCGGACACAGCTCCGGAATCGATACGGCATTCGGGATCGCCAGTGCCATCATGGCCCTTAGGAGGTATGAAAGAACATGTCAAAACGAGTTGTGATCGCATTTGGGGGCAACGCTATCTTGCAGCCTCATCAAGCGGCAACGTATGAGAACCAGCTTGCCAATGTACGGAACAGCAGCAAGAGGATTGCCGATATCGTGGAAGCGGGCTACGAAGTCATTATTACGCACGGCAACGGCCCGCAGGTGGGATTGATTTTGCAGCAAAATGAAGAAGCGAAAGAGGCGGTCCCTCCATTTCCGTTGGACGTGTGCAGCGCGGAATCTCAGGGCTTCATTGGATATATGCTCGATCAATGTTTGAAAAACGAGCTGCGCAAGCGGGGCTTGCCGCAGCAGGTTGTCAGCGTGCTCACCCAGACGAGAGTGTCGCCGGAGGATGAAGCGTTCCTTCATCCGACGAAGCCGATCGGCGTCTTCTATACCGAGGAAGAAGCACAGCGATTGATGCGGGACAAAGGCTGGAACATGCAGGAAGACGCGGGCCGGGGGTGGAGACGCGTCGTGCCTTCGCCGCAGCCGCAGTCGATTGTCGAGGCGGACACGATTATGAAGCTCGTCGCCAGCGGGGCCATTGTCATTGGCGCCGGCGGCGGAGGAATTCCGGTCGTGCAAGCCCCGGACGGCACGCTTAGCGGGGTCGAAGCGGTCATTGACAAGGACCGCAGCGGTCTCAAATTGGCTCAGGAAGCGAACGCCGATATTTTTATGATGGTCACCGATGTGAAAAATGTCTATATTCATTACGGCAAGCCCGAGCAAAAGACGCTGGGGCATATCCGTACCGAGGAAGCGAAGCAATATGTGCGGGAAGGGCACTTCTCCAGCGGCAGCATGGGGCCGAAGATGGAAGCCGCCGTGGCGTTTGCGGAACTAGGCAAGCACGCCATCATCTGCTCCCTTGACGATGCCGCTCTGGCTCTTCAAGGAACGACGGGAACGCATATTTCCTCTTAAAAATAGATTGGGTGCAACCGACAGGCTGCGTAAGCGGAAGACGACCGCTTGCGCAGCCTTTTGTCTTCAATACAAGCCTTGCATCACCGTTCGTCCTTCTGAATATAGTGAAAGTGGCAGCACAAAGTTTGTCCTTACGAGTTTTTTACAATTCGATTATCGTCCGTTAACAATCCGGCCGTACATTGAATAAGTGCGGCAAAAAAGGGGGGAGACATCCCGCGCATGCATGCAAAATCCGGCCAGCCGGCCGGAAAAGAACGCAAGAACAGTCCGGGGGACTGCATGAAAAGGAGCTTGATGACGAAATGGATATGAAATCATGGCTGCGGCCGCTTATGGCCGGCGTGCTAGCTATCAGCCTGACAGCGTGCTCCAGCGGAGAAGGAGCAGGAACCGCGGCGGAGGTGAAGGCGCCGCCTGCCGGCTTAAAAGAAGATACGACACTGGTAACCATTCAATACTGGCACGCTCATGCGGAAGCCCAGCTCGAAGGCTTGAACGCGCAGATCGCGGCGTTCCAGAAGAAATATCCGCATATTACGGTCGAACCCGTATATCAGGGAGGATATGGGGATCTACATAAAAAACTGCAGGCGGCGGTCGCGGCCAATGACGTTCCCGACGTGACCAACGTGGAGGTCGCTTCGCTGCCGAACTTCGCCGAAGGCGGCGTGTTCGCCGATCTGACGCCTTGGATCGAGCGGGACAAGGTCGATCTGGACGATTTCGCCTCCGGGATGCTGAAGGCGTATGCTTACCAAGGGAAGCAGTACGGCTTCCCGCTGATTGTCAGCACGAGCGTATTCATCTATAACAAGACGCTGCTCGATGAACTGGGCGTAGAGCCGCCGCAGACATGGGGCGAGATCGACGCCTTCAATGCGAAGGCCGCCAAGCGGGACAACGGCAAGACAACCCGCTATGCCTTCTCGGTCCCGGGCTGGGATACCTGGTATTATGATCCGTGGCTCATCAATGGCGGCGGCCATATCCTGTCCGAAGACGGAAGCGAAGCCGCGGTGCAGACGCCGGAATCGCTCCGGTATGCGGAGAATTTCCACCGCTGGCTGAAGGAAGGCGTCGTCCACATGGGCTACGGCAAAGGCGCGTCCGACAATATGCGCCAGATGTTCCTCGGAGGCGAGATCGCCATGGTGCAGCATACGTCGGCCATGCTGAAGATGTACCGCGAGAATGCCAGCTTCGAGGTCGGCGTGTCCTTCCTGCCGGGAGATCAGGTGCGCACCTCGAATATCGGAGGCGCCGGCATCGTCATGATGGACGGGATCAAGGATGACAAGAAGCGGGAAGCCGCCTGGAAATTCATTGAGTTCATGACCTCGGCCGAACAGAATATTGCTTGGGCGGAATCGGTCGGATATTTGCCGACGCGGAAATCAGCTATCGCCTCGGAGGAAGGACAAGCTTACTTTTCCCGATGGCCGCAGTACAAGGCGGTGTTCGATCATTTCGATAACGTGACTCCGCGCCTGCAGCATCCGGCTTATCCGGAATTCAGCGAGGTGTACAAAGAAGTGATTGGCGAAATGATTTTGAACGGAGCGGATCCGGCGCCGTTGATGAAGGAAGCCGCGGCCAAAATCAATGATATCTTGGGGGAGCATGAGTGATGGGCATGCGGGATGATAGGTTAGCCCGTTCGCTTGCCGCGGGGCAGGAGGCGGCGCAGGCCGCCCCGTCTCGCTTGCGGCGGAGCCGAAGACAACGGCGGGAGAGCTGGAAGGACCTGTCCTTTGCGATGCCGGCGCTCGGATTTCTGGCGGTCTTCTTGTATTACCCTCTGCTGAATTCCATCTATATCAGCATGACGAACTGGAACATGACGCGTCCGGCCAAGAAATTCGTGGGCGCCAACAATTATGCATGGCTGTTGAACAATGAAGACTTCTATCATTCGCTCAAGGTCACGTTGCTTTATACGGTGATGGACGTCGCCGGCACGCTTGGCATCGGGCTATTGCTCGCCCTGCTCTTCAACGTCGCGTCTTCGCGCCTGTTCGGCTTCATGCGGGGGATTGTGTTTATGCCGCATTATATTTCAATGGTTGTCGCGGCGATGGTCTTCACATGGATTTACAACGGGCAGTATGGCATGCTGAACAGCCTCTTGAATGCGTTCGGCTTCGATTCGGTCGGGTGGCTGGTCGATCCGTCCACGGCGCTGCCGGCGCTGGTCGCCGTCTCCGTCTGGAAAGGAGTCGGCTTCGCCATGATTCTGTTCATCGCGGGGATACGCGGCATCCCGATGGAGTACTATGAGGCGGCCGCCATTGATGGCGCGGACCGGGTGCGGCAGTTCTGGCATATTACGCTGCCGCTGCTGTCTCCGATGACGCTGTTCCTGCTCATTACAACGTTCATTTCGTCGATGCAGGTCTTCCAATCCATCGATATTATGACGAACGGAGGGCCGTTGAAGGCGACCAATGCGCTCGTCTATTGGATTTATACGATGGCGTTCGTCGACTTCAAGACGGGACGGGCGATGGCGCTCGTCATGGTGATGTTCGTCATTATTTTGGCGCTCGCCCTGCTGCAATGGTGGGCGAGCCGGAAGAAGGTGCACTATGAGGGATAACCGCATGGCGGGCCAACGGAACAGGAAGATGGTGCACGCTAGCCGCCTCGCGTTGGCGGTCATCGTCACCGCTCTGCTGTTCTTCCCGGTCTATTGGCTTATCGTCAGCTCGCTGAAGACGCAGCAGGAGATGAGGCTGGCGGTGCCGACCTTCTGGCCGCACACCTTCTCCTGGAGCAACTATGCCGAGGCGTTCCGGATCATTCCTTATGCACGCTTCTTCGGCAATACGCTTCTCATGTCCGCAGGCATCGTCGTGCTCCAGCTGAATGTGGCTCTGCTGGCCGCGTATGCGTTCGCCAAGGGCAGCTTCCGCGGCAAGGAAGCGTTATTCTTCCTGGTGCTGGCGGCCATGATCGTGCCGGATCAGGTGACGTTCGTGCCCGTCTATGTCATGATGTCGAAGCTGAACTGGCTGGATACGTTCTGGGCGTTGATTGTTCCGCACGGGGCGTCCGCTTACGGCATTTTCCTGCTCCGGCAAGCATTCAAATCGGTCAACAACGATGTGTTGGAAGCGGCGCGGGTCGATGGAGGGGGGCGGCTGACGCTGCTGTACCGGATCCTGCTGCCGATGACGATGCCTACCGTCGTGACCCTGGCGGTGCTGCAATTCATTAGCGCCTGGAATTCTTATTTCTGGCCGCTTATCATGACCAATTCGAACGATATGCGCGTGCTTACCGTCGGCATCAGCATGCTGCGCGATTCGATTGCCGGCGATGAAGCGATGTACTTCCATATCATTATGGCCGCCAGCGTCATGGCGATTGTGCCGATTATCATTCTGTTCACGTTCATGCAGAAGCATATCGTCTCCGCGATGGCCAACTCGACCTTCAAATAGCGGATGGCTGCGGCCATCGGCACAAAAAAAGGGATGCCGCCGGCCTCTTCAGGCCGGTGGCATCCCTTGTCCATGCAGGGAGGGCAATTAGAATACTTGAACGACTTCCGTAATGCCTTCCACTTCTTCTACCAATGCGCGTTCAATCCCCGCTTTGAGGGTAATTGTGGAGCTTGGGCAGCTGCCGCATGCGCCCATCAGGCGCAATTTGACGATACCGTCCTCGACATCGACCAATTCGACATCCCCGCCGTCACGCTGCAGGAACGGACGCAGTTTATCGAGCACTTCCAGCACTTCGTCGTACATGCTGTTCTGTGTTTGTTCACTCATCTTTCGCCAACTCCTTTCATCCATGCTTCTTTTATTATAGTATAAAGCTATTCGAAATCAAAGGCGCTACATGAAAGCGGGGGAACATCCATGCGTCCGATCATAGAAATATGCGTGAATAACATGCATCAGGGAATGGAACAGTTAATGAAGCGGCTCGCCGATCTTCCGGATGTCGATGTGATCGAATACGGCTGCCTCGGCAATTGCGGAGAATGCTTCCTGTTCCCATATGCGTATGTGAACGGAGAGATTGTGGCTGCGGAGACCGCGGAGCGGTTATATCATGTAATAATGGAGAAAGTTAAGGAAATAGAAGCATGGGAGCAGCCGGACGCCGATTGACGCCGCTGCTCCCATTTTTTTGTGTTGCGGTTATCCGAAATGCTGCTTGGACATCCATAGCACGCCGCTCTTGATGACGCGCGGAACGTATCCGACCATCGTGCGCTTGCCGAGCAAGCCGAAGCCTGCTTTCTTGCCGAGGGAGCCGAGCACGCCCTTGAGCTTGATCTTGCCCAGATGCGGCGTCTCGTTCTTCCAGATCGCCTTGATGACATCGGCAATCTGCTCTCCCTGGGCTCCGGCCGCTTGCGCGCTCGGGGAGAACGGCAAGCTGGCGCAGTCGCCGACCACGAATACGTTCGGATAATCCGGAATCTGATGGTGCGCATTCAGCAGCACGCGCCCTTGCGGATCTTTGGGCACCTGAAGCGCCTGGACGACCTCCACCGGCTGTATGCCGGCGGTCCAGACCGTAGCGTGAGACAATATCTCCTCTTCCTTGTCTTCCGTGCGGTTATAAATGACGCCCTTGTCCAGCCGGCTGACGTGCACATGCGAGCGGAGCTCCACATCATGCTCGCGGAACCAATCGGATACGTACCGGGACAGCTTCTCCGGGAAGGCGGACAGCACCCGGCCGCCCCGATCCAGGATCCGGATGTTCAGATCGGGACGGCTCTCCCGCAATTCCGCCGCGGTCTCGACCCCGCTTAGTCCGCCTCCGACGATGCTGACCTGCCCGTACGGCTTGACGTCGTTCAAGCGCTGATAGGTCTGCCTCGTGCTGGAGAGCGATTGAATGCTGCAGCCGAACTGTTCCGCGCCGGGAATGCCATGGAATTTGTCCGTGCAGCCCAGGCCAATCACCAAATAATCGTATGCCATGGCGTCATCATGCTCGAAATGAATCAGCCGGTTGTCCAAATCGATGGCCTGGACATTGGCGTAATGAAGCTGAACGCGCGGATCGGTCGGAAAGGACACGCGAATATCGATATCCGGAACCGTCCCGGCCGCCAGCGCGTAGTACTCGGTCTTCAATCCCTGGTATGGCATGCGGTCAATCAATACAAGCTGTACATCGGAGGGCAGATCGCCCTCCAACAACCGTTGAATAATGGCCAATCCTCCGTAACCGCCACCTAATATGACGTATCGTTTCATCCGTTCGACTTCCCCCTATGATGCCGGAATAATAGATAAAGTGCCGTCATCGACAGCGCCTACGTCGTATGGCTCCTCTCCTGAAAAACGGGTTGCTCGCGCAATGATGCCTGTTCTATTTTATCTATTTGTCTCTGTTCCTATCTCCCAAATTCATAGCTTGGCCTGCGATTCCAGGCTATTCGTAAACCTTCACTTCATTGTAGAAGGTATCTCGCTCCACCGGAATGCGGCCAGCGCCCTTCACGAGCCAGATCAGCTCGTCGCGCGTCAGTCCTTCCGGCGTCAGCGCGCCTGCGGCATGGCTGATCCGCTCCTTGACGAGCGTGCCGTGCACATCGGAGGCGCCGAAGGTCAGCGCGACCTGGGTGAGCTGCGTGCCGATATTGATGAAGTATGCCTTGATATGCTGAACATTATCGAGCATGAGACGGCTAATCGCAATCGTCTTCAAGTCCTCGTACGCGGAGTTGCGCCGCTTGATGCTCGCTTTCGGACTCTTCGGCTGCATCGAGAGCGGGATGAATACCTGGAATCCATTCGTCTCGTCCTGCAATTCGCGAATCTTCATCATGTGGCGCACCCGATCTTCATGCGATTCGATCGCCCCGTAGAGCATCGTGGTGTGTGTCTTCATGCCCAGCTGATGCGCAGTGCGGTGCACCTCCAGATACCGCTCGACACCGGCCTTTTCCACGCGCATTTTCTTGCGGTATTCATCCGACAGAATCTCCGCGCCGCCCCCCGTCAGCGACTCCAGACCGGCATCCATCAGCTGGCGCAGCACTTCTTCGATGCTCAAGCCGCTGATGCGGGTGAAGAAGTCGATTTCGGCAGCCGTATACGCTTTAAGCGTCACTTGCGGATATTTCTCCTTCAGCACGCGCAAGGAATCGACATAGTATTGGAACGGCACATGCGGGTTATGGCCGCCGACGATATGGAACTCCCTTACGCCCGGATGGATGTGCTGGTCGACGTAATCGATCATTTCCTGACCCGACAGCGTATACGCGCCTTCTTCTCCCTGATCCTTGCGGAAGTTGCAGAAGGCGCAGTGCGCTTCGCAGACGTTGGTAAAGTAGAGAGACATGTTCTCGATGAAGTAGACTTTCTTCCCGTTCTTGCGCAAATTGGCGAGATTCGCTAATTGACCCAAGGTCAACAAGTCGTCCGTCTCATACAAATATACACCGTCTTCCAGCGTCAAGCGTTCCCCACGCTCGACCTTGTCCACTATTTCGGCCATGCGGGTATCCGCATGACGGGCGATGACCGTTGTCATGCACAGGCCTCCTTCTCATTCATCTGCTCTTGGCCGTTACTGGCATCCGGTGGGGGCCTCGCATTCGGCGCTTGCGCAAATGCGGGAGCGCGCAGCGGATCCGATAGGCCGGTTACCGCCAAGCGCGCGGCTAGAGCCGCCTTGCCCGGCAGAGCAGTCGTGCGCCGGCCGGAGGGCCGGCGCGTTCCATTTCCGAACAAAATAAAAACTCCTCGGCGAAATGTAAATTCCGTCGGAGGATTCAGTGAAACATATCACAGCTTCCGTAGTCACCTTCATTATACTCTTGCCTTCCAGAAGGGGCAATACATGATGCGGGATAGCGGGGAACGGGGAATCGTTCTCTTGTAACGGTGCGGCGGGATGGGTATACTTAATACTACAAGGAGGGATTAGAATGATTACAATCAGCGATCAGGCGGTTGAGAAAATAGAGGAAATGATAGCCCAGGAGGAGAATCCGGCTTTGTTCCTGCGCATCGGCGTCCATGCCGGCGGCTGCAGCGGCTTCTCTTACGGCATGGGGCTGGACGATCAGGAGAGTGCCGATGACGTCCATATGACGTTCGGCCAGGTGAAGGTCGTCGTCGACAAAGAGAGCATCCCTTTCTTGAACGGACTCGTTATTGACTACAAGGAGTCGGGAATGTCCGGCGGCTTCACGATCGACAACCCGAATGCCATCGCCACCTGCGGCTGCGGCGCGAGCTTCCGTACCGCTCTGGCGGAAGGCAAGGCGCAGAAGTGCGACGATTAAAGCACGCAGTTGTGCGGTTTTTGAGACGTTGATATCTTTTCGTCAGCATTTACGGGAGCCATGCGAAAGCATGTTCGGTACGGTTAGTAACATGCGAAAATTGCGTGTTATCAATCCCGATGATGAACAATAACAACACTTAGGATTGTTAATTCCGGCCTCTTTAATGGGTAATGTTGAAAATACCATTAGGGAGGTTTTTATTTTGTCTTTGAAAAAGCGGAAAAAGCGAATTGTTATCGATGAGGTGACATATCCCGAGCTTACGCTAGAACAAGCGTTGGATATGGTCGTCAGCGCAAAACGAGCCGAAGGGCTTCGCGACCGGACGTTGAGAGATTACGCGAAGGATCATTCCGAAATGGCTTAACGACGCCGCGGAAGAGGCGAATGTGAATTTCTCGCGAATTCTCCAGGTGAAAAAGGCACCGCTGAATAACACGGACTTGAGATTGAAGACAAACTCCCGCGAAATAGGGCAACCGCGGGCGTACTTTTCATTTTTATCCACAAATTAGGAGATGGGCGGCCGGTTTCCATGTCCCGCAACTCATCCGGATTCGGAGAGATCCGCATGAACCCCGCCAAAATTCGGTGTTACGGATGTAACGGGAGCCGTAGCGGAGCGGCCAGTTCGGCGTGAAGCACCTTCTCGATAAGGTCATGCGGATAGAAATGAAGCGGAATGAAGTCCGGCAAAGACGGTGCTGCAGAGAGCCAAAACCGCAGCGAGCCAATGGCGTTGATCCGCCAGGGCACGCCGATGCGCAGCCGCTCCAAGACGCCGTTCAAGGTCTGACAGGCTCGGTTCGCGAATATATCTCTATATATTCATTCGTCGTTCCCGGGCAGAACGTCTGCAACTCCGGGTCATTCACTCCGCCTAAGCTGCAGGATCACCCACCACTCTAGTTCCTTATTTCACGAAATGGCTGCAGTACCACCTTCCACTCTAGTTCCTTGGCTCCACAAGCTGCAGTACCACCTTCCACTCTAGTTCCTTGCTCCACAAAAGCTGCAACATTCTCGCCCCTCTGATTATCTTGCTCTACCAATCCTGCAAGAATGCAGTATTTCTATGGACACGAGGTTGCGAAAAATAGGATTGCTGCAAAAATACAGCAATTCCTCTTGCGGCAAGGGGTAGAGTGCGTTCAAAGTGGCGAAATACTGCAGTTTTGCAGGATTTTCTCGGAATTTCGCCTCTTGAGACTAAAAATGCTGCGCCTGTGCAGCATTTTCATGCGGGACCAGCCATGCGGGACCAGCCATGCGGGACCAGCCATGCGGGACCAGCCATGCGGGACCAGCCATGCGGACCAGCCATGCGGGACCAGCCCATGCGGACCAGCTCGCTGCAAGCGCAGACCAGCTTGCCCTAACGCTGGCCTGCCTTCCCCGCCCCCGCCATTTTAGCCGTCTTCTCTCTTCCGAGCAAGACTAGGTAGGCGGGGGAAAATGGGATATAATTTCCATGCGATAGAATGGCTTGATGGGCGGTGGCTAGTCTCCCGGGAGGGAGGAGACGCTTGTGAGCATGTATGAAGCGCTATTCGTTATATTCCAGTTTGGAATATGGATATTCGCGTTATTGATGTTCGTAATAACGCTGCTTCTATACCTCACACAAAGAAAATAGGCCGCCCTCCGGAAAAGTTTAACGGTCTATTTCTGTAATGTTTCCGCAGCCCCCGCTTTTGAAGCGGCTATTGCACTGGAGTCGTGTTACCGCACGGCCCTTTTCTATTAATATGAGAACATAGCGGTTTTTAAACTTCTACTTTATTTAGGGCCAGTGCATATCCACGTCGCCTCCCGAGGGGGCAGCGCGCTCGGGAGGTTTTTGTTCAGATGAAGCAAAAAACCTCCAATTCCCGTTAAAAGGGCTGGAGGTTCTTGGCGTCGTGCCGGCGCAGAATTGCGGCCGGGAGGCGCTATGGCCGGGCCGGCTCCTTGATCGTCTTCCCGAGCAGGACCATAAGCCAGATGATGGCGGCGCCCACAACCGCATGCCCCAGTCCGGCCATATGGTTCAGGCCGTTCATGTCCCGGCCGAGCACCTGCAGGATGCCGCGTGCCGCCATCGTGCCGATCGTCATCAGCATGCCGGCATTATAGACATAGTACCATGCCGTGAACGAGCGGACCTCGTGCACGCGGAACAAGCGAGCCAGGATGAGGAGCACGAGGAAGAAGAGGAAGCCGAGCACGAGCATATGGGTATGGAGCGGCTTCAGCATCGTATAGTCCGTAAAGCCGTTCAACTTGGTGAACTCTCTGTAAAAAACACCGGCTATCAGCCCGAGCACAGCATAAATAAATGATGTCACATACAGCTTTTTCATGGTGCATTCCCTCTCTCTATGTCATTTTGGGGAGCTGCTGGCCGCCCGGCCGCAGCAAGCAGACGGGCGGCGGCCGAGGCGGGAGCAGGCCGTCGGAGCTCCCATCGCCTCTGCATTCGCGCCATGATGGCAGGAGGCTTCAGGGGCTCTTCCCAGATTGCCTTTGCTCGTCTCTACGAGACAGTGTACCTGTCCCATATGAACGGAATATGAACGGAAGGTAACAAATTCAGAGGATCGGAACCTCCCCGCCGCACGGCGTGCCGCTTTCCTTCAAGGGAGCGGACGGGCCAGGCATGCGCTAAGAGGAAGCGGCGGAAGGCTTGGCCGGGAGCAGCACGGTGAATGCCGTCCCTTTTCCGACTTCGCTCGCGGCCTGGATCGAGCCGCCGTGCAAGCGGACAATGCGCTCGGCGATGGAGAGTCCGAGGCCGGTTCCGCTTTGCGCGCTTCGCTCATGAGAGCTTGATTTATAGAAGCGGTCGAAGATATGGGGAAGATCCTCCGCCGGGATTCCTTTGCCGGTATCGCGAATCACCACCTCGGCGCTTCCGTTCCCATTTATTCCACATTGTACCGAAAGAGTTCCGCCCGTATCTGTAAACTTGATCGCATTGGAGAGCAGGTTCATCCACACTTGATGAAGCAAGCCGGCATCGCCGGACATCTCCGTCTTCTCCAATTCGAGATGGAGCTCCAGCTTCTTCTCCGACCATTGAGGCTCCAGCGTAATCAACAGCTGCCGCAGCTGCTCGTCGAGCCGGAACGGCGCCCGCCTGAGCGCCTCCTGGCCGCGATCGAGCGACGCGAGCGTCAGCAGCTGCCGGCTTAGCCCGGACAAGCGCTCGCTCTCCACCGCGATAATATGGAGATATTTGCGTTCCTCTTCCGGAGGCAGCGGGTGTTCGAGCAATTGGACGGCCAGCCCGCGAATCGACGTAAGCGGGGACTGGATCTCATGGGATACGTTCGCGACGAACTGCTTCCGCATCGTGTCGGCCTGCTCGATGGATTGGGCCATGCGCGTGAAGCGTCGGGCCAGTTCCCCGATCTCGTCCTGGCGGTGGACGTCAAGCCGCACCTCATATTGTCCGCGTTCCAGCTCGGTGGTTGCTCTCGCCAGACGGTTGACCGGGCGGACGATATACCGGGATTTGATGGCGATAAGCACGAGGCTGAAGCCGAAGGTGACGGCCAGAAGCACGGCGAGCAGCAGCCGTATCTCCTCCGTCTGCCGCACCATATCCGGGCGGATGAACAGCGCGTACCGGCCGCCGTTCCGCGCTTCCAGCGGAAGGCCATAGCTGAACTCCAGCTTGTTCTCGAAAATATTCGGGATGAACCACCGCTGCTTGTTCTCAAGCAGGCCTGTGTAGACTTCGCCGTCAAGCACGCGCTGCACCGCTCCCTCCGGCAAGGACGAGTCCTTGAAGTCGCGGCCGAACGCAGCCGCTTGCCCGTCCTCACTGAACAAATAGAACTGGTACCCCATCCCGGCGAGATGCTCCATATAGGAGGCGAGCTTGTCCGGCGCGGATTCCTCGGCGAAAAAGGCGATGGAACGCCCGATCTCCCGCATTTTCTCCTCATAATGGAGGTTGAGGGTATGCCCGTATGCCAGATTGGCCGTGAGAAGGCCGACCGCGAAGCTGAGCAGCACGATGACGACGGAACTGGTCACGATCGTCGCATATAAGGATTTCATCCGCCGCGAACCTCCAGCTTGTAACCGAGTCCCCGGACGGTGACAATGCGGAAGTCGTCCGTCGCCTCATGCAGCCGCTCCCGGAGACGTTTAATATGGACATCGATCGTCCGGCTGTCGCCGGCGTAGTCGGCGCCCCAGATCTGATCGAGAAGCTGGTCGCGGGTGAACAATCTTCCGGGATGGGCGGCCAGCTGCGCCAGGAGCTCGAATTCCTTGCGGGGCAAGGCCCATTCTTGTCCGCCGGCCGTCACGATATAGCTCGCCCTGTCGATGATGGTGCCGTGGAAGCGAATCGTTGCGGCCGAGACAAGCTGATAGCGCCGCAGGAGCGCCCTCATCCGGAACAGAAGCTCCTTCGGCTCGAACGGCTTGACCAGATAATCGTCGGTGCCGGCTTCATATCCGGCTGCCTTATCCTCCAGCTCGCCCCGGGCCGTGAGCAGAATGACCGGAATATCGTAAAGCCGGCGGATCTCGGCGCAGAGCGTCCAGCCGTCCACGCCGGGCATCATCACATCGACAACGGCGATATGAATCGTTTCTTTTTCCAACAGAAGGGAAGCATGCGCGCCGTCCGCCGCCTCGATCACCTCATATTGCTCCCGTTCGAGAATCAAGCGCAGCAGGGCCCGAATATGCGGATCGTCGTCCGCGATAAGCACTCGAATGCGCATCCGTATGCACCGCCTTGAATGTAATAATTTTCACATAATCCGGAGAAGAGGCTCTCCATATAGCAAATCCTTGGAACCGCGGACGGCGGCTTCCAAGGATCTCGTTGTTCGCTACAGAAAGGTTTTGTCGATCATTATCGCAATCAAATAAAAGCAAAATAAGGAAAATAGCCAGCATCCTGCCCCCAGCAATCGATGCTGCTTTTTCCAAAATTGAAAGCCGAGTGCCAGTATTCCGGCATTGGCCAGAACCAGCACCACGGACATGCCGACAATGGCAATCCAATACAGCACTTCAAATACGGCGGCCGTCGTCATGGAAAGTCGCTCCCATCTTCATTATTGCAATCCCTCTCCAACCTTATCCACTACGATACCATCCCGCATGTGCAATGACAAGACGACGAGGACCGTGAAATGTGTCGAATTGCAGCGTTCCGGAACGGCGGAGCGGAGAAGATATGTCCCCAAAATAAGGGCGCGTGCCGTGGACAATCATCCAAGAATGAGCGGGCGTCATTGAGTATGTATAAACTAGAAGCTCGTAGACGAAAGGGGATAGACGCATGGAAGGACGACAGTTAGCCAGCAAATGGCTGAAGACGGAAGCCCTGCTTGGAAATTCGCGGGTTGCGGATCATATTCCGGCCACGCGGGTGTACAACACTTCCAATTTGCATCAAATGCTGAACCAGTACGGATTTGTCGTCATCAAGCCGATCGTTGGCGGCGGCGGAACCGGCGTCATCAAAGTCACGATGGAAGGCGGCAATTATGCGTACACCTATATGGCGAAGACGCGCTCCTTTACCGGATTCGATGCGATGGTCCGTTCGCTCTCCACGGTGAAGAAGAAGCGCAGCTACATTATTCAGCGCGGCATCCGGCTTGCTACGATTGACGGGCGGCCGATTGATTACCGGGTCAAATTCGTGAAGACGAGGGGGAGATGGATCTGCCGGGGCGTCGTCGGCAGGCTGGCGCGGCAGGGCCTCTTCGTGACGAATCTGTGCCGGGGCGGGACGCAGATAGGCGGGGCGGAAGGCATTCGCCGCTCTTTGTCCGGCCGGCTGGTCCGGACGAAAAGAAGAGAGATGCTGAACCTCTCGCGGAGGTGCACTCGAATATTGGAGCGAAAGTACCCGGGCATTAGCCAGCTCGGTTATGATTACGGGATCGATAAAGCCGGACATATCTGGATTTTTGAAGTGAATACCCGTCCGCAATAGCGAGAAATCGCGATGCGGGCGGCTTCCGCGCTGGCTGATAATCGGGTGATAGATTTCATTTGGGATGAACAGGATTATGATTAAAGATTTTTATCCAAAATTCAACAAAAATAGATGTGAATAAAGCTATCCACATCATCCCCAATGATTCAAGTCCTTTTTCGACGGTTATCAACAAGTTAAACACATATCTTCCACAATTGTCTGTGGATAACGGAACGCTTGTTCCTTAGAAAACAACCATGATATGATGATGGGGCATTAAGGAAACTTTTAGGAAAGGTTGTGATTAGGATGGCTTTGCTCTCCGATGAATTGCTTATGGATTCCTATGAGCAGGCAATCAAGCTGGGACTCGATGATGACTTCATCGCGCTGCTGCTTGCCGAAATTCAGAAACGCCGCCTGCATCCGACCCTCTTCCACAAACCGGTGCGCAGATAGAATAGCCGGTTATTCGTGATCCTTACTCCCAAGACAGGCCATTGACGGTTGAGGACGTATTACAGTGCTCACAATATAAGATATGCACACACAGCCGCCTGCTAGAACGATCCTTGATATGGATCGGGAGCGTCTCATTGGCGTCCTCCACTGGATTATAAGGAGAGTAAGGTCCATAATAATCTTCCAGTTTGCCGCTGTCGACGGCTGGGTTCAAACAGTTCGGACATTGAAAAAGCATGTGACTGGTTATGCCGTTGCATAGTGGACAAACATGAAACAAGGGTATCCTCCTCCGTTAGATACAGATTAGGAGTAGGATACCCTTTCTTTCCTTTTATCATGACACAACGTTATATTGCTCAAGCTGCGCCATTCTGCCCCGCCAGGCAGGCCGCTTACATCTTCATGTTGCTGCTGTGGCCCGGGGACAGCTTGGCCGTCGGATCGATATACACCTTCGCGTTGTTCACCGCAGTAGGCGCTTCGCCGAAGCCGACCGCAATCAACTTCAGCTTGCCGGGATATGTCGTAATATCGCCTGCCGCGAATATGCCCGGTATGTTGGTCTCCATCCGGGTATCGACGACAATCGATCCGCCTTCAATGTTCAATCCCCATTCGGCAATCGGCCCCAACGAGGATACGAATCCGAAGTTAACGATGACCGCATCGACATCGATATCCATCGAGCCCTTGCTCTTCGTGTCGGCGATAGTTACCCGTTCCACGCGGCCCGCGTCACCGTGCAGGGCGGTAATCTCCTTCGGCGTCAGCACCTGCACCTTCGAGTTCATCAATTGCTCGACGCTGTGCTCATGGGCGCGGAACTTGTCGCGGCGGTGAATCAAGGTCACCTGCTCCGCAATCGGCTCCAGCATCAAGGCCCAGTCTACGGCGGAATCGCCGCCGCCGCTGATCAAGACGCGCTGACCTTTGAACTGCTGCAGATCGCTGACGAAGTAGTGCAGATTCGACTTCTCGTACTGCGCGGCTTCCGGCAGCTCGAGCCGGCGAGGTTCGAAGGCGCCCACGCCCGCGGTGATAATCACGGCCTTGGCGTGATGGACCTGCTTATCGGTCGTCACCGCGAAGAGGCGCTCATCAAGCTTCTCGACCTTAAGAACCTTCTCTTCCAAGCGCACATCGGGATGGAAATGATCCATCTGCTGCTTGAGCTGATTGACCAGTTCCTGGGCCGTAACCTTCGGGAATCCGGCTACGTCATAAATGTATTTCTCCGGGTACAGGGCTGCCAGTTGTCCTCCTAATTGAGGCATGCTCTCAAGCAGCCGCACGGATGCTTGACGCATGCCGCCGTAGAAGGCGGCGAACATTCCGGCAGGACCGCCACCAATAATAAGAATATCTACAATATCTTGTTGTGAAGCTGGCTGTGAATCCAAGGCAGAGCACCTCCAAAATGACGATGTCAGACCACGTGATCATGGTCATTGTGCAATCCGGCACATTATCCATTATAAACCTAGTGCGGAGAGAAGGAAACAATGCAATTGAAAATGTTTCAAGTCATGGCAGCGGTTTTCACAAATGAAATGTGGTACAATATAGGAAAGAAGGAAGAAGACGAAAAATAGCGTCCGTTATTTTCCAGTTCAAAAAAACAAACCTGTTAAACGCTTACAAATTGAATTCGGTAAAAATGATGCTTGTATTTTAGCTGGAAACTCGATATCATTGCATGTGGATTGTATACAAAGTTCGATAAATTGTCGATGATGCAATTCATAGCGGCGCTTCTTTTATACAACATTGCGCAGGCACTAGTTTATTTTTTTTTGTGGGGATTTTCACATTTCCACAACGACTTATTATAAATGGGCGTCGAAGCACAGCCGATTCTTTTCCTGCGGGTTCACAGAGTCGGCTCAAGTTGATTTACCCGACTGGAAGGAGCAAATTACGATGAGCAACATACCTAAAATCGTCATTTTAGGCGCGGGTTACGGTGGCATCATGGCAGCTCAGCGGCTGCAAAAAGAACTGAATTACAATGAAGCGGATGTAACGCTGGTCAACAAACATGACTACCATTACTTCACGACTCATTTGCATATGCCTGCTGCCGGTACGGACTCCTATGAGAATGCGCGCGTATCGATTTCGAAGCTGATCGACGAGTTCAAGATTGATTTCGTCAAATCGACCGTCAAAGAAATCCGCGTGCAAGACAAGAAAGTCATTTTGGAAGACGGAACGCTGTCCTTTGATTATTTGGTCATCGGTCTGGGCGGCGAGCCAGAGACATTTGGCATTCCGGGTCTGGGCGAGTATGCGTTCAGCATTCGCAGCATCAACTCGGTCCGCGTTATCCGCGAGCATATTGAGCATCAATTCGCTCTGTTCAAGCAGGACGAGAGCAAGAAGGAGCGCCTGAACTTCATCGTCGGCGGTGCGGGCTTCACCGGGATCGAGTTCGTAGGCGAATTGTCCGATCGCATTCCGCAACTGTGCAAGCAGTTCGATGTCGATCCGCAGATGGTCCATATTTATAACATTGAAGCGGCGCCGACAGCGCTCCCGGGCTTCGATCCGGAGCTGGTCGAATACGCGATGGACGTGCTGAAGAAGAAGGGCGTCACCTTCAAGCTGGCGACGGCCATTAAGGAATGCACGCCGGAAGGCGTCGTGCTCGCAACCGGCGAAGAGATCAAGGCGTCCACGGTCGTATGGACCGGGGGTATCCGCGGCAACCGTCTTATCGAGCAAGCCGGCTTCGAAGCGATGCGCGGCCGCGTGAAGGTCGATGAATATTTGCGGGCGCCTGGCCATGACAACATCTTTATTATCGGTGACAACTCGTTGATTATTAACCCGGCCAACGATCGTCCATACCCGCCGACGGCGCAAATGGCGATGCAGCAAGGTCCGGTATGCACAAGCAATATCGTCGCTTCCATTCGCAATCAACCGCTTAAGAAATTCGAGTTCCATAATAAAGGGACCGTAGCATCCTTGGGCAAAGGCGAAGCGATCGGCGTCGTCGGCTCGAAGAAGCTGAAAGGCTTCTGGGCGGCGCAGCTGAAAAAAGTGATCGACATTCGCTGGCTGTTCATCATCGGCGGCATTTCCTTGGCGCTTCGCAAAGGAAAGTTCTTCTAAGCGATGCGTCATTGCAGCGTGCAGGTGCGCGGACTGTTGACCCGCCCCGAATTGGATCGCTACAACGCCTTGATGGAGGTCGGATCGTATCTGGAGCAGCAGAACCGCCACGATCTGGCCTATACGGTTCAAAAAGAAGTCGATCTGCTCATCCAACCGGCGATCGAACGGTTGAAGGAAAAAGGCCGCATGCGGGATCGCATGACGGCGGAATATTTGGCTTCATTGCAGGATGAAGAAGAGTGATTTAAGATGGGCACACCGCCGCCGCAGCTCGATGCGGCGGCTTTTTTGTGGCTAGGTATAAATATTTTTGATTGATAATGATTTAAAACAACTATTTTTTTGATGCCAATCGTCCGTGCTATAGTGTAACCAATCAGTTGACGCCTGTGGGTTCATCCTGCTTTTCGATTGCCCATGAGGCGGAAATTCAATTCGGAGGAGGAAGCGGTTTGCGTATCACGCCAAATGAAAGCGGTGCCAATAACTTATCGGGCCGCCTGGATCGGCTGCCTGTCAGTTCGATTCATCGCAAGACGTTAGTGACGCTGGCGATCATTTATTTTTTTGAATATGCGGATTTGAATACGTTTTCTTTCGTGGCCCCGGTATTGAAAAAGGAGTGGGGGATGTCCGTCACCGAGATCGGCTGGATCACATCAAGCTCTTTTCTCGGGATGTTCATCGGTTCGGTAATTGGCGGATGGTTCGCGGACCGATACGGAAGAAAGCGGGCCATTATGTTAATGACGTTATTCTTTTCCGTGTTCTCTATGCTTACGGCTGTGGCATGGAATCCGGTCATCCTCGGAATTTTCCGCTTCTTGACCGGCATGGGAGTATCCGCGGCCCTGATCAATTCGAGCACATATATCAGCGAGTTTTTCCCCTCCGTTTCCCGAGGCAAATTTCAGGGCATCGCACTCGTCGTCGGCTTGCTGGGCATTCCGGTCACCGGCTGGATTTCAACCTTGCTTATCGGGTTAGGCCCCTTCGGCTGGAAATTCGTCTTCGTCTGGGGCGGAATGGGGATCGCAGGTGTATGGTTCCTGCGCCATCTTCATGAAATTCCTCGTTGGCATGTATCCCGGGGAGAAACGGAAAAAGCGGAAGCGATCGTCCGGCAGGTGGAAGAGCAGGTGCTCCGCGAAAAAGGAGAGCTGCCTCCCGTTCCCGAGCCTGCTTATCGGCCGCAAGCGCATACGGCAGCCAAGGGCTACCGCGAATTGTTCAAGGGAAAATATCGCCACCGGACGCTTATCCTGGCTATGGCCTGGATTTTCCAGACACTGGGCTTCTACGGATTCGGCTCCTGGGTTCCGACGCTGCTCGTTCAGAACGGGATTATGCTCGATAAATCACTGCTGTACAGCACGTTGATTACGATCGGGGCTCCGCTCGGAGCTTTGCTGGGCGCGATGATCTCCGACCGTTTTGAACGGAAGTGGAATTTGGTCGCTTCATCGCTCTTTATCGCAATATCCGTATTCTTTTATGGCATGACGGTCAATCCGCTGTTCCTTATCGCGTTCGGCTTTCTCGTGAATCTAATCGAGCGAACCTATTCCTCCAACCTTTACACCTATACGTCTGAAATGTATCCGACATCGATTCGCGGGTCGGGCTATGGGCTAACGTACGGCTTGGGGCGGTTCTCCAATGTGCTTGGGCCGATGCTGATCAGCTTGCTGCTGCTTGAGTTCGGAAGCTTCAGCGTCTTCGCGTTCATCTCGCTCTGCTGGGTCGGTTCAGCGATCGCCTTGAGCTTCGGTCCCGCCACCAACCGGCGCAGCCTGGATGACTTCGAGAGCGGCGAGGATGAGATCAGACCATTCGAGCGAACCCGGGCGATGACGGCGATGGCCAAGAACGATTGAGCAATCAGGGAAGAGAAGAAGATAGAGAGACCGCGATGGTTTCGCTCTATCTTCTTTTTGGCGTTTCCAAGTCTCTATTTTTCATAAAATCCACGAATTCCTTAATTAGCGTCAAGTTAAGCGACTCTTTCCGATAAATCATCCACGATTTCCGTTTCCATGGCTCGCCGTGCTGTGTGGTCAAATTAATTTTGTATAAATCCTCTTGGCCGCCGAGCACGATAGTCGGCAATATGGCATATCCGAGCCCGTTCAACACCATTTCTTTGCCGGTCTCCATCTTATCCACCTCCATCGCGATGTTCGGGGGCAGGGAATACCGCTCCTTCCACCAGAGGTCGATCGTATTTTGCAGGGAGGGCTCCGTCTTATAATTGATTCGCGGGAGGCTGGGCAGGTCCTGAAGACGAATTTCGTGCTTGGAGACGATGCAAATATTCTCCTCCATCATTAAATGCTTCTCGTCCGGCCAATCGTAATCGCCCCGAATCATGCCGATATGGACATGCTGGCTGTAGACGGAATGAACGAGATTCGAGCTCCAGTCCGTCATGACCCTCACTTCCACATCCGGGTACTGCTCCAGAAATTGCTTGAGAATGGAGGGGAGAATATAAGTCGCAATATTGCTGGCTACGCCCAAGCGAAGGATTCCCGTGACCTTATTGTCCATATTTCGCAGAAATTCTTTCGTCTGGCGAAGCTGCAGGCGCATATCTTTGGCGTACTTGACCAGATGCTCCCCCTGAGGCGTGAATTGAATGCCCCTTCTTCCCCGGTTGACGATCTTGACGCCGAATTCTTTTTCCAGCTGTTGTATCCGGTACGTTAGCGCCGGCTGAGAAATATAAAGCTTCTCCGCGGCCTTGGTAATGTTCTGCTCATGGTGCAGTGTCTCCAAAATGATCCAATCTTTCTCCTCCATCATATCCTCCTCGCTCCAGATATCGAAAAAAATTATCGAAAACAATAAAAGTTCGATATTTTATTTATTGCAAATACAGTAATACACTGAAATTAAAAAGTCAATGAATCAACGGCAGCGATAGATAAGGAGTGAGGGGTAATGTATGGCTTCGGACAAGTGGTCGGCATACCGGCAGTGATGATGCGGGGAGGGACAAGCAAAGGGCTCGTATTGCGGACCTGCGATCTCCCGTCAGACGGCGCGCTGCGGGATCAGGTTATTTTGCGCATGTTCGGAAGCCCGGACAGCAATCAGATCGACGGGCTGGGAGGGGGGAGCAGTCTGACCAGCAAGCTGGCCCTGATCGGCCCTCCTTCTCATCCGGAGGCGCATATCGATTATACCTTCGGGCAAGTCAGCCTTGACAAGAACATTATCGATTATAAAGTCACTTGCGGGAATCTGACGGCGGCGGTCGGGCTGTATGCCGCGGAAGAAGGTTACGTCCCCTTGGCTGAACCGATTACGGAAGTGAAGATATACAATACCAATATCGATAAACTGGTTATTGCCGAAATTCCGGTGAAGAACGGGGCCATTCAATATGAAGGCCAGTTCTCGATCGCTGGCGTTCCGGGCGAATCGTCCAGGATTATGCTGAATTTTCCCGATGCGGGCGGGACGTTTACGCGCAAAACGCTCCCGACAGGAAATGTCGTCGACACGGTGCAAGCGGGTGACGGGCGGCGGATGGAGATCAGTATCGTGGACTGCGTCAACACGATTGTCTTTGTCAACGCGCGGGATGTCGGGCTTGCGGGCACGGAGCTTCGGGAGGACATCAACGGCAATGCGGCGCTGCTGGACACGCTGGAGCAGATTCGTGTCGAGGGCGGCATTCTGGCCGGGCTAATCCGGCCGGACGAACCAGTCGGCCCGGGAACCCATTCGCTCCCCAAGCTCGTCATCGTCGCGAAGCCGGCCGATTATGTCACGTCGGCTCATGAGATGATACGCGCGGCGGACATCGATATTTTATCGCGCTATATTTCGATGGGGGGCCTTCATAGGGCCCATGCTGTCGGCGGTGCGTTGGCGCTTGCGGCCGCCTGCCAAATCCCGGGGACGCTCCCCAACCGGTTGGCGGCATCCTCGGGTTCGGCCGTGCGCATCGGGCACCCGTCCGGCACGATGTATGCGGAAGCCGCCGTCGCCAGCACAGCATCGGATTGGCTGGTCATGCGAGCGGCTTGCGGCCGAACCGCCCGCAGGCTAATGGCCGGCGACGCCTATATTCCGGCAGCCGTGCTGTCTGCCCCGAACTAAGCGTCCTGTCCGCGAATCGGGAGGCAGCATGAGGAGCGGGCGCTGGCTTCAGGAGCATAGGCATGGAATGCACAAACCGGGAAGCCCCCTGCGGGCTTCCCGGTCTGTGCTTCTCCGGCTAGCGTAAAGAACGCTATACCTTCATGATGTCGTTCAGCTTCTCCGGCGTAAGCAGGTTCCCGACGTAGAAGGAGCCGAACTCGCCGAAGCGGGCGCTCACTTCATCGAAGCGCATCTCGTAGACCAGCTTCTTGAATTGCAGCGCGTCGTCGCTGAACAGCGTGACGCCCCATTCCCAATCATCGAGGCCGACGGAGCCGGTAATGATCTGCTTCACCTTCCCGGCATAGCTGCGGCCGATCATGCCGTGGCTTCGCATCATGGCGCGGCGATCGTCCATGGACAGCATGTACCAGTTGTCGGAGAGATCGCGCTTCTTGTTCATCGGATAGAAGCAGATATGCTTGCTCTTCGGCAGCGCCGGCTTCAGGCGGGCCGCCACTTCCGGATTGTCCATCGGATCGCCGGTCGCTCCGGGCTTCGCCATATAATTGCTCAGCTCGACAATGCTCACGTACGAGTAAGTTGGAATCGTATATTGTGCGAAGGAGGTTTTGTTGAAGGCATGCTCCATCGCGTTCAATTCTTCCAAGGTCTCGCGCAGATGGAATTGAACGAGATCGGCCTTCTGCCCGACGATGCTGTATACGGCGGTGCTTCCCCGCTTCTCTTCTTCCGCCTTGGTCCAAGCGGACCAGAGCGATTGCAGCTCGTCCAGCGCATGCGCTCGCTCCTCGTCATCCGCCTTGTTCCACTTCGTCCAGTCGATTAAGCGAAAATCATGGAGCGCATACCAGCCTTCCAATGTTAATGCGGCTTCATTCATGTCGTGAACCTCCAATGCTTTATTATATGAAAATGTCTTCATCGTCAAACATACACAAGGCCATTGTAGCGTAACTATCGGCCCAGGGGCAACTTGGGGGTGACAAATGTCACTGAATGTTCGTTGATTTTTGGCTTCTCTGCCAGTACACTAATACTAATCAAGGCAAATTAGTGAATTTTGGATATGCGGCAGGCCGTCGGAGTATCCAGGCGGAGATAGGTTACAGGGGGATGATGATAGACATGATGGGATGGATAATGGTCATCATTTTGATGATGCTGTTCTTCGTCATGATGTTCGGCATCGGGTTTATTTTGAACATGCTGATGAAGACGACCTGGTTCCCAATCGGATTTTACATCGTTATTGTGCTGCCGGCGACCATTTGGATGCTGTGGAAGAGCGAGCTGTCCTTTTTCGGCAACATCGGAAGCTACGGTCTTGTCGATTATTTGACGGCATTGGCGGGGCTGGCGGGAGCCTTCGTCAGCGGCAAGACGATCGACGTGCTTCGCAAGAGCGGCTACAAAATGTTCTGACTTGGTTTACTGGGCGTGGAACGGGGTTCCGCGCCTTTTTGGATCGCCCGGGGGCGCGCGAGTGCGCTTATTCCGGCCGAAGTATGCCCCACGGACACCGCCAGATGATGCGCGAATGTGAAAGGTCCCGCACAGAGCGCGGTGAGCGGCACGGACATTTCCGGACGAGGCATAAATGCTAGGAATCATGCAAAAGTGCAGTGCAGTGAGAGGCACAGACACCCCCGGACGAGGCACGAATGGGAATGGTCCTTGCGAAAGTGCTTCAGACACCGTCAGATGAGCCGCGAATCCTAAAATCCTGCAAAAGTGCAGGAATTTTTGAGTTTATTGGGGGATTTTTGTGAAATTCCTGCGAAAATGCAGGAATTCACAACTTTTCCTCTATTTGAGGCTGTTTGCGGGCGAAATTGATGCAGATTTCAGGCTGTTGGAAAACCCCTGTTTTTTGTGAAGGGGTGGAGAAGGTCCATTTTCCTCATCCAAACTTTGGCTCTTAGAGCGTTTTAAATCGATTTTTTCTACCGGGAGAAGAGATCCACATCACAGGTGAAAAGTCCCATAGACTACTCAATGGCCTGATTTTACGGGATCCAACCGACCGCGTCGGATGCTGGGGGCATCATCGCCTTCAGGAAGCATTATCAGCCTGCTGGAAGCACTATCGGCCTGCTGGAAGCATCGTTGCCTCCTGGGGCTTGGACGTGCGGAGGAAATTGCTGCTATTTTACAGGAATTTCGGCTTAATGAGTCCCCATCCCGAGGAATTGCTGCAAATCTACATCATTTTAGGCCCTTTTGCTTCAAACCGAAGCGAAACGGGGGAAATTCCTGTAATTTTGCAGGATTCCCTTTCTGGAATAGTCGTCCCTATCGAATTGCTGTATTTCTGCAGGATTTCGCTTACCGAATCGGCGTGCCTGGAAAAATCGTGGTGTTTGCGGATTTCTCCTGCCGGATGGGCGTGTCTAGGGAAATGGTACAGTTTTCAGGATGGTGGAAATATCCATTTTCCTACTCAAAACTTCTTTCTCAACAGCCTGAGATTTGCAGGATTTTATGATTCGAACATCCGACTCGGTGGGAATGCTGCATAATTGCATTATTTTCTCAGAACTTCAAGGATAGAGAGCTCGCCCCAGCGTCAGGGTCAGCAATGCAACGGGCGCATTCGCCGCAGGAATCGGTGTATCTCTCCGCACGCATTCTCTTTCAAAGAAGGTAGCCTCGAACTAGCTGTCTCCCAAGCTGCCATCTCCAAAGCGGTTGTCCTCAGAGTAGCGCTCTCCCAAGCTGTCATCTTCAGAGGAGTTTTCTCCTCAAAAGAGAGTCTTCTAAACAGTTCCCCTAAGTAACGATAACCAAAGGACACTTTTATCCCCAAACATGCTGTCTCCAAAGCGGTGATCCTCAGTTTCAGTTACATTCCAATCTAAAATGCAGTAACCTCAAAAGCATCGGACAAAATTACATTAAATTCCAATAAAGTTAAATATCTAAAGTGGCAATTTTCAAGAACTATCGCTAAAGTCGTCATCGCTAAAGTCGTCATCGCTAAAGTCGTCATCGCTAAAGTCGTAAACTCTAAACCGTTAACTCTAAAGTCTAAAGTCTAAAGTCTAAAGTCTAAAGTCTAAAGTCTAAAGTCGTAAACTCTAAACCAGCAGAGATCTGTGAGATAGTGTTCTATGATGTTGTTATCCTTTTTTGAATAATCTTCTTACAACTTTTCTCCCCCAATCATCGATCCTATCCAGCCTCGTTATCCCGAATATAGAATAGTATCCCTGTGTGTAGATATTTATCCTTGTAGCTGGCCCGCCGGGGTGTTTTAGTGGAATATAGAGAGCTCCTGGGAATATTTTGCTTGGCGGCAGCGGAAGCTGCGGCGGGCAGGAGGAGCGAAGTTGGAGGTGATGCAGCGAAGGTGAAGACGTTGGCCTTCCACGAAGGCGTAATTCATCCTGATATGAAAAAAAGGAGGAATGTAATGAAATGAGGGCAGCGAACCGCAAAGCACTGGTTTGTCTCTTCGTGATTGCCTTGCTCTGTTCCGTCTTCCCAGCAAGTGTATTTGCGGCCCCGGCCTGGGCGCCGAATACCGCTTACCGGACCGGCGATGTCGTCGCCTACGGCGGAGCCGACTACAAATGTATCCAGCCGCACACTTCGCTGGACGGATGGGAGCCGCCGAACGCGCCGGCGCTGTGGACGCCGCATGCAGGCCCCGGACCGAACCCGGAGCCTGGGCCGGATACCGAGCGGCCGACCGCGCCGGCGAATCTGGCCGTGACGGACTTCACGGCCACGTCCGTCTCGCTAAGCTGGAGCGCGGCAAGCGATAATGTCGGCGTCACCGGGTACGAGGTGTACCGGAACGGGCAACTCGCGGGAACGACCGCGCTCACGTCGTATATCGCGGCGGGGCTGACGCCGGACACACGGTATACGTTCACCGTGAAAGCAAAGGATGCGGCGGGCAATGCATCCGAACCGAGTGCGGCCGTCAACGCCACGACCGCGCCGGGCGGGCCGGGCCCGAATCCGGTTCCCGGCAAGCTGCTGATCGGCTACTGGCATAACTTCGACAACGGCTCGACCGCCCTGAAGCTGCGCGACGTATCGCCGCAGTATGACGTCATCCATGTCGCCTTCGCCGAGACGACAGGGGGAGACCGCTCGACCTTGAGCTTCACGCCGTACAACGCCACGGTGGAGGAATTCCGTGCGGATGTCGCTTATTTGCACAGCCAGGGGAAGAAGGTGCTGATCTCCATCGGCGGGCAGAACGGCTCGGTCGAGCTTCACAGCAATCAGGACGTCCAAAATTTCGTGAATTCATTGGAAAACATCATCCGAACCTATGGATTTGACGGACTGGATATCGATTTGGAGGGCGGATCCGTCTCGTTGGGCGCGGGTGACACCGATTACCGCCATCCGACGACGCCGAAAATCGTCAACCTCATTGCCGCCGTCCGGCAGCTCGGCGATCGCGTCGGCCCGGGCTTCATGCTGACGATGGCGCCGGAGATCGCCTACGTCCAGGGCGGCATCGTCGCCTATGCCGGTCCATGGGGCGCTTACCTGCCTGTCATTCACGGGCTGCGCGACAAGCTGGATTTCATTCATGTCCAGCATTATAACGCCGGCGGCAACGAGGCGCTGGACGGCCGCGTCTATACACAGGGGACGGCCGACTTCCAGGTGGCCATGGCGGAAATGCTGCTGCGCGGCTTCCCGATTGGACGCAACCCGAACAATATGTTCGAGCCGCTGCGGGAAGATCAGGTCGCGATCGGCTTGCCGGCCGTGCCTAGCGCCGCGCCTTCGGGCGGTTACACCTCGGGGGCGGATATCGCGAAGGCGCTCCGCTATATCGTGAAGGGGACATCCTACGGCGGGGCGTATCAGCTGCAGCAAGCCGGGGGCTATCCGAACTTCCGCGGCGTGATGACATGGTCGGTCAATTGGGACGCCACGAGCGGCTACGCCTTTGCCAATCAGGTCCGGTCGGCCTTCGACGGATTAAGCAGCGCCGCCGGCCTTGCCGCTGGCCCGGAACAGGCGGGCCGCATCCTCTCGGCAGGGCTAACCGAAGCGCCATCAGTTGAAGCGCTGCCTTCAGCCGCCGCCGCCCCGCCAGGTGAAGCGCTGCTGGCCGTAGCGCCATCGCCAGCCGCAGCGCCGCTAGCCGCTGCTGCAGCGCTGCCGGCTGCTGACCAAGCCCTTGCCGAGGCGGCCGCATGGGCTCCGGGGGTGGCCTACGCCGTCGACGATCTCGTCTCGTACCAAGGGAAGATATACCGCTGCCAGCAGCCGCACACGTCGCTGGCAGGCTGGGAGCCGCCTAACGTGCCGGCGCTGTGGAGCTACGTCAGCGAGGGAGAAGCGCCGGAGGATAACGAACCTCCCAGCGCTCCCGCCGATCTGCGGCTGATCGGCAAGACGGCGACCAGCGTGTCGCTCGCCTGGAGCCCGGCATCGGACAATGTCGGGGTGACCGGTTACGAGGTGTACCGGGATCAGACATTGGCCGCGACGACGAGCGGCACAAGCGCGGGCGTGACCGGATTATCGCCGGAGACGACGTATTCCTTCACCGTGAAGGCGAAGGATGCGGCCGGCAATGTCTCCCCGCCCAGCACCGCCTTGAGCGTGAAGACCTCCTCTGCCGGCGAACCGGGGCCGCTGCCCGGCAAAGTATTGGTCGGCTACTGGCATAACTTCGTGAACGGAGCGGGCTTCCTTCCGCTCCGGGAGGTCTCGGGCAATTTCGATGTCATCCATATCGCATTTGCCGAACCGGCGGACAATAGCGGGAAGATCGAATTCACGCCTTACCAATATGCAGAGGCCGACTTCAAGGAAGATGTCGCTTACTTGCAGAGCCTGGGCAAAAAAGTGACCCTCTCGATCGGCGGCCAGAACGGTCATGTCGAATTGACGACTCCCGCTGCCCGCGACAAGTTCGTCCAATCGGTGATCGCGATCATCGAGAAGTACGGCTTCGACGGATTGGACATTGATTTCGAAGGGCAATCGCTGTATTTGAACCAGGGGGACACGGATCTCGATCGCCCGACGACACCGGCGGTTGTCCATCTGATCGAGGCGCTGCGAACCATTCATGATCATTTCGGATCGGAGTTCCTGCTGACGATGGCGCCGGAGACGTTTTTCGTCCAGGTCGGGTACACGAATTACGGCGCCGGCCAATGGGGCGGCGACCGGCGCGCCGGGGCGTACCTGCCCGTCATTCACGCCTTGCGCGACATCATCGCTTGGGTCCAGGTGCAGCATTACAATTCCGGACCGGTGACCGGTCTCGACGATCGGTTCTATTCGATGGGCAGCGCCGATTTCCATGCGGCGATGGCCGACATGCTGGTGACGGGCTTCCCGCTTGCCAGAGATCCAAGTCGGGTCTTCCCGGGTCTGCGCCCGGATCAGGTCGTCATCGGCCTGCCGGCCGCCAGTCAGGCGGGCAACGGCTATACGTCCCCCGCGGAAGTGCATAAGGCGCTGGATTATCTTATCAGAGGCCGCTCGTTCGGAGGAAGCTACACGCTGCGCAACCCGTCCGGTTATCCCGGGCTCCGCGGCTTGATGACGTGGTCGGTCAATTGGGACCGCTTCAATCAATTCGGCTTCTCCAATCCGCATCGAACCTATTTGGATCAGTTGAAATGATCCTCCTTCGGCGGGGAAAGGGCAGGCGGAGGGGACTTTTGACAGAAGGAGGCCGCATCGCATAAAATAATGATATGCCTGCCGCAGCGAGACGGGCGGGCCAACATTCGAAGGAAAGGGCAAGGTATACCGCCGATGATCAATTAATCCGAACTGACGTGAATCATTTTGACGATATCGATTTCAAAATGTACGTTCAGAGAGGATAGATCTGCCTTCTGGCGGATTCTCAGCGGCTATGTCTTGACCGAAATTCAAGGATATCATTGCTGCCGGGCGCTTCGGCGCAGTGGGCCCCTGCGCACGGAAAGCGCGGCGGGCTGGCTGTCCGGCGGCGCAGGCGCTGCGACATGCAGGCGGCTCCGGCCGCTTGCGAAGGGACGCTGCCTTTGGGTCCTGCGCCGTTTTGCGGCTTGCCGGCATCATGACCGGCGCCGGACATCCTTGAGCATTGCCGTATCATCTATCCTCTCTGGAATCCCAGGGAGGTTTTTTTATGAATCAGGCAAGACATACAGAAGGCAGGCCATTGGCCCCTACCGGCAAGCTTGTATTGGAGGCGAGCGGCTTGGCCGCCGAGGCCGGAGACCGCCGCCTGTTCACGATTCCGGAGACGCTGCGCGTCTATTCCGGGGAACGGATCGGATTGATCGGGGCGAACGGCGCCGGCAAGACGACGCTGATCCGGATATTGGCCGGGCTAGTGGAGCCGGCGCAAGGCAGCGTCCGGCGGATGGCGTCCTGCGCCTTCGTCCCCCAGCTCGACGATACCCGGGAAGAGGCCTCGTCCGAGGCGACGCTTAGCGGCGGGGAGCGGACGAGGCGGCGGCTGGAACAGGCGCTGCAGGGCGGCGTCGAGCTGCTGCTGCTCGACGAGCCGACCAGCCATCTCGATATGGAGCAGATGAAGCGGATGGAAGAGCGGCTGCTCGATTTCTCCCGGACCGGCACCGTGCTGCTCATCTCGCATGACCGGACGCTCCTGAACCGGGTGTGCACGAAAATATGGGAGGTGGAGAACGGGAGCCTCCATATTTTTGCCGGGGGCTACGACGATTACCGCGTAGAGAAGGAAAGGCTGCGCACCGAGCGGCAGCGCGAGTATGACCAGTATATCGCCGAGCGGGACCGGCTGCAGGAGATGATCGTCCAGACGAGGGTCATGGCGCAGGGCGTCGGCACCCCGCGGCCCCGCAAAGGGTTGACCAGCAAGGAGATTCGGTCTGCCCGCCCTCACTTCAACCGCAAGCAGGGAAAAATGGATAAGCGGGTCAAGGCGATGGAGACGCGGCTCGCGAAGCTGCCGCAGGTGGAGCGCCCGTTCGAGCTTCCGCCCGTCGTCTTCGATGCCGAGTGCCACCGGCCGCTTCGGAGCAAGAGCGCGCTCGAGGTGAAAGAACTGCGGCTGTGCGCCGGGGAGCGTGAGCTGGTGCGGGACGCCAGCTTCCGGATCCGTCCGCAAATGAAGGTGGGCTTGCTCGGGCCGAACGGATCGGGGAAGACGACGCTGCTGCGGCTGCTGAAGCAGAGAAGCGAAGCGCCGGACGGCGGTCCGGAAGAGGGAGCTTCTTCCGCTGTGATACGGTTCGCCCCGAATGCGCGCGTCGCCTATTTCGATCAGAAGCTGTACTCGCTTGACCTGCAGGAGAGCGCCTTGGCCAACGTCCAGAAATCGAGCGCCTACGATCAGACCGCCATTCGCACGGCGCTGGCCCGGCTGCGGCTGCGCCGGGACGAGGCATTGAAGCCGGTCTGGCAGCTAAGCGGCGGGGAGAAGGTCAAGACGCAGCTCGTCAAGCTGTTCCTGAGCGAAGCCAATGTGCTGCTGCTGGATGAGCCGACGAACTACCTCGACATCGAGGCGCGCGAAGAGCTGGAGCGGGTGCTGGCGGCCTATCCGGGAACGCTTCTCTTCGCGACCCATGACCGGATGCTGTTGGAACGGACGGCCACGCATGTGCTCCGCTTCAGCGGACAGTCGCTGGAGCTGCTGCCGATCGAAGCGCTGCACGCCGACCAGGGAGCACCGCCGCAGCAGGACGCGCAAGCCGATGGCCCCGGCCGGGAGAGAGCGGCCTGGACGGAAGAGCAGCGGATGAAGGTCGAGCTGGAATGGTCCGAGCTGCTGTCCCGCCTGTCCCAGCCCCTTCGCCTTGAGGAGGCCGAGAAGGAGCGGCTGGAGCGGCGTTATGCCGAATTGCTCGAGCTGCGCCGGGCGATGCGATGAACGGGATAGCCGAACCGGCTGCCGCTGCCGCGGCGGCCGGACCGGACATGTGTACGGGCGTCCGCCAGGGCCGAACACCGGATTTTTCCCCGGACGGTCCGTCCCCAAGTATGTTACAATAGGTGAACGTGACGTGCACGGATGAAAAGGAGAGAGTATCATGCGAATGTCCAACATGCATCATTTTACAGAGCACCATCGGTATGTGGCCTACCGGGAATTCAGCCTCAGCGAACTGGATCGGAAGATGCTGTCCCACGTCTATCAGCCGATGGTCGGAGCATTCGCGATTGGGTTATATCATTTATTGTATCAGCATGCCCCTGCGGACCGCGTCGGCTATTCGGGCGTCGACGCGCAGCGCCGCCTGTTCCTGCTGCTCGGTGTCGAGCCGAGCGAGAAGGGGCGGACTTACTTCGTCGAACAGACCTCGAAGCTGGAGGCGGTAGGGTTGCTCCAGACGTCGCGGATGCTGCTTCCGGACATGGAGGAGTATATGTACGAGTACGAGCTTCAGCCTCCGCTTTCGCCGCATGAGTTTTTCCGGACTCAGCATCTGACCTTGCTGCTGCGCGACTTCGTAGGCAAGTATGCCGTGCTGAATCTAAGGGAGCAATTCAGTACGGGCGAGCCGTTCGATGAGACGGCGAAGGAGGCGGAACGCGAAAATATTTCGATTCCGTTCTATGAGCTGTTCCGCCTGAATACGCAGGTGATTGACGTCGAGCTGGAGCAGGCGCTGGATGAAGTGGCCCCTAGCCGGGCGTCCGTCCGCCCTGCGGCGGCGGCCGAGGAAGCGGAGGCGCCGGCCTTGAATTACGCCGATATCATTATCCGCTTCCCGAAGCAGTCGGTGAACCGCAGCTTCGTCGAACGGCTGCGCTATGACCGGGAGGGACTCGGCGTCATCAATTATGTCGTCCGCAAGTTCGGGCTCACGCTGCAGGAGACCGTCCGGCTTCTCGATGAAGACGGCATTTTTGGGGAAGACGGCCGCATCATCATCGATGAGCTGCAGCACCGGGCGCATCTCCACTTTCGCCAGAACAAGCGCCGCGGCGAATGGCAGGAGCGGGAGCAGCAGCGCATCGGCCATCTCGGGGAGGAGTCGGCGGCCCCGCAAGAGGAAGTCGCGGTCGAGATGGAATTCTATGTCGAGGTCCCGCCGCAGTTCAATGGCAAATGCGATATTCACCAGTACAATATGATGCTTCGCAACACGCCGTACACCCAACTGCTGGAGCGTTTTTTTCCGGGCGCGGTGCCGGACTCTTTTTTGGATATGTTCACCAAGATGGATCTCAATTATAAGCTGCCGGATGAAGTCATTAACGTACTCATTCATTATTTGATGACCATGCTTGTGCAGGGGGCCGAGCAGCGGTTGAACCGCAACTTCGTCGAGGCGATTGTGTCCAATATGCTGGTGAAGCAGGTCCGCACCTATGAGCAAGCGGTGATGTATATCCGCCAGCAGTCGCAGCTGCAGGAGGCGGGCGCTGCCCGTTCAGGCGGGAAGGCCGCTTCACAGCGCACGCGCAGCCGCTACGGGAAAGCGGCGAAGCCGGCGATCCCGATCGTGACCCGCTCGCAGGAGGGGTCTTCGTCGCTGTCGCAGGAGGAGATCGACGCCGCACGGGCGCTCGCACGAAGATTGGACGGACAAGCCTAGGACAGGCAGGCGTGCTTGTCAGGCTTTCTATACGTTAAATATCGAAGACAGAAGATAAGGAGGGCTCCCGCATGGAATCGATAGGCGAACTGTTGAAGCAGCTGCCGCTTGGCAGCCGGCGCGCGCAAGCGGAGCAGAAGATGGCCGAGCTGATGAACCATCCGCTCGTCGCCGAATTCCGCAGCTCCCATCCCGAGCTGGACGAGCGCAGCCTTCGCATGAATATGAACAAATTGTACCAATACGTGAAGGAGGCGGGGCATTGCAGCCAATGTCCGGGCCTGGAGCAGTGCCCGAACGATTTCCATGGCCATTACACCCGGCTTAGCGCGGAGACGGTCAACGGCCAGGCGTTCATTTATGACCGCAAGGTCCCGTGCCAGAAGTGGCTTGCGCATGAGCGCCAGCAGTCGATCCATAACCGGGTCCGTTCCTTCTATGTGGATGAGACGGCCCTCAAGCAGGGATATTCCGCCCGGGAGATGCTGGAGATCGATATGGAGCGGGTGCCGGCGGTCAAAAAAGTGATGGAATATGTGATGCAGGCGAAGGAATCCGGACTGACGCCGCACGGATTGTATCTGGTCGGACCGTTCGGTACCGGGAAGACCTTCCTGATGAGCTATGTGCTGTACGAGCTGGCCCGCGCCGGTTATACCGGGGTCATTGTCTATATGCCGGAATTCGTCGAGGAGCTCAAATCGATGTTCCAGGAGCCGCAGAAGCTGCGGGAGACGATCGAGCTGATGAAGGAGACCGACCTGCTCGTCTTTGACGATATCGGAGCGGAAAATATGTCGGCTTGGGTGCGCGATCATGTGCTGGGCTCGATCTTGAACTACCGGATGAACCGGAAGCCGACCTTCTATACGTCGAATTACGACACCAACTCGCTGCTGAAGCATTTCAGCTACACGCGCGACGGGGAAGATATTTATAAGGCGGAGCGCCTCATGGACCGGATAAAGCCGTTTGCGGACATAGTCCATGTGAGCGGGCGCAACAAACGGGGAATGTCAGACACGTGATGAGCGTGTCTTTTTTTATGCTGCATTGACAGGATGAAAAGGACGAAACTATAATGGTCATAGCAACTATCGTCATATCAATCATGGAGGCCCGCTTTGGACTTAGATCAATTTATTGGCGTCATCGTGCACCGCGCAGATTTGAAATTGAACAATTATTATCAAAAAGTCGTCAGCCCATTCGACATTACCGTCGATCAATGGGAAATCCTTGTCGTGCTGTGGGAGCGGGAGGGCATCACGCAAAAGGAGCTTGCCGAGCGGTTGTACAAGGATCAGACGAACATTGCGCGGATGCTGTTCAAGCTGGAGAACAAGGGTTTTATCCACCGCGTCACCCATGAGGCGGACAGGAGGGCTTTGCGCGTCTACTTGACGTCCAAAGGACGGGATATGAAGGACAAGATTATGGAGCCTTCGATTGAAGCCTATAAAAAAACGATCGCCGGCTTGACCGAAGAGGAAGTAGACAACTTTCGAAGAACGCTTGCGGTGATGTACAACAATGTCAAGGATCTGTAGCTTGGTTGCGTGAGCGCGGTCCTTCATTTTTATGGACAAATAGTTGCCATGACCATTATCATCAAGGCAAATAGGTTGCGGGGAGGGGAGATCAGGAGAGGTATCGTCCCAGCTCCAATTCGTCGATTCGTTCGGACCCGGCTTAAGCGTAGGCATTGGCGGGGCGCTGATCGCCATCAGCGATTCGCTTGACTGGGGCATCTATACGGGCATCATGCTGGCCTTGGCCGCCGCCTGCCGCATTGCGGTCAGAGGATGAAGGACAACGAACCGCCTTCGTCCGCCCGGCTTGCCCGGGGTTGAGGAAGGCTTCAAAGGCAGCAAAAAAAGCATGCAGCGATGCATGCTTGACCGTCACTATGGCTCGCGCAGGAACGGATTGCACGGTACGGGGCTCCCGCTTGACGCGGTTCCCGGCAGGCGGAAGCAATCCGGGCCTGCCCGCGGAACGTCGTATGGCGATTGGATGTTACGACATTATGAACTTCACGATCACCATGCCGAAGAAGACGACGAACATAAACCCGAACATGGCGTTGAACCCGAACAACACGTCTGAAAAATCATTTCTTGGCTCTTCGTTGACATGTTCGCGAGGATCCATCGTATTGGCTTCCATTGGCGCGTCCTCCCATCTGTCCGTCAAGTTGCAATGATTCGGATCACAACATAGACAGGTAGTAAAACCCATTTTTACGCCTTTAGTATATCGAACGGCGGCGGAACTGTAAAGTCCGGGCCTTCTTATCGTGTGACAAATTCCTAACAAAATGCATTGCCCTCCGATTTCACATAAAAGTCCGACTTGTGGTATACTTTACTTGTTGACTCAGCTATTCTGTTTTTCACGATAAAGGAGGTTCTCTAACATGGCTATCGTAAATGTGTCCGACCAGACGTTCAAGACCGAGGTAGAAGGTCAGCAAGGCGTCGTTTTGGTCGATTTTTGGGCGCCTTGGTGCGGCCCTTGCAAGAGATTGGCTCCGATTCTCGAAGAATTGGACGGAGAAGTGAGCGGTCAAGCTACGATCGCGAAGGTGAACGTGGATGAGAATCCGGAATCCGCTTCCCGTTTCGGCGTGATGAGCATTCCGACGATCATCGTGTTCAAGGATGGACAGCCAGTGGACAAAGTGGTCGGCCTGAACTCCAAGGACGCCCTCAAAGGCTTGATTGGCAAGCATCAATAAGCATCCGTCCGGGCGAACATAGGATAGAAGAGAAGCCTTCCTGAATCAGGAAGGCTTCTTTGCGTCAGGCAGGAGCGCGCCGTCCTCTTTTTTGATAAAATAGAGAAGTCATGCCCCTTGCGCAACGCCACGAGCCCGTGTGCAAGGGGCAGTGCAGGAACAATGATCGTAAGGAGGGAGCTCGCGTGAGCGACTCGGACAAGAACCGCCCGAACTGGCGCGCAGAGCGGTGGAAGGCCCGCTGGAATGAACGCTATGCCCCGGAACAGGAAGACGAGCTGGATGCCGAAGCGTTGGCCGAACGCGCCCAGGCGCTGGAGCAGATTCACCATAAGCTCGCCTTGCTGCCCGATGCGCCAGGCTGCTATTTGATGAAGAACAGAGAGGGCACGATTATTTACGTCGGCAAGGCGAAGGTGCTCAAGAACCGTGTCCGCTCTTATTTCTCGGGCAGCCATGACGGCAAAACCCAACGACTCGTAGCGGAAATCCGCGATTTCGAATATATCGTCACCGGCAGCAATATGGAAGCTCTCATTTTGGAATGCAATCTTATTAAAAAGCATCATCCGCGTTACAACGTGCTGCTGAAGGATGACAAGACGTTCCCATATATCAAAATAACGAATGAACGCCACCCGCGGCTGGAGGTGACGCGCCGGGTGCTGAAGGATAAGGCCAAATATTTCGGTCCTTATCCGAACGGCTTCGCCGCCCAGCAGACGAAGAAGCTGCTCGATCGCCTCTACCCGCTGCGTAAATGCTCCACGCTGCCGGACCGGGTCTGCTTATACTATCACATCGGCCAATGCTTGGCGCCGTGCGAGTACGAGGTGACCGAATCCGAATATGAAAACATGGTGCAGGAGATCACCAAATTTCTCGGCGGGGGGCACGAAGAGATTAAACGCGAACTGCAGCGGAAAATGGAGGAGGCGGCCGAAGAACTGCAATTCGAGCGGGCCAAGGAATACCGCGATCAGCTGATGGCAATCGCCGCGATTATGGAGAAGCAGAACATCAATACATCCGATCAGGCCGATCGGGATGTGTTCGGGTTCGCGGTGGACAAGGGCTGGATGTGCGTACAGATTCTTTATATCCGTCAAGGAAAAATGATTGAGCGCCATACGACTCAATTCCCGTTCTACGGCGAGCCTTATGCCGACTTCATGTCCTTCGTGACGCAATATTACAGCGAGAATCCGGCGGTTCCAAAGGAAATTCTGCTTCCGGATCCGGAAGGGCTGGCTGCGCTGGCGGCGGCCCCTGAAGCCGATCCGGCTGCGATGAAGGCCGGACAAGAGCCGGACAGAGATACAGATGAATCCGGCAGCGGTGCGGATGCGGACCAAGCAGAGGACTCGGCGGACGGAGAAGAACGGGAAAACGGGGAGGAACCGAAGGGGCCGGAGGCCGTCCCGCATGCCGAAGAGAGCTTGGCGACGACGGAAGCGCTCCAGCAATGGCTGAAGGTGAAGGTCCTGCTGCCGAAGCGCGGGTTGAAGAGGCAGATGGTCTCGATGGCGATGGAAAATGCGAGCGTCGCATTGGACGAGAAGTTCAAGCTGGTCGAGCGGAACGAGGAGCGGACGCAGCGGGCAGCCCAGCGGCTCGGGGAGGCGCTCGGGATCGGCGCGCTTCGCCGGATCGAGGCCTTCGATAACTCGAATATCCAGGGGGCCGATCCGGTCTCCGCGATGGTCGTCTTCACCGACGGGAAGCCGGACAAGAAGGAATACCGGAAATACAAGGTGCGCACCGTCGTCGGACCGGATGATTACGAGACGATGCGCGAAGTGATCCGCCGACGCTATGAACGGGTGCTGAAGGAGCAGCTCGACATGCCGGATCTCATTATCGTGGACGGCGGCCGCGGTCAGATGTCGGCGGCGCTTGATGTGCTCGAGAATGAGCTTGGCCTCGATATCCCGGTATGCGGTCTTGTGAAGGACAATAAGCACAAGACGGCGCAGTTGATGGCCGGATTCCCGCCCGCCATCGTTCCGCTTGCGCGGGACAGCCAGGAGTTCTATCTGCTGCAGCGCATCCAGGAGGAGGTTCACCGCTTCGCGATTTCGTTCCACCGCGAACGGCGGGCCAAGTCGATGGTCACTTCGGCGCTCGATTCCATTCCGGGCATTGGCGAGAAGCGGCGGAAACGGCTCCTGAAGCATTTCGGCTCCTTGAAGAAAATTCGGGAAGCTTCGGTCGAGGAGTTCCGGGAAGTCGGGATCGGCGAGAAGCTGGCGAACACGATATTGGCCTCGCTCCGGCAAGAGAAGGAACCCCATGAAGCGGAGCCGGATGCCCCGGACATGGAGACGGCCGATGGAGGCAATGATGAATAAAATGAAACAAGCGAAGCTTTGCAGGCCGTTCCTGCAAAGCTTCTTTTTTATTTGCAGGTTTGCCGGTTCCAGCGTAGTGGCTTCCGCTTGGCCGGGGCGGGTCGGCCTTGCTTGGGCTTAGAACGGTGGGCCGGACCCTCCCAGGCAGGGTTCGCAGCTCCTTATAAGCAATCTCCCCTCCGCTCAGAATCGAAGAACCGCTATAAAACATGTTCCTGATTAGATGGGATAGCAGAACTACAAATGCAAAGCGATAAGCGATCCTGACGGTATGGGATCACGGCCTCACGTTTATAGACCGGCGTTCCGGGGAATGTTATGATGTTGGTCAAGGAATAAGCATTGAGCCGGCAAAGGGTGTGTTGACATGTCTTTCGACCGCGAGACGATTAGAACGAAGCTGCAAGCGCAGATTCAAGCGAACGGGCATATTATCGGCGTAGCGGCCGGAGCGGGCATCACCGCGAAATATGCGGTAAAGGGCGGAGCGGATTTCATTTTGGCCCTAAATTCAGGCCGGTTCCGCCAGATGGGATTGAGCTCGCTCGGAGGGCTGCTTCCCTTTTCGAACAGTAACGATCTCGTGATGGAATTCGGGTCCAGGGAAATTATCCCTATCGTAAGAGAGGTTCCTGTTATCTTTGGACTTTGCGCGACGGATCCGACCATTGAATTGGAGCAATATATCGAATGGATTCGGGAACAGGGCTTTTCTGGCATAAATAACTATCCGACCGTCGGATTAATGGGCGGTCTTTTTGGTGAGGCTTTGAAGGAAGACGGGACTAGCTTCGACGCTGAAATCGAGGCGATTCGGATAGCGCATAGGAAAGGCTTGTTTACGATCGCGTTTGTGTTCGAAGAGGATCAGGCCCGGCGCATGGCCGCGGCCGGAGCGGATATCGTGTGCGCGCATTTGGGCTTCACGAAGGGCGGCGTTCTCGGCGCGAAAAAAGTATTGTCGCTCAAAGCGGCGGCGGAGTTGGCAAAAGCTATTTTTAAAGCTTGCGACGAGGTCAATCCCGGCGTTATGAAAATGGTCTACGGCGGGCCGGTCAACACGCCTTCCGATGTGGAGTATATGTACGACAATACCGGAGCCGTGGGTTATTTGGGCGGATCGTCCTTCGAGCGAATTCCTTCCGAAGCGGCGATTACGCAGACGGCCAGCGAGTTCAAGGAGGCGGGGCTGACCGAGCAGGATAAGCTCCTTCGCCATATGCTGGAGGGCGTGGCCAAGCATTATGATTATGTGCAGTTCGTGAAGGAGTATGTGGCCGCGAATTACATGAATGAGATTTCGTTTGCGGAACTCGCTTTGGTAGCCCATATTTCGCGGACGCATTTAAGCTATTTGTTCAAAAAAGAGGTTGGGTGCACTTTCCCCGAATACGTGACGAGGTTCCGAATCAACAAGGCTATGGAGTTCATGAAGCAGGACCATATCGAGCTGTCCGAGGTGTCGGCGCTCGCCGGATACAATGACTACGCCCATTTCAGCAAAACCTTCAAAAAACTGACGGGGGTGTCCCCCCGAGAATATCGACGTCAGTACAAAAACACATAAACGCCGTACAAATTCACATGAATTGCCCTTTTGAAAGCTCTATACTTGAGTTGTAAGCAAGTTCAGCAATTCTTGAAACACTTCCACTTTTCCGAGGAGGTTATGCCATTGAAAACAGTCGCGATAGTCGGAACGTTTGATTCGAAAGGAACCGAGTTTTCTTTTGTCAGAGATATGCTTCAAGGTCTTGGGCTGAATACGCTTACGATTCATAGCGGGGTGTTCGAGCCAATGTTCGTCCCGGATGTCTCGAATGAAGAAGTGGCGCGGGAAGCTGGAGCGGACATTCGTGAAATCGCCTCCAAACGGGACCGATCGTTAGCAACGGAAGTCCTTGCGAAGGGCATGGAAAAGCTGATTCCGAGACTGTATGCGGAAGGTAAATTCGATGGAATCATCTCCTTCGGCGGCAGCGGCGGCACATCTATCGTCACGCCCGGAATGAGAGCGCTCCCAATCGGCGTGCCGAAGATAATGGTGTCGACCGTCGCGTCCGGGAATGTCTCGCAATATGTCGGGACGAGCGATATTATGATGTATCCATCTATCGTCGACGTGTCGGGACTGAACTCGATTTCGACCAAAATATTTACGAACGCGGCCTTGGCGATCGCCGGTATGCTGAAGTTCGAGGTGGAGCATGCCGTAGAGAAAAAACCGCTCATCGCGGCGACGATGTTCGGGCTGACGACGCCTTGCGTCAATCAAGCACGTGAATATCTGGAGGAACAAGGCTATGAAGTGGTCGTGTTCCATGCCACGGGCGCCGGCGGCAAGACGATGGAACGGTTGATCGATTCCGGATTCTTCGATGGCGTGCTGGATATTACGACTACGGAATGGTGCGACGAGCTGGTCGGCGGCGTGCTCAATGCCGGACCGAACCGGCTTGAGGCGGCCGCGCGGGCGCATGTGCCTCAAGTGGTATCGACAGGAGCGCTGGACATGGTCAACTTCGGCCCCTTCGACACGGTGCCGGAGAAGTTCGCGAATCGAACGTTCTACAAGCATAATCCGACCGTCACGTTGATGAGAACAACCGTGGAGGAAAATAAAGAGCTCGGCAAAATTATCGCCGGGAAGTTGAATGAGGCGACCGCCCCGACCGCGCTCATGCTGCCATTGAAGGGCGTATCCGGTCTGGATGTGGAAGGGCAGCCATTCTACGGACCGGAAGAGGATCGGGCGTTGTTCGACACGCTGAGACAGGAGATTGACCGCAATGCCGTAGAGCTCATCGAACTGGATGCGGACATCAATGACAAGAGCTTTGCGCTGGCCGCAGCCCGGAAGCTGGTCGAACTGATGCGGAAGCACACACAAGAGGAGGATGCAAAATGAAACGAACTCGTCAGGAAATCATCAGCCAACTGAAAGCGCAAGTCGCTAATGGAGACATGATTTTGGGCGCCGGAGCGGGAACCGGGATTTCAGCCAAGAGCGGCGAAGCGGGCGGCGTCGATTTGATTATCATTTACAACTCGGGAAGATACAGAATGGCCGGCCGGGGTTCCCTGGCAGGATTGATGCCTTACGGGGACGCCAACCAGATCGTCGTCGATATGGGGGCGGAAGTATTGCCGGTCGTGAAGCGCGCTCCGGTGCTGGCGGGCGTGTGCGGCACCGATCCGTTCCGCATCATGGACGTGTTCCTGAAGCAATTGAAGGAGCAAGGCTTCGCGGGCGTGCAGAACTTCCCGACCGTCGGCCTGATCGACGGCGTCTTCCGGGCGAATCTGGAAGAGACGGGCATGGGCTATGATCTGGAAGTGGACATGATTCGCAAGGCCCATGAGCTGGATATGCTCACGACGCCGTATGTATTCGACGAGGAGCAGGCGATCAAGATGGCCAAGGCGGGCGCGGATATTTTGGTCGCGCATATGGGCTTGACGACCAAAGGGACGATCGGCGCGAAGACCGCGCTCACTCTTGACGATTGCGCCAAGAGAATCCAGGCTATCGCTGACGCGGGCCGGTCGGTCAATCCGGATATTTTGGTCATTTGCCATGGCGGTCCGATTGCGGAGCCGGAGGATGCCCGCTATATTTTCGAGCATACGACCGGCATCGACGGATTTTTCGGCGCTTCGAGCATCGAGCGGTTCGCCGCCGAGGTTGGCATCCGCCAGCAAGCCGAAGCGTTCAAAAATGTAAAATTGAACAAGTAAGCGCGTGAAAAAAGACGTGTACGGTTGAACCGCTGCAAGGCCGTTTCAAGCCGCACACGTCTTTTTTATTGCAACCTTGCGCTATACCGATGGAGATGGCGCACGCCGTACACGATAAGCATCGGTAGCGCCAGATAGAATACGCCGAGCCCGAGGCCGGCTGCCGTTCCCTCCAGCAGATACGATATGCTCATCAGCACGTTGTCGAGCATGAGGTGGGCGAACATAGCGGTCCAGAAGCCATGGCGCAGCATGATCGCGAGGAACAGGAGGCCGATAATGAGCAGCTCCACCGGCCTTGAATAGTACGGGTAAATCGGATATGTCACATGGCCGAAGGCCCATACCAAGGTCGGAATGATGCCGGCTGCCCACGGGTTCCGAAGCCAGCGGTTCAGCAGGCCGGTTCCGAACCAACGGAAAACGCCCTCCTCTGAGATCGCCGCCATCCAGGCGAGAAGCGGATAGAGGGCCGGCACGGTCAGATTGAGCGGAGATAGGGAGGCATCGGTAGCCGCCCAGGCGCCGAAGCCGATCTCCAGCGTCAGGAAGATGACGCTCTGTACGCCGAGCAGTACGCCCGCATACAGCGTTCCGAGACGGAAGGAGCCGGTCAAGGCGGCGCCGAATGACCGATCGCGCCAAGTGGGCAGCAGCTCGTCCCGTCTCTCCTGTCTCCACATATAGGAGCCTGACACAAGCGAAAAATAAAGAAACAGTCCTTGAATGACCATAATGGCCCCTTGTACTACGAGCGCGGCAGTAAGGTTCAGTTCCGTGCGGGGCACTCCGAACTGCAGGACGGCCAGTCCGGGCATGATATTCCATAGATGAAGCACAGAGATGGCGCACGACAGGAGCGAGAGCGCGATCAGCGTGCCCGAGCGGAAGCGGATCTGCCGACGGTAGTAGATGCAGGCCCATAGGGCGAGTATGCTGAACACGAACGAGATCCACCGGTAGCCGATGCGGTACACCGAGCCGGCTGTCTCGGCCTGAGCCTGATCTAGGGCCTCATAGTCGCCCGGAACTTTCCAGACGGGATGCAGCGCCACGACGCGATCTCCGCGCATGCGAACGGACAGCTCTAGCCGGGCCGCGCCGATCTCGCCTTCCTTGACGGTATATCGAAGCTCATCCGGCCAAGAGGGGTCGACGCTCTGCGGCATCAGCTTGGATGGGTCCCAGCCAAGCGCGTTCAGCTCGCGGGCGGCAAGCGGCCGCGCCGTCATTTCGTCGAGCGCCGGAGCCTCCGGCCGCAGACTTCCCGGTACGGCGGCCAATTCATATCCCACTACGCTGCCGCTCGTCATATGTACGTCAACCTTAAAAATGCCTTTCCCGTCCGGGGCCGCGGCTTCCAGCAGGACTTGATAAATGTCTATCGGGGCCTGGTTGTCCCAAGGAGCATAGCTGTCCGCCAGCCTTTCCCGGTTGATATAGCCGGAGGCGAGTCTGTCGGTCTTGTAGACGACGGTAGGCTCTTGTTCCGACAGGACGATCCGGCTTCTCCACGGCTCGCCCTTCACATACTCTAGCGCCCGCTCGGCAGCCTGGCGCTTCGTCAGAAGCGCTCGCTCTTGCTCTGGCCCGGTCCGGCTCGCTTCCTGAAGCGAAGGAATAACAATCTGCAGGAGCACAAACACTATAAATCCAATGATCGAAGCCAGCAATAGGCGTTTCGTTACGCGATGGGACACAGGCATAGCGCGACCTCCGTTCACAATTCCGGTGCTTATCATTATTGTATCCACTCTCTTGCCGGAAAGTCCAGGCATGCAAATTGTGGAAGAAATCAGCTACAAGCTGAAATAGCAAGCGCGAAAGACGCAGTGGGAGATTGGGATAGGATGTAAGCGCTATTTGAAGACTTTTTCCTGTATTTTTTGTTCATTTTGTGCCTGCATGGACTTTGTGCCCCTGTCATGAAACGTATATAATCTCGTTATGAATTCAATACGGCCGAATTTCGTGAAGACGAAAGCGGGGGACCCGATCATTGGGGTGAATTTTGCGCGATCCGCATGAAGGATCGAATGCAAATAGGGCGGCCTGAACGCGCCCGAATCCGTCAGCTAACCTCGTAGGCATTGAACGTCAGGATACCAGCGTTAGCATTGGATCTCCAGTGCTTTTTTTCGTGCTGAAAATGAGGTGAATTCGATGAAATCCATAAAAAAAGCATCCCGATGGCAGCTCACCCCGCCGCGAATTCTGGTTATGGGGTTCGGGACGATTATTCTCATCGGGGCGCTGCTGCTGATGCTTCCGATAGCCAATGCGGACGGCCAGCCTCTCCCCTTCATCGACGCGCTGTTCACAGCCACTTCGGCCACATGCGTGACGGGGCTTGTCGTGGTGGATACGGGCACGCATTTCACCTTATTCGGGCAAATTATCATTATTACGCTGATTCAGGTCGGCGGACTTGGCTTCATGACGATGGCGACGCTGTTCGCTCTTGCCTTCCGCAAGCGTATTTCGCTGAAGGAACGGCTCATTTTGCAGGAAGCGCTGAATCAGGGCAGCATGGAGGGGATCGTTCGCCTGATTCGCAAGGTACTGCTGTACGCGTTCAGCATCGAAGGGGCGGCGGCGGTTCTGTTCACGTTGCGCTGGGCCTGTGACTTGCCGTTCGGCAAGGCATTGTACTTCGGCATTTTTCACGCGATATCGCTATTCAATAACGCCGGGTTCGATCTGTTCGGCTCCGTATCTGGACCGTTCACCAGCCTGACCCTGTATGTGGGCGACCCGATCGTCAATATTGTCGCGATGCTGCTGATCGTTCTGGGCGGACTCGGCTTCATCGTCCTGTCCGATGTGACGGAGTATCGGCGCACCCGCAGGCTGGCGCTGCATTCCAAGGTCGTGTTGACGATGACGGGCTTGCTCATCGCATTGGGCGCCATCGTCATTTTCGTCTTCGAGTTCACGAACCCGGCGACGCTGGGCAGTCTGAACGGCTGGCAGAAGATGTGGGCGGCCTTTTTCCAATCGGTGAGTCCGCGGACCGCCGGGGCGAACACCGTCGATATCGGGGCGATGCGGCAGGCGACGCAGTTCTTCCTTGTCGTGCTGATGTTCATCGGCGCGTCTCCCGGCTCCACGGGAGGCGGAATCAAGACGACGACGTTCGCTATTCTGATCGGCGCCGTCATCACGATGATTCGGGGGAAGGAGGACATCGTCATCTTCCGTCATCGTCTGGGCAAAGACCGGATCTTTAAGGCGGTCACGATCACATTGATGGCCTTGTTCATGGTGATCGGAGTAACGATGGTCTTGTCCACGACTGAGGATCATCCCTTTTTGATGATCTTGTTCGAGACGACCTCGGCCTTCGGCACCGTCGGGTTGACGGCGGGGTTGACGACTGATTTGACGGTGGTCGGCAAAATATTGATCTGTCTGATGATGTTCGCGGGCCGGCTCGGTCCGATTACGCTGGCCTATGCCTTAGGCCCGAAAAGCGAACGTGAGCTATACAAGCACCCGGAGGGCAAAATTACGATTGGATAATCGGTCTGCATTCCGGGGTTACCTATAGAAGAAGAGTAATGGGCGAAGGAGCAATACGAACATGGAGTTACAGCAATTTGCAGTCGTGGGGATGGGCAGATTCGGGTCGAGTCTGGCGCAGGAGCTGGTCGAGCTTGGCCATCAGGTGTTGGGGATCGACAAGGATGAAGAGGTGGTGTCGGAGATGAACAACGTCTTGACGCACGCCGTCGTTGCCGATGCGGCGGATGAGGATGTGCTTCGTTCGCTCGGCATCCGTAACTTCGATTGCGCGATTGTCGCGATTGGAAATGATCTGCAGACAAGCATTCTCGTCAGCATCCAAATGAAGGAGCTTGGCGTCAAAAAAGTGGTGGCCAAAGCCGTCTCGGAGCTGCATGGGCGCGTGCTGGAGCGAATCGGCGTCGATCGGGTCATCTATCCGGAACGGGATATGGGGATCCGGGTCGCCCATCAGCTGGTATCGCCGAACCTTCTCGATTATATCGAGTTGTCCAAAGACTACACGATTGCGGAGCTGAGTGTTCCCGGCAGCTTGTGCGGCAAAACGCTCAAGGATGTCAACCCGAGAGCCCGGTACGGCTGCAGCATCGTGGCGCTGCATAAGCCGAACGGCGTCATTATTGCTCCATCGGCCGAGGATGTCCTCCAGGACGAGGACGTCATGGTCGTCATCGGGACGAACGCCCAGATCGATCAATTCGAGGATCAGATCGGGAAGCGCAAGTAGATACCACAAAGCCCTCCTTGCCATTACGGCGGAGGGCTTTGTTATATTCCGGGCAGGATTAGAACAGAATTTTAGTCATGATCAATAAGAGCAGGAAGTAGCCGCTGAGGCCGGCCAGCATATATACGAAGCGGTTGTTCCGCGACACTTGGGCCTGCTCCAGCGATTCATAGATGGTCATCATGACCGATACGAGCCAGGCCAGACCGGCTATGGCGAGCGCCAAGGAATAGAATGTCAGCAGCGCAATGATTCCGGCCACTGCATAGATAGGCCCGTAAGGCATCTGCATCGCGGCTAATTGCACGAAGAAGGTCTTGGCGTCAAGCTTCCGCCCGCCTTTCCATCGGTTCACGAAGTAGAGCGAGCCGAAGAGGGCGGCCAAGGCGGCGAGATGGAGCAGCATGAGCTGCAGGAAATACGAAAACGGCAGAGTCGTGCTGCCAAAACCGAACGGCAGGGAGCCGAATATAACCTTCGCAAATTGGTTCAGGAACAGATAGCCGAAAAGCGCAAATCCAATTGCGGACGCGGCAGCCCCGATGACGCCGTACCAATAATCGGCTCCCGTCGTCATGTAACTTGCGGCTTGCGGCTCCTTCATCAGACGGACCACGCGTGCCATATCGATATTCGGCCCGGATGGCCCCGGCGCCTGGACAGGCTCCTGAGGATGACGGGCGGCGAATGGCTGCTCCGCCGCGGCGGCCGTCTCACGCCGATCCGGCGAGGCTGCAGCGCCTTCCTCCGCCGGCCGCCCGTCCTGGACGCGGCACGTATGTACCTCGTTCTCCTGCAGCGGTTCGCCGCATCGATTGCATACTTTCATCGTATCTACCTCCTAGATTTCCCCATCATGCATGAACATATCGGGTCTCGTGTCTCTCTATATGTAACAAAATATGATTCGACACATCCTCCCTTATTCCTGCTTCGATTGGACATTCCACCCGGAGGCGGACCGGGCCGTCTCTTCAATGAACCTCCTGGCGGTCAGACTGAGAGCGGCCTGCTTCGAATAGACAAGCGACGTGATACGCTCCGTCTGGACCAACTCCTTCAAATGAATGGCGACAAGCCCGTTGTCGTCCAGCCATTCGGAGCGCAAGTATGATTTGGGGAGAAGCGCCGCGGCATGGCAAGGGGACAGCAGGCGGACGATCGCTTCGAAGGAGTCGATCTCCATCCGGATATCGGGCACGATGCGGTGGCGACGGAACAGATCGTCGATCAGCTTGCGGTACCAGGTGCCTTTGGAGAACAGCAGCATAGGAAGCCCGTTCAGCCAAGTAATCGAGCCTGGATTGCCAGAGGCGAGCTCATGCTCCCGCGGCACGACGAGCTCCAAATGGTCGGAGAACAGGGGAAGGCAGACGAGGCTCGGATCGCGGATCGCGTCGGCAACCAATCCGACATCGACCTTTTGATCGCGGATGAAGGAAATAATCTCGTGCGTCTTGCCGGTTACGGTTTTCAATTGCGCTTCCGGATATTTTTCTACAAATAATGAAACAAATAGCGGCAGCGTCGTCTGGAGCGTCGTCAGGCTCGCCCCGATCGTCACGGAGGCATGGCCTTCGATCTTGTAATCCGCAATCGATTTCAAGAAATCTAGCTGCCGGTTGCGGATGTCGAGCGCGAATTCATACGTAATCTGGCCGACCCGGGTCAGTTCCAGCCGCTTGCCGTTCCGGATGAACAGATCGACGCCGAGCTCGCTCTCCAGCTTCGCGATCTGGCGGGAGAGCGCGGGCTGGGACAGGTTGAGACGCTTGGACGCTTGATTCAAGGTGGATAATTCAACGACGGTAGCGAACGATTCCAGCAGATCGAGCATCGGGATTCCTCCTTATGTCACGGAATAAAAAGATAGGATTCCAGATAAATGAAGTGATATGCATAAAAGTTATTAAAATTATAAAAACATTGCAATACCATTATAAGAGAAAAAGAGGTAACATGAGAAGTGTCACAACTTAGTCACAAGTATGGAGAGCGGTTACATGGGCATGACCCAAGAGATTCAGCTGTCATGGAATGATATGGATCGCCCCCGGTTTTGCAAAAATGACAAAATGTTGACGCTTTCGACAGGCACGGGTAAAATGAGGGTTGTTTCAATTACCAAAATCTACTGGTACGTACATGGAAAGGGGAAACGGCACGCTTATGAAACGAGGTTATTTTTACTCGCGGAAGTTGCATTCGCTTCTCGGGATTATCCCGCTCGGCTTCTTTCTTGTGGAGCATATGCTGACCAACTTCTCGGCATTTGACGGCGGGAAGGAAGCGTTTCAGAGCAGCGTCAAGATGTTGAATGATCTGCCGCTCATTTTCTTTCTCGAGCTGTTCGGCATCTGGCTTCCGCTTCTGTATCACGGAGTGTATGGACTCTATATCGCCTATACGGCGAAGAACAACGTAGGGAACTTCAACTACGGGCGCAACGTGGCATTTCTATGGCAGCGGATTACGGGGGTCATCACGTTTATTTTCGTCACATGGCATGTGTTCGAGACGCGCTTCCAGATTACGCTCGGCAATGTAACCCATGAAGAACTGGGCACCCATATGAACGGTATCGTATCTCAGCCGCTCATGTTCGCCGTCTATATCATCGGGGTGGTTGCGGCGTCGTACCATTTCACGAACGGTCTATGGGCTTTTCTCGTGAGCTGGGGCATCACGATTGGGCCGCGCGCGCAGAAGGTATCGGCCAAAATTTGCATGGGCTTGTTCGTGATCATGTCCGTTTTGTTCGTACTGTCGCTGATCGGCTTCCGCAGCGAAGAGTTCCAGGCGGCTTCGGTTATGACGGATACAGTGAAATCGGTTATTGGTTAAGGGGGAGGACGCATAATGGCTAAACAGAAAATCATCGTCGTCGGCGGCGGTCTCGCCGGTCTGATGGCTGTCGTAAAAGCAGCGGAGGCAGGCGTTCATGTCGACCTGTTCTCTCTGGTTCCCGTCAAGCGCTCCCACTCCGTATGCGCCCAGGGCGGAATCAACGGGGCGGTCAACACGAAGGGGGAAGGCGACTCGCCATGGGAGCATTTTGACGATACGGTATACGGCGGGGACTTCCTCGCGAACCAGCCTCCGGTCAAGGCAATGTGCGAAGCGGCGCCGGGCATCATCCATTTGATGGACCGGATGGGCGTTATGTTCAGCCGCACGCCGGAAGGTCTGCTCGATTTCCGGCGCTTCGGCGGCACGCAGTATCACCGGACGGCGTTCGCCGGGGCGACCACCGGCCAGCAGCTGCTGTATGCGCTTGACGAGCAGGTGCGCCGTTGGGAAACCGCTGGCCTCGTCACCAAATATGAGCATTGGGAATTCCTGTCTGCCGTTATCGATGACGATCAGGTATGCCGCGGCATCACGGCTCAGGATCTCCGCACCATGGAGATCAAGTCGTTCGCGGCCGATGCGGTCATCCTCGCGACGGGCGGTCCAGGCATTATTTTCGGCAAGACGACGAACTCGGTCATCAATACCGGAACGGCTGCCAGCGCCGTCTATCAGCAGGGCGTTCGCTACGCGAACGGGGAATTCATTCAGATTCACCCGACCGCCATCCCGGGAGACGACAAGCTGCGCCTCATGTCCGAGTCGGCGCGCGGCGAAGGCGGACGGATCTGGACCTACAAGGACGGCAAGCCATGGTACTTCCTCGAAGAGAAGTATCCGGCCTACGGGAACCTCGTGCCGCGTGATATCGCGACTCGGGAAATTTTCCATGTCTGCGTCGATCTGAAGCTCGGCATCAACGGCGAGAACATGGTATACCTCGATCTGTCACACAAGGATCCGAAGGAGCTTGATGTCAAGCTCGGCGGGATTATCGAGATTTACGAGAAGTTCATGGGCGACGACCCGCGCAAAATTCCGATGAAGATTTTCCCGGCGGTCCACTACTCGATGGGCGGCATGTGGGTCGACTACAATCAGATGACGAATATCAAGGGTTTGTTCGCCGCAGGGGAATGCGAATACCAGTATCACGGGGCGAACCGTCTCGGCGCCAATTCCCTCCTGTCCGCCATCTTCGGGGGCATGGTCGCGGGGCCGAAGGCCGTGGAATATATACGCGGACTGGATAAGTCCGTCGAGGATGTCTCCTCCAGCATATTCGACCGCGAGGTCAAGCTGAGAGCGGATCGCTACGATCGGCTGCTCAAGATGGACGGCAGCGAGAATGCCTATGTTCTCCATAAAGAGCTGGGCGAATGGATGACGAACAATATGACGGTCGTCCGCTACAATTCGAAGCTGGAAGACACTATCGTGAAGATTAAAGAGCTGAAACAGCGTTATGCGAACATCAACATGTCGGATACGGCGCGCTGGAACAACCAGGCCGCCAGCTTCACGCGCCAGCTGTGGAACATGCTCGAGCTGGCCGAAGCGATGACGAAGAGCGCCCTGCTTCGCAACGAGAGCCGCGGCGCGCATTACAAGCCGGACTTCCCTGAACGGAACGACCAGGATTTCCTCAAGACGACGATTGCCGCCTGGACCCCGGAAGGACCGGAGATCAGCTACGAAGAGGTAGACGTATCGCTTATTCAACCGCGGAAGCGCGATTATACCACGGATAAAAAAAGTAAAAAGAAAGGAGAATAACGATGGCGGAAGCAGTGGCATCATCCAAGAAGATCAAGTTCATTGTGACGCGTCAGGATTCGCCTGATGCGGCTCCTTATACCGAAGAGTTCGAAATTCCGTATCGCCCGAACATGAACGTCATCAGCGCCCTGATGGAGATTCAGCGGAATCCCGTCAATGCGTCGGGCAAAGCGACGGCCCCGGTCTGCTGGGAATCGAACTGTCTGGAAGAAGTGTGCGGCGCCTGCTCGATGGTCATCAACGGGAAGCCGCGCCAAGCCTGCTCGGCCCTGATCGACAAGCTGGAACAGCCGATTCGCCTCGCTCCGATGAAGACGTTCCCGGTCGTGCGCGATCTGGTCATCAACCGGGAACGGATGTTCAATGCGCTGAAGCGCGTCAAGGCCTGGATTCCGATTGACGGAACATATGATCTGGGGCCGGGACCGCGCATGGCGGAGACGAAGCGGCAATGGGCGTATGAGCTGTCGAAATGCATGACCTGCGGCGTATGTCTCGAAGCTTGTCCGAACGTGAATGACAAGACAAGCTTCATCGGGCCGGCGCCGATCTCGCAGGTCCGTCTGTTCAACGCCCATCCGACGGGCGAGATGAACAAGGATGAGCGCCTGGAGGCCCTCCTGGACGATGGCGGCATTGAGGGCTGCGGCAACTCGCAGAACTGCGTCCGCTCCTGTCCGAAGGAGATTCCATTGACGACCTCCATCGCGGAAATGAATAAAGACACAACCAAACTGATGTTCAAGCGCTGGTTCAAAATGTAACTAGGGCGGCGTCAGACATCAGGCCGCAGGGCGTCCCGGAACGGGGCGCCCTGTTTGATCATCGCCTCGGTATGTGGGGCGTGAGAGGAGGCCACTGCGGAAAAGCGAGTCGTTATAGGGGGCCAATGCGAAATGCATACTCCCATATCAGCTATAAGGCCCCTGCGCATAAGGAGTGGACGTATGAATCCTGCAAAACTGCAGTATTTTACTTCTTTGGAGGTTGTTTTTGAAGGAATTCCTGCAAATATACATCATTCCGCCCGTCGAATCTCAAATCCAAGCCTCGAAGCGTAAAAATGATGCCTTTTTGCAGGATTCGCTTTTTCAACATGGAGCTTCACCGGGAATGCTGCATTTTTGCAGTACTGGACTGCAACTGAGGTAATGGAATGGCGACTGGAGTATTGGGCCGCAACTGGTAATCGCTTGGTGACAGGAGTATTGGCATGTTCAACCGGGGTATTGGCCAGGTAGCTACAGTACTGGACTGCAACTGGGGTATTGGCTTGGCCACAGGAGTATGCCCCGGGAATTGCAGGATGGGCAGCGCAAGATGCTTCCGGCTGCAGGGATAAATTTGACGAATCCGTGAATTTCATGTTTCCGTAGACAGCAATTTCCTTTATAGTAATGGTAAATATAAGCATCACCTCTGGGGATCACCTTGAGTCTGGAACAGACCGGAGACAGGAGGGAACTTCATTGCGTAAATCATATGCGAACTGCGAAAGCGGCGCTACGGCATGCTTCCGGATGTTCTTCCCGTACATTAAGGAAGCGGTCGATCAGTGGGATCCTATCGGCCTGCTGGCGCTGGGCGCCCCATCTGACGAGTACGACAGCCTGTCCTTGCATATTATGCTGCTGTACGCAAAGCGTCCGGAGCCGGATGGCATGGCTGCGCAATTGGAGCGATACATGGAGGAGCAATTCGGCCTAGGTCCGGCAGCCATGCCGCCAGAGCGCGCAGAAGTGTGGACGCGAGGCATCCGGACATTTTGTCAGCGCTTACTTGAAGATGAATGGCTGTACGAGCGGTATGAGGATTGGCGGCTTCACCGCGGACACGGTCATACGACCGAGGTGTGCTGACGGCAGCGGGCCCGCCTGTCTCGAGTTGAGGCAAGACCTCTGCCCCCCGGCCGGTGACCGGCATCGGGGGGCAGGGCGCGCATGCCGGCTCTCCGGTCAGCGGAAGAGCCGCTTGAGGATATTCAGCCTCCGGGCGGCACTCGGGTAGCGGAAGGAGAAATCGAAGGCGGTCGTCTGATAGAGGACGCTCTTCCGATGGCTGAACGTCTCGAAGCTGTGAACGCCGTGATAGCTGCCGATTCCGCTCTCGCCGACCCCGCCGAACGGGAGATACGGCGTAGCCAGGTGCATGAGCGTATCATTGATGCAGCCGCCGCCGAAGGAGATCTGCCGGACGACGCGCTGCTGCAAGGCCCGATCGGCCGTGAACAGATAGAGCGCGAGCGGCTTCGGCCGATCAAGGATCGCTTGCTCGGCTTCCTCGTATGCTTCGTAAGTGAGAATGGGCAGGATCGGCCCGAATATTTCCTCCTGCATGACCGGCGACGACCAATCCGCCTCCGTCATGACGGTCGGGGCCATGCGGAGCCGCTGCCGGTCGGATTCGCCGCCGAAGGCGATGCGGCCGTTGTCCAGGAAGCCGTGCAGCCGTTCCCAGTGCCGCTCGCTTACGATGGAGGCGTACTCTTCGCTGTCGAGCGGCCGCGGCCCGAAGAATTGGCGGACCGCCTGCTCCAGCTCGCGGATGAGCTCCTCGCGGCGGGATTGATGGACATAGACGTAATCCGGCGCGACGCAGGTCTGCCCGGCGTTGGTCCATTTGCCGAAGGCTATTCGTCTGGCCGCGAGCTTCATATCGGCATCATGATGGACGATGCAGGGGCTCTTGCCGCCAAGCTCAAGCGTGACCGGAATCAGCCGGGAGGCCGCCGCCTCCATGACCAGCTTGCCGACCGGTACGCTGCCGGTGAAGAAAATATAATCGAACGGCCAGGTCAACAGCTCCCGAGCCGTCTCGGCGTCGCCTTGCACGACGGTGACATGCCCCGGATCGAACGTCTTCCGGACAAGCCGTTCCAGCACGGCGCCGGTATGCGGCGTCAGCTCAGACGGCTTCAGCACCGCCGTATTGCCGGCCGCCACGGCGCCGATAAGCGGAGCGAGGGCCAACTGGAACGGATAATTCCAGGGCGCGATGATGAGCGCGCTGCCGTACGGCTCAGGCATGATGATGCCCCGGCTCCCGAGATGGGTGAGAGCCGTTTTGGCGCGGCGCGGTTTCGCCCAGCGGCTGACGCGCCGCGCAGCAAGCCGCGCTTCCTCCAGAACGATGCCGATTTCGGTCATGTACGCTTCGGCCGCGCTTTTCCCCAAATCCCGCCGAAGCGCGGCGGTAATATCCTGTTCCATCTCCCGCACGCGGTCGGCGAGCCGGGCGAGGGCCGCGCGCCGCTCTTTCACGTCACGAGTGCGCCCTTCACGGTAATACATTTTTTGCATGTCAAGCAGACCCGGATCTGTCATGAAATGACGCCTCCTCTTCCCAAACCCATTGCTTTATGATCTTATTACATCATATTTTATTGCGGTTTGCATTGAACTTCTGGCTGATTCATAATAAAAGTACATAACATGATATGTCGATTGGTTGTCTCATCATGACTGCAGCGCGGCGAGGCAACGCCTGCCTCCTCCCGGCTCGTTAGGGATACGCGGCGTCGGGACGTCGCCGCTGCCGATCCGCTTGTTCTGTTCCCCGGGAGGGTGGGCTGCTTACTGTGGAGCGAGAAAGGGTATCATAACTCGGATTGCCCGTGCATAACACAGAACAAGACACCGACATTCATAGTCTAGAGAGGAGACAATAACATTATGCAATCCATCGCCATCATTTCAGATATACATGGGAATTTGCAGGCATTGGAAGCGGTGCTGCAGGATGTGGAGCGCCAAGGCGCCGACCGGATCTACTGTCTGGGCGATGTCGTCGGGAAGGGCCCGAATCCGGCGGAGGTTGTCGATCTCATATGGGACCATTGCGATGTCATCGTGCGCGGCAATTGGGATGAACTGGTCCTGAAGATGGACGAGGACATTCAATTCCGCTGGCATGCCGAACGGCTGGGCGAGAAGCGCCGGAGCATGCTGGCCGCGCTGCCGTTCTCTCACGACTTCATCATGAGCGGACGGCATATCCGTCTCGTTCACGCATCTCCGCAGAGCGTCTATCATCGGGTACAGCCGTGGGATGCGGAGGAGAGAAGACTCGGCATGTTCGAGTTCACCTCCTCCCTCAACGAGCCTCTTCATCCGTGCCAATCACCGGATGTGGTCATATACGGGGATATTCATAATGCTTATTTGCAGCATCTTCATGGCCGCACGCTGGTCAATTGCGGCAGCGTGGGCAATCCGCTCGATATTACCCAAGCGTCCTATATTATGCTGCAAGGCAGCTTGGGTCAGGTGGCGACAACTGAATTTTCGATTCATTTTCACCGGGTGCCCTATGATATCGAACGGGCCGTTCGGGCTGCCCAGGAGGCGGATATTCCAGGCCTTCAGCCGTACGTGCGGGAGCTGCGGACCGGCGTGTACCGGGGGCTTCAGAGCGGAGAAGCCTAGACCGCGGAACCGGCGGCGGCACCAGCCATACGTGAGCCTGAATCGGACGATGAGGACAGCCCGGAACGGCCTGTCCTGTTTGCCGTGCCCCGCCCGAGGATATGGACGCATTTTCCAGAGCATGTTATGCTGTGTAGCGGTGATATCTATGTTCCGAATCGGAGAATTTTCAAAATTAACACAAGTGTCCATCCGAATGCTGCGATATTACGATGAAGTCGGCCTGTTGAAGCCGGCCCGGGTTGACAAGCTTACAGGCTATCGGCTCTATTCCATCGAACAAATCCCGATGGTGCAGCAAATTATCCTGTTGCGGGATATGGAGTTCAGTGTGGCTGAAATCGCCTTCGCCCTCGCCAACTGGGACGATACCCTCATTCTCGGGCTGTTGGAAAATAAAAAGAAACAGATTCAAGCCGCAATCCGGCAGGAATTGGAGCGAATCGCCCACATCGACGCCGCGATGAGGGATATCCGGGAAGAAAACCTGGCGGTTCATTATAATGTAACGCTAAAGAGAGTGCCGAGCTTCAAAATCTTGTCCCTGCGAAGAGTCATTCCCAACCATTGTCGGGAGGGCGAGTTGTGGAAGGAGCTATTTGCGTTTATTGAGGAAGAACGGATCGACATACCAAAAGGAGCAGGCAATATCGCCATTTTTCATGACCCGGATCATAGGGACGCCGATGTTGATGTGGAAGTAGGCTTGATCGTCAATCAACTGGGCGAAGGGAGAGACGGATTCCAATACAGGGAGACCGAAGCGATCGATATGATGGCTTGCGTCATGGTATATGGCCCGTTCGGCAACATCGCGCGAGCGTATCATTCCTTCGCGCATTGGCTGGAACAGCACCAGCAGTATGAAATGGCGGGATTGACCCGGCAAATCTGCCATAAAGGCCCGTTCAACGAACCGAATCCCGCAAATTACCTCACCGAAGTTCAAACGCCTGTCATGCGGAAAGGGAAATAAATTTTGCTTCTCCCGCCGGCGATGCTCAGGGTTGACTCTCACACGATGTGAGGGCATAACGTAAAGTGGCATCATATAACGAGGAGGACATGCTATGAAGCCATTGACGTTGAATCCGGTAGGAAAAATCCGTATCGGCCGTGAGGGAATGTTTGTCGAAACAGAACCGAAATATACCCCGGCGTTAAAGGAACTGTGTGGATTCAGCCATCTACAAATGCTGTGGTGGTTCGACGGCTGCGACAACGCAAGTGCCAGAACTACGCTGGAAACGGAGAAGCCCTACCAAAAAGGGCCTGACACGCTTGGAATCTTTGCGACCCGCTCCCCGTACAGACCGAATCCAATCGGCCTGTCGACCGCTCGAATCCTGTCGATTGACGAGAAGAACGGGATCATTCAGCTTGCGTATCTTGACGCGCATGAAGGCAGCCCGGTCCTTGATCTGAAGCCTTATACTCCAAGCCTCGACAGGGTGGAGACCCCGCGTGTGCCGAATTGGTGCGCTCACTGGCCGCAAAGCCTGGAGGAATCGGCCTCGTTCGATTGGGCCCATGAATTTCGCTGGAGCGAGGAGTGAGAGAGGGACTCAGGGACCGTCAACTCTGTGTGAAAAGCGGTTTGATCATCGAATTTTCATCATTTGTTACACAACGGTAATATTTCTGTTAACGGAGGTTAATGTTGAGAGGGTATATTGATAACAAGACCCCCTTTTGATGAATATATATCCCTTGAGTCGGACCTGAATATTCAGGTCCTCTTTTTTTTGCCTTCGGGTGACAGAAGCGGCCGGAACGAAAAAGCCGCTCTACGCGAGCGGCACTTCATGTTTCTTTTTCTGCTTGTAATAGACCCAGGACGTGAAGCCGAGCTCAAGGAGCCGCTTGCGAACTTGCTCCCATTCGTCGCCGACGCGGGATGGCGTGTGGGCATCGGAGCCGAACGTGACATCGACGCCGTAGTGAAGGGCCCGTTCCAGAATATCGTCGGACGGATACCAGCCGCCGCTCAGCTTCGTCTTGCCGGACGTATTGATCTCGATCGCCACGCCGCAATCGGCAATGACGGACAGCGTCTCATCGATCGCCTCGGCGGCAACGATATCCGAGAATTCCGGATAATTGCCTTTCATCGCGTCGATATGTCCGAGAATCTGGAACATGCCGGTGCGGGCCGAATCTCGGATGAGTTCATAGTACGCAATCTTTTGGGCGACGCGCTCTTCCTCGGTCAGCTTCTTCCACCGGTTTTTGTTGAAAATGCTGATTCCATTCGTATAATGAACGGATCCGATTATATAATCGAACGGATACCGGTCGAGCATCCGCCGGTAGGTCTCCGCATGCGGAGGGAAATAGTCGGACTCGATGCCGAGCAGCACGTCGATGCGTCCTTCATATTCCCGTTTCAGCTCCAGCACTTCGTTCACGTAGTTCTCGAAGTCGCTCTTGGCCATCGCGATATTGGGAAAGGCCTGATCTTCCTCCCTGCCGAAGTACGGGGTATGATCGGAGATTCCGATCACGTTCAGCCCGTTCGCGATCCCCGCTTCGATATAATCGCGGATATTGCCGTCCGCATGCCCGCAGCGGAAATGATGGGTATGCAAGTCAAATTTCATCTTCTTTTCCTCCTATTCAGACCCGATGAATTGCGTTTCCGGCATGCCTTTCAGGTCATTCAGGAACTGCTGCATCGCGGAATTCAAATATCGGCCCGTACGGTACATGACGCCGACCGGGTGGGCGATCTCCAGCTCATGGATATGTACAATCTGAAGCGTCCCCCGCTTCAGCTCGTTGCTCACGGACAGCTTCGAAATAATGGCCGCGCCCAGGTTCAACTCCACCATCCGCTTCACTTCCTCGCTGCTGTTCAATTCCATGACAATATGAGGTTGAATACCGTGACGGCGGAACGTCTCATCCGCGAACCGGCGGCCAAGCGTGTCAGTGGACAGCATAATGAGAGGGATATCCCGCAGCAGATCCATCGTGCCGTGCTTATGCCTTGCAAGCGGATGGTTCGGATTGACCACAAGTTCGAACGTATCGTAGTAGAGAACGGATGAGACAAGATTCGGATTCTGCTCATTCAAATACCCGATTCCGATATCCACGGTGCCGTTTTCGATTTGGCTCATGATCTGGGTGGAGGACATGGACAAGATGGTGGTCTTGATAAGCGGGAACTGATCCTGGAAATAGGAAAGCACCCGCGGGAGAATTTGAATGGCTATCGATGTCGTCGTTCCGAGCACGATATGTCCCTGTGGAATCTGCTGCAAATCGGTCAGCTTCTGCTTCAAATCATCGACGATTTGGAGTATGCGTTCGGCATGTTCCAGAAACAATCGGCCGCTGTCCGTCAGCGTAACCGGCTGATTGCGATCAATGAGAATGGTTTTGAACTCATCTTCCAAGCTTTTGATCTGCGCGGATACGGCGGGCTGTGTCAGGTTCAGCAATTCGCCGGCTTTGCGGAAGCTCATTGTCTTGGAAATCGTGATGAGCGTTTCCAATTGGCTCAAATTCATTGAAGCTCTCCTTTCCCGTGCAATGAGATGAATCACAATTGCCGCAATTATAAAAATATTTATCAATAATAACAGACCAATAAATTTGTTTTGTCATTATATAATTTAGATTATAGAGGAAGCGGCGGGCCGGAGCAATGTTTGCTCCTGTTCCCATGCTGGCGCAAGAAGGTATGTCCGAATTTTTCCCCATAACGCGCATTATGATTCTGCCGGAAAAGTATGGCGGTATGGCGTTCCGGCCTAGCGCCATCTCTGTTGCGGCACGAGTCAAAAAGCCCGTTCCAGTCCATGGAACGGGCTGCTGCGGTCTAGACTCAATGCAAGGCTGCGGCAGGCTGCAGGGGGATTCGAACGCCCAATTCCATTTCCTTGGCTTCTATGTTCTCAGGCCTTCATCTATATAGGCAGTGCGAGAGCATGGAATACAACCAGCCGGGCAAAAAAATATGAGGCCTGCCGCTCAGGCGCCGATTCTGTTGCGAAAACTTAATATTTGAAACCGTTGACCCGCCGGCCTGCGATGCCTCACAATGAATGAAGACGCTCTCATCGGAGCGGAGAATACGGAGAAGATAAGTTGAAACTAGGGGGACACGCAATGCGTACGAAAGAAGTTCGCAGCTGGATGATGTACGATTGGGCGAATTCCGCTTTTGCGACCACGATGCTGGCGGCGGTGCTGCCGATTTTTTATCAGACCGTCGCCGCCTCGAATCTGCCCGGACATCAGGCGACCAGCTATTGGGCCTTCACGCAGACGGCGGGCATGATTCTCGTCGCGGTGCTCTCGCCGATACTGGGGGCGGTGGCCGATCTCTCGCAGCGGAAGATGGCGTTCCTCCGCGTATTTGCCTGGATGGGGGCCTTGGCCTGCCTTTTGATGGTATTCGCGGGTGAGGGAGATTGGCTGTATGTATCGGTGCTGTTCGTCTTCGCCACGCTTGGCTTTTCCGGCGGCAATACATTCTATGACTCGCTCCTTCCGGATATCGCTCCGCCCGAAGCGCGGGACGAGATCTCCGCCAAAGGCTATATGTACGGCTATATCGGCGGCGGAGCCCTGTTGGCCGTCAATATCGCAATGCTGGAAATGTGGGAGACGTTCGGCTTCGCCAGCAAGGTGGCGGCGACCCAGGCGGTGTTCCTCACGGTAGGTGTCTGGTGGCTCCTGTTCTCGCTGCCGTTGTTCCGCACGCTGCGCGATCCGGCCCGAACCGAACGGCGCTCGGCACTCTACTACACGAAGCATGGGTTTGGCCGCATTTACTACACTTTGAAGCGGGTGAAGCATTATCCGGAGCTGATGAAATATATTTTGTCCTTCTGGTTCTTCAATGACGGAATCTCGACGATCATCGCCATGTCGGCCATCTATGGCGCCGAGATCGGCATCGAGACGAGCCATCTGATTATTGCTCTGCTCATTACGCAATTCGTGGGCATTCCGTTCACCTTCCTGTTCGCGAAGTTCGCCAGACAGCTCGGCTCGAAGCGTTCGCTCTATCTTTCGCTCAGCACGTATATCGTCATCGTGTTCCTCGGCTACTTTATGACTTCGGCGCTCCATTTTTATATTTTGGCCTTCCTCGTCGGCATGGTTCAAGGGGGAAGCCAGGCCGTGGCCCGCTCCGTCTTCAGCCAGATGGTTCCGCGAAGCCGGGCGTCCGAGTTCTTCGGCTTCCTGAGCCTGTCCAGCAAAGTATCCGCCTCCATCGGCCCGGACGTGTTCGGGATGGTCGGCCTGCTTACCGGTTCCACCCGCTTGGCGATCCTATCGATTCTCGCGTTCTTCGTCATCGGCATTCTGCTCCTCGTCTTTGTCGATATCGAGAAAGGACGCAGAGAGGCGGAAAAAGAAGAGAGCCTGTTCACGGGCGGCCCCGTCAATTCCGCCGGCATTCCGGTGAATTGAGCCGGAGCGGGCCGGGTGGCCGTAACGGTAAGGGACTGCCTTGCGAGGACAAAAGAGAAGGGCGTCATGCCGCGGGTGCGGCAGACGCCCTTGGCGGCGTTCCTGATGCCGGGCGGCCGCGTCCTGTCGGCCTGACGATGCGGGCCGGCCGCTTCGGACACCGGGAACTGGCGGGAGGCGGGATTACGCCCGGTTCGCTGTGTCTGTCCGTCTGCGGGAGAACAGCTTCACGATCTCCACGATCGGAATCATGGACAGCGATGCGGCGATGACGATAAGCCACTGCTCGCCGTTCAACGCTACGACGCTGAACAGATCGCGCAGGAACGGAAGCGCGATGACGAGCACGATAAGCAGCCCGGATATTATCACGGCGGCATTCAATTTCCTGTTCGTGAACCATCCGATTTGGAACAGCGACTGCTTGGCGGAACGGACATTGAACGCATGCGTAAGCTGGATCAAGCCGAGCGTGGCGAAGGCCATCGTAATGGCGGCATCCTCGTGATAATGCGTATGCCCCCAGTAATAGGTGAGAAGCGTCAGTATGGCTTCAAGCAGCCCCTGATACACGAGGCTGATGCCGATTCCTCCGGCGAAGATGCTGGCCGAGGCCTGGCGCGGCGCCTGCTTCATCAGGTCCTCCTCGGCCCGTTCGAAGCCGAGCGCCAGCGCGGGCAGCGTGTCGGTGACGAGATTGACCCATAAAATATGGATCGGAAAGAGAATTTTCCAGTTCAGCATCGTCGCCACGAACAGAGTGACGACTTCGCCGAGGTTGGCAGACAGCAAATATTGAATCGTCTTGCGGATGTTGCTGTAGACCTTACGCCCTTCCTCGACGGCGATAACGATCGTCGAGAAGTTGTCGTCCGCCAGCACCATATCGGAAGCGCCCTTCGCCACATCGGTGCCGGTGATGCCCATTCCGACGCCGATATCGGCCGCCTTCAAGGCCGGAGCATCATTCACCCCGTCCCCCGTCATGGCTACGATTTTGCCCTTCTTCTTCCACGCCTTCACGATCCGGACCTTATGCTCGGGCGACACGCGCGCGTAGACGGAATATTGCTCCACCTTCGCCTCGAACTCTGCGTCATCGAGGCGGCTTAGATCTGCTCCGGTCAGCACGGCGCCTTCCTTGTCGATGATGCCCAGTTCCTTCGCGATCGCGGCGGCCGTGTCCCCGTGATCGCCCGTAATCATCACCGGGCGAATGCCGGCGAGCTTGCAGATGCGCACCGCTTCCTTCACCTCTTCGCGCGGCGGATCGATCATGCCGACGAGGCCGGCGAAGACGAGATCGTTCTCGAGCGCATCTGCCGTCAGGCTGTCCGGCACCCGCTCCGCATCCCGGTAGGCGAGGGCCAGCACGCGCAGCGCCTTCCCGGCCATCGCTTGATTGGCGGCGGCGATGTTCCGGTGGTGCTCCTCTGTCATCGGCTCGACCCGGCCGTCCCGGAGAATATGGGTGCACCGGGCCGTCAGCACGTCAGGGGCGCCCTTCGTCATAATGCGGCATTGGCTTCCGTCCTCCCCATTCTCTTCCGCGGGAAGCTGATGGACGGTCGTCATCCGCTTGCGGTCCGAATCGAACGGCAGCTCGGCGATGCGCGGGAAGCGCCGTTCGGCCTCGCGTTTGTCGATGCCGTTCACGAGCGCATAGTCGATAAGCGCGGTCTCGGTCGGATCGCCGATCGCCCCGGCCGACTGCCCGCCGCCGGCTTCCGCCAGCCGGGCGTCATTGCACAGCACCATCACTTGCATGAGCCGTTCGGCCGCGGGAGTCCGAATCCAATCCTCCTCGGACGAACGGAGGGCATCCTCGGCATAGATCTCCTTGACGGTCATCCGGTTCTGCGTCAAGGTGCCTGTCTTGTCCGAGCAGATGATATCCGTGCTGCCGAGCGTCTCCACCGCAGGCAGCTTGCGGATAATCGCTTTGCGCCGGGCCATCGTCTGCACGCCAAGCGCCAGAATAATCGTGACGATGGCAGGCAAGCCTTCCGGAATGGCCGCGACCGCGAGCGAGATGGAGGTGAGCAGCATGTCGAACAGCTCTCTGCCTTCGATAAGACCGACGGCGAACATGACGAGCGCGACGGCGACAATAATGATAGTGAATGTTTTGCCCAGCTCATTCAGCTTGCGCTGAAGCGGCGTAACCTCGTCCTCTTCCTGCGACAGATATCCCGCGATCGAACCGACCTCGGTGGCGCCGCCGGTGGCCGTCACGACGCCGAGGCCGCGGCCGTAGGAGACTTGGCTCGTCATATACGCCATATTGATGCGATCCCCGATGACGAGATCGGCTTCGTCCAGCGGCTCGGTCCCTTTTTCGACCGGGACCGACTCTCCGGTCAAGGCGGCTTCTTCAATCTTCAGCGAGGCGGATTCGATTATTCGCATATCGGCAGGCACGACATTGCCGGCCTCCAGCAGGACGATGTCGCCGGGGACAAGCTCCTCGGCCTTAATATCGAGGGCCTGCCCCCCGCGCATGACGCGGGCATGGGGAGTGGACATCTGCTTCAGGGCGCTCAACGCCTGCTCCGCCTTATGCTCCTGAATGACGCCAAGGACGGCGTTCAGGACGACGACAACGAGAATGATGATAGAGTCGGTCCATTCGCCCAGCAGGCCGGAGACGATGGCGGCCGCCAGCAGGATGAGAATCATGACGTCCTTGAATTGGGCCAGCAGCTTCGCCAGCACGGACGGGCCGGCGGCTTCCTGAAGCAGATTGCGCCCGTATTGCTGCCGCCGCTGCTCCGCCTCCTGCCCGGTCAGGCCTTCCCGGCGCGAACCGAGCCGCTGCAGGGCCGCTTCGGCGGTCAAGGTATGAAAAGCGGCCGCTTGATGTTCTTCTTCCTTCTTCATGTTCCTCAGCTCCTATCAAGGCTAGTGTGAGAGAACATGCGGTAAAATATGTATGCGATCGCCCCTCATCCGCGGCCGTCGTCATCCCATATCGGATCCTCGACGGTAATTGCCCGGTTCTGATCCAGCGGAAGCCCGGTCTCGTAGGAGCGGTTGCCGATGGCTGCCGTCAGCGCGGCATCCGCCTGGCGTGCGCCGGCGCTGTCGGCCCCCTCCGTCCTGCGGGCCTGCCAATAGTTGTTCACGGCCTCCAAGGCGGAGGCCGCATCGGTCCGGGCGGCATCCCACATCTCCCATACCGTCGTCGCATAGCGCTCGCCGCTTCCCGTCGGGTCAAGCCAGGGGCGGCGGGCAAGATTCATCACGTCGTAAGGCGGCGTCGCCTTGCGGTAGACGAACGGATCAAGATGCTTGCCGGCGAGGCGGCGCTTCAGGCCGGTCGGATCATGGAACAGCTTCTGCGCGCGAATCATCGCCCGGTAAGCGGCGTTCCACGAAGAGGGCGCGACGTCTGCGGCCAGCTTCGGATAATAGGTCCGCGACAGCCCGGACAGATGGCGTATGATATCCGCCGGCAAGGCGCGGCCTGCCTCAATCTCCTTCCATACGGGAATCTTCCACGAGGGGAGGCCCCTTTTTTCCCGCAGCACATGCGTATCCATCAAGACTTCGAACCGCTGGTGATCCCATTTCCGGAACCCGGAGCGGGAGAACACATACGGATGTATATTCCGATCCAGGACATGATGAAGCAGGAAGCCGAGCGCGTATAAGCGGCTGTCTTCCCCGGCGGTGAGGTCCGGGCTGGCCGCGCGGATCAGACCGGCAAGGAACGGGCCGCAGTGCTCATTATGCATCGCGCTTCCCAATTCGTTCATGACGCTCACGGGCTGCCACGGGAAAAATTGATGGTAGAATAAAAAATCAGGTCCCTGGCAGCCGAGATTGAACAGCCTCCGGCTCCGGTCCTCTTCAATGGAACGGCCAAGGCCCGCCGCGGCGAGCGCCTCCTGGCCGAACAGCAAATGCGCCCACACATTCGGCATCGATATGATCTCCTTTATCAGTTCAGCGTTACGTTCAAGATGACGCTTTCTAGGCAAAGTTGTCAACCTTTTTGTATAATGGGAACCGTTGATGCGTATCCCGGGCCGCCGAAGAAGGAGGCGGCTCGGGCGCAAGCCAGGAAAAGGAGACGATGCATATGGGGCGGATCAGGCCCTTTGTCAGTCTGCAGTCGAAAATATTGCGATTTACCGTCTTGCTCGTCTGTATTCCCATTCTGCTCATCGGTCTGTTCTCCTATTGGAAATCGTCCGAAATCGTCGAGCAAAAAGTATCGGCATCGGATCTGAATGCCGTTACCCAGGTCGGGCTGAATATTCAATTCATGACGGACTATGTGCATGATACATCGTTATTTCTGATTCAATCGGATGAGGTGCGGCGTTTCCTGCTCAGCGCCAACCGCTCGGAGGACAATATTGCGAAGGAGCAGGCGGTCATGGAACGCTTTTTCCTGCATCTTATCAATATGAAGGATTTTATTCATTCCATATATTTGCGGGGGGAGAATGGGATGACCTTCTCCACCTCGCCCGAAGCCGTCGGTCTGGACGGGCTGATGCTTGACGAGGTGAAGCGGCTGCGGGGGAAGCCGCTCTGGTTCGTGCAGAGACGGGGCGGACATGAGACGCTGTCCTTCATCCGCGAGATCCGCGATGTGAATAATGTCGGCCGCCGGCTGGGCATGGTTCAGATCAACATCGATCTGCCGTATGTGCGCGAACTGATGAAGCAGCAGCGCATCGGCACGCAGGACAACTATTATTTGCTCAATGAAGAGGGGCTTGTGCTCGCCTCGACCGGGGACGCGCATGTCTATTCCCGGCTTCCGGCGGCATTCGACTATGACAACCAGGCCCAGGGCGGGCACGGATACTATACGGTCGCCATGGACGGTCAACGGTATCTGGTAACGTACGCCGGCATGGGCAAATCGGGATGGCAGATCGTCCATGCGGTGCCGCTGAATGAAGTGCTCCAGGAGAATAGCGCGATTCCGCAGCTGATGCTGTTGGCGATGGTGATCTCCTTCGTCCTCTGCGTCATTACGGCCCTTCTGTTCTCCCGGCGCATAATCCGCCCGATTCGGCAGCTTCGCAGCCTGATGCTGAAGGTTGAGCGGGGCCAGTTCCAGGGGCGGGTCGAGATCGGGAGCAATGATGAGATCGCGCTGCTCGGACGCAGCTTCAACCGCATGAACGAGCGGCTCCATCAGATGATCAAGCTTGTCTATGAGGCGGAGCTGAAAAAGAAGGAAGCCGAGCTCAAGGCGTTCCAGGCGCAGATTAACCCGCATTTTCTCTATAATACGCTCGATACGATCTACTGGATGAGCCGCATGGAGAAGGCGTACGACACGGCGCAGCTCGTCGAGGCGCTCTCCAAGCTGTTCCGTCTCAGCCTGAACAGCGGCAAGGAGCTGTCCACGGTGAGGGATGAAGTGAATCACGTAACGAATTATATGATTATTCAACGCAAGCGCTATGAAGAACTAATCGATTTCGCGTTGGAAGTCGATGAAGAAGATACACTGAACGGGATGACCGTGAAGCTTATTTTGCAGCCGTTCGTGGAGAACGCGATCGTTCACGGCATCGAGAAGCTGGGCGAGCCGGGAACGATTCGGGTACGCATCTTCCGGCGGGACGAGCAGCTCGTCTTCCGCATCGAGGATACCGGCACCGGGGTCGATATCGCGGAGATGGAACGGCTGATGCGCGAGAGCGGCGGCAATAACCGCGGGTTCGCGATCAAGAACGTGAACGACCGCATCCAGCTCTATTACGGTCAGGATTACGGGGTAACCTTCATGAACAGGAAGGAAGGCGGAACGATCGCAGAGATCATCCAGCCTTGGCGCTACGGGGAGGGCAAGCCAGCATGAACAGGGATAGGATTAAAGTGTTGATCGTGGACGATGAGTTGATTATCCGCAAAGGGATTCGAACTTCCATCGATTGGGAGCAGCTCGGCATCGAGATCGTCGGCGAAGCGAAGAACGGGCAGGAGGCCCTGGAGATGTCCGGCCGTCTGGAGCCCGACATCGTCATGACGGATATCCGGATGCCGGTCATGGATGGGCTCGCCCTGGCCGCGGTGCTGCGCGAACGGCAGCCGCATATGAAGATTATCATCGTATCGGGCTATGATGATTTTGATTATGCGCGGCAGGCGCTCAAGATCGGCGTCAGCGAATATCTGACCAAGCCGGTCGGCGCCGACGAGCTGACGAGGCTGATGCTCAAGCTGGGCGATCAGATACATGAGGAGCGGGACCGATCGGATGACGAGCGGAACAAGGGCATGCTGCTGCGCGAGAGCCTGCCGTTCATCCAGAGCAAATGGCTGCTCCGGCTTCTGCAGGGCGAGGCGAAGCTGGATGAAGAACTGGCGGATCGGGCGCGCCAGCTTCAGATTACGCTCGAAGGCCCGGAATATGCGGTCGCCGTCGTCGATATTGACGATTATTTGCTCTTGATGGGGCAATCGTCCGACCGGGAGAAGGAACTGCTGATGTTCGCATTATATAATGTAGCGGACGAGCTGCTGGCGGAGCGGTATCCGAGCGCTATCTGCCAGATGGACGAAAGCTCGATCGCGATTTTGCTTAACGTCGACCGGATGAACAGGCACCGTATCCTCCCCGTGTGCGAGGAACTGAGCGACTGCATTCGCCGCTTCGTCAAAGTATCTGTCACCATTGGCGTCGGAGGCGTCGTTCCTTCGCTTCATCAGGTGAACGAGAGCATGAACGAGGCGCTTAGCGCCCTGTCGGGCAAGGCGTACCGCGGCAAAGGGCAGGTCATCCTCTTCCAGCCGGAGAAGCACGCGGACAAGGATGAACCGGTGTTCGTCTCCGCCAAAGAGGAAGCCGAGCTGCTTCAATGTCTGACGGCGTTGGATACCGCCGGCATACAGGAACGGCTCGACACCTGGTTCCGGCATTTTGCGGAAGCGGGCGCATCCTATCCGCATGTCCGATCGCTGTGCGTGAAGCTGATCGTGCTGGCGACGAATCATGTGGAGCAGATGGGGGTCCAGCGCGGCGAACTGGAGCCGGTCCTGCTGCGGCCGTACGAGGAGGTTCACAAGTACGAGACGATCTTCGATCTGCGAAGCTGGGTCGGCCGAATCTTCGATTCCTTCGTCGATCATCTTACCCGCCACAAGACCGGACGCTACCGTAATATCGTCGCGGTGGCGATTCAGTATATGCAGGAGCATTATGCCCAGGATCTGAAGCTGGAGGACGTGGCGGGCCAAGTATACGTCACTCCGAACTATTTCAGCCGCGTCTTCAAGGAAGAGACCGGGGAGCATTTCTCGGAATGGTTGAACAAGCTGCGGGTGGAGAAGGCGAAGCAGCTGCTGAAGGATGTCGGGCTCAAGGTATACGAGGTTGCCGAGCGGGTAGGCTATAATGACTATAAATATTTCGCGCATATCTTCAAAAAATATACCGGCATCACTCCGAAGCAGTACCGGAATGAATTATAGCGGTCAGGAGAAATGAAGAAGCCGGCGGGAACGAATACAATAGGCAAGGCTGGCGGCGCCGGCTTTGCCTTATTTTTTGTCTTTCGCGGAGATTCTCGGCTCCAATTCGCTATGCGGCGGGAAGAGGTTAAAAAATCGGATAATTTGATATAATCCTCTACTTACGATCCGGGTCCGATTACCTATACTTAAGAATGTAAACGGTCGCACACATAATGATTGCACAACTAAAAGGGGTGTACACAAATGAAAAAGGGCATCAAACGTTGGACCTCGATTCTGCTGATCAGCTGTCTGGCGGTAGCGGTAGCCGGCTGCGGCTCATCGAAGCCGGCCGCGGAGACGGGCAAGGACAAAGGCCCGTCCGACCCGATAACGTTCATGCACATGTTCGACAAGAACGCCGAAGGCGGAGGGCTCCATCAAGCGGAGCTGCTCGACAAGTTCACGGCGGAGAATCCGGACATTCAGCTGGATCAGGAGATTCAGTCGCATGACAACTACGAGACGAAGATCAAGACGCTGGCCGCTGCGAACGAGCTGCCGGACGTATTCTTGATGAAGAGCTCGATGGTTACGACCTTCGTGGAGAACGGACTGGTAAGACCGGTTGACGATCTGCTGGATAAGGATCCGGACTGGAAGAACGGCTTCGTGGACGGCGCGCTGGATACGTACCAAGTCGACGGCCAAACCTACGGCATTCAATTCTCGGGCGGACCGACCCATGTTATTTATTACAACAAAGATTTGGTTGCCAAAGCCGGCTTCTCCGAGTTCCCGAAAACGTGGGATGACTTCCTGAAGCTGATCGACAATCTGAAAGCACAGAACATCACGCCGATTGCCTTCGGCAACAAAGGCAAATGGCTCGCGAACTCCAGCTACATGTCGACGCTGGGCGACCGCTTCACCGGAACGGAATGGTTCGAGAGTCTGGCGAACCACAAGGGCGCCAAGTTCACCGACAAAGAATTCGTGCAAGGGTTGGAATTGTTCCAGGATCTGGCCAAGCGCGGGGCGTTCAACAACGATATGAACTCGATCGACAACAATCAGATGAAGACGCTCTACTATAACGGCAAGGCGGCGATGTTCATCGAAGGCGCTTGGGCGAGCAACGCGGTGGAGACCGGCGGCCCGCAAGAGATCCAGGACAAGACGGAATTGGCTGTCTTCCCGGCTATCGACGGCGCCAAGGGCGACCAGAACGGCGTGTCCGGCGGCGGCGGATGGGCCTATGCCATCAATGCCAACATCGACGAGTCGAAGCTCGACGATATCGCGAAGCTGATGAAAACCCTGTCCGACAAGGAAGCGGCCAAAGTCATCCTGAAATACGGCGACATTCCGTCAAGCAAGGTGGACAATATCAATGAGCTTGATCTGTCCCCGCTCACCAAAAAGATGGTGAAGCTGCTGGAAACGACGAAATATGTCCCTATCTACGATTCCCGTCTCTCCCCAGGTCTGACGGAAGCGATGAATTCCGCAATGCAGGAAATGCTCATCGGGCAGCTGACGCCGGAAAAAGCGGCCGAAGTGATGCAAAAGGAATACGAGAACGAGATGTAATTCCGGCTTGAAAGACAAGCCGGCTGAGAACAAAGATCCGAACAAGATAGAAAGATAGAGATGCAGCAGTTGGATAGAAGACGGACGGACCCTTCTCCTGAACGCCATGTTCGGGAGGAGTCTGTCTTGTCTGTCGTTCTGCATATGCAAAAGAGAGGAGAGAGCCGTGATGAATAACTCCGCGATTCGGCCCAAGCGCTGGACATTTTTCGCTTATTTGCTGCCGAGCGTGCTGCTGTACGCCTTCATGGTCCTTGTTCCGTTGGTGCTCGCCTTGCGGTACAGCTTCTATAAATGGTCGGGCGGACCGAAGATGGAATGGATCGGGCTCCGGAACTATGAGGTGCTTCTTCAAGACGCGAAATTTTGGGGCGCTTTTCTCAATAACTTAATTATTGTCGGCTTCAGTGTCGTCGGCCAGATCGGGATCGCCTTCATCATCGCGGTATTCCTGATGAACAAATGGGTGAAGTGGCGCGAATTCCACCGGACCGTCATCTTTATCCCGGTCGTCCTGTCCTCGGTCGTCATCGGGTTCCTGTGGTCCATGATCTTCAACAATGATGCGGGACTGCTGAATTGGCTGCTGACTTCCCTGGGGCTCGAATCCTGGATCAAGCCTTGGCTGGACGATCCGAACGTCGTCATGTACTCCGTAACAGCACCGATTGTGTGGCAATATATCGGTTTCTACCTGATTATATTTATGGCTTCGATGCAAAGCATCAACGGGGAAGTGTACGAGATGGCGGAGATCGATGGAGCCACCGGCTTCAAGAAGACGATGTACATTACACTGCCCCTGCTGAAGGATACGATGAAAATTGCCGTGATGCTCTGTATTGCGGGGAACATGAAGGCGTTCGACAGCATTTTCGTCATGACGGGAGGCGGACCCGGCAATTCCTCCACGGTCATGGCGCAATATGCCTATGACACGTCATTCAAAGCGTTCAAGCTGGGATACGGCAGTGCGATCTCCATTGGCATTATGGTGCTCAGCGTCTTCCTTATCCTGTTGAGCCGTCTGATTGGAGGGAAGAACAATGACTAAAGCGATGCGGTTCATCCCGCGGTTCCTGATCAACCTGTTCCTGTGGATCATGTCGTTGTCCTGCATATTCCCGGTCATCTGGATGATCTATTCCTCGCTGAAAACCCAGCAGGAATTCAATGTGAATATTATTTCGCTGCCAACGTCGCTCAATTTCCAGAACTATATTGACGCCTTCCGCATCGGAAAAATGGATACGTACTTCGTGAACAGCGTATTCGTCACGGTGCTGACGGTCGTCTTCACGGTCGTCCTGAGCTTCCTGGCCGCTTATATTTTGGCCCGCTTCGATTTCCCGGGGCGCAATCTCGTCTACTTCATGTTCCTGGCAGGAATGCTCATTCCGATTCACGGGCTGCTTATCCCGGTATTCGTCGAGTTCAAGGCGCTCGGGCTGCTCGATCAGCGGATAACGCTCGTGCTGCCGTATGTGGCCTTCAACCTGTCGATGGGGATATTCCTGTTCGAGAACTTCATCAAATCGGTTCCGCTCGAGGTGGAGGAAGCGGCGGCCATTGACGGAAGCGGCACGACGCGGCGCGTGCTTACGATCGTGCTTCCGATGTGTCTGCCGGTCATCTCGACGGCCATCATCCTGTACTTCCTGGGGGCCTGGAACGAGTTCCCGTTCGCGCTCGTGCTCATTAAGAGCCCGGAGCTGCGGACGCTGCCGGTCGGCCTGACGAATTTCAACGGACAGTTCACCGTGAACTATCCGCAGATGATGGCGGCGATGGTCATCGTCGTCTTGCCGGTCATTTTGACTTATCTCGCATTCTATAAGAAAATTATGCAAGGAATGACGGCGGGGGCCGTCAAAGGCTGACGGCTCCCGTCCATCGAACATAATGAGCAGATAGGGGCGGATGAATGATGGACAAGCATTCCGCGCGGCGGCCGAATGTGATCGTGCTCGTCGCCGATGACCACCGGTATGAGTCGATTCGGGCGCATGGCAACCACGAGGTGATGACTCCCACGCTGGACCGATTGGCCGAGCGCGGCGTCAGCTTCCAGAGCACGAACATCATTGGCGGGATGGACGGAGCGGTATGCTCGCCATGCCGGGCCTGCCTGAACACCGGATCCTCGATCTTCGGGGCGACGGTGAAGCAGGAGCTGGGCGATACGGTGGAGAAGATGACGCTGTCTCCGGAGAAGCGCACCTTGGGCGAGACGTTCCGGCAGCACGGCTATTATGCGTATGCGGTCGGGAAGTGGCATAACGACACCGCCAGCTTCAACCGCAGCTTTGCCGGCGGCAACCGCATTTTCTTCGGCGGAATGAGCCATCATCGCGAGGTCCCTGTCTATGCGTATGATCCGACGGGAACTTATTCCTCCTCCCAACGCACCGTCGAGAGCACGTTCTCGACCGAGCTGTTCACGGATGAAGCGGAGGCGTTCATCCGGGGATATGACCGGGAGGAGCCGTTTTTCCTCTATATCGCCTATACCTCTCCTCATGATCCGCGTACGGCGCCCGAACCGTATGCGTCGCAGTATGAGGACGGCCGCGTCGCCGTGCCGGGCAATTTTTTGCCGGAGCATCCTTTTGACAACGGAGAGATGCATATCCGGGATGAGGGGCTCGCGGGCCGGCCGCGCACGAAGGAAGAGATTCGGCGCCATATCGCCGATTATTACGCGATGATCACCCATATGGATGCGCAGATGGGACGGCTCATGGAGGCGCTGAAGGAGACCGGGCGACTGGACGGCACCATCGTCGTCTATACGTCTGACCACGGGCTGGCCGTCGGGCAGCATGGCCTGATGGGCAAGCAGAATCTGTACGAGCACAGCATCCGGATCCCGTGGCTCATGGCAGGGCCTGGCGTTCCGGCCAAGGGTCGGATCGGCGGGCAAGTGTATCAGATGGATATTTATCCGACGTTATGCGAGCTGGCCGGCATTCCGGTTCCGGCATCCGTCGAAGGGCGCAGCATGGCGGGCCTGATGCGCGGCGAAGCCGGCGCGGAACGGAGCACCGTCTATGCGCTGTACAAGGACACGCAGCGGATGGTGAAGGACGGCCGCTACAAGCTCATCCGCTACCGGAAGTCCGGCGTCACCGGCGAAGGTACGGACATGGTGCAGCTGTTCGACTTGCTGGAAGATCCCGGGGAGCTGCGGAATCTGGCACAGGAACCGGAGATGCAGCGGCATATCCGCCGCCTGGACGAGGCGATGCAGGCATGGATGAGACAGGTCGGCGACCCGTACGCGGACTCATTTGCGATAAGCGGATGAAGTTCCGGAGCAGAGGGTAGCGGTAACCTGCGTTTGCATGTAAACTAAGAAGAGCCGCGGGCGGGACAAGCTAGAGGGACGGATTCGATTCCCGCTGTCCATGCCGGCGCATATCATCCCATATATACATCAAGTGGAACAGGTGGAGGATACCCAAGATGGAACAATTCCGATTGCCCAAAATCGACGTGCCGAAGTTCGAGCTTCCCCAAGCGGTGAAGCAGGTGCTCGCGGAGGCCGAGCAGAAGCTGGCGCATCGCCCGAAGCTGTTGAAGCAGTTCAAGAACTGCTTCCCGAATACGCTGGAGACGACGACGAAGCTGCTGGAGGACGGCACGACCTTCGTGCTGACCGGAGACATTCCGGCCATGTGGCTGCGCGACTCGGTGGAGCAGGTCATTCACTATGTCCCGTTCGCCAAGGATGACGCCGATCTGCAGCGCATCATCGGCGGCCTGATCAAGCGCCATATGTTCTATATCAATATCGACCCGTATGCGAACGCGTTCAATGAAGGGCCGAACGATTGGCATTGGGACGCGAATGATCAGACCGATATGTCCCCATGGGTATGGGAGCGCAAATATGAGCTCGATTCGATGTGCTTCACGATTCGACTCGCTTATATGTATTGGAAAGAAACGGGACGCACCGATATCTTCGATACGAACTTCAAGTCCGCCATGCGCAAAATCGTCGAGGTCTGGAAGACGGAGCAGCGCCATTTCGAGCAGTCGCCGTACCGCTTCATGCGCGAGAATTGCCCGGATATCGATACGCTGCGCAACGACGGCCTTGGCATGCCGGTCAACTATACGGGGATGACGTGGTCCGGCTTCCGTCCGAGCGACGATGCCTGCGACTTCCATTACAATATTCCTTCCAACATGTTCGCGGCCGTATCGCTGCGCCAAATGCAGGAGATTGCGAAGTATGGCTTCCGCGACGAAGCGTTCGTGAAGGAAATGCATAAGCTCGAAAAAGAGATCGAGCACGGCATCCAGTTGTACGGCACATACAATCATCCGACCTACGGCAAAATATATGTGTACGAGACGGACGGCTACGGCAATTTCTGCCTGATGGACGACGCGGGAACGCCGAGTCTGATGTCGATTCCGTATATCGGCTATACGGACGCCGAAGATCCGATCTACCAGAATACGCGCCGCTTCATCCTGAGCAAGGAGAATCCGTATTACTTCGAAGGCAAGGCCGCCTCGGGAATCGGCAGCCCGCATACCCCGGACGGCTATATATGGCATATGGCGCTCTCAATGCAGGGCTTGACCGCGATCAGCGATGAGGAGATCGTGTCGCTTATCGCCACGCTGGAAGCTACGGATGCCGACACCGGCTTCATGCATGAAGGCTTCCACGCGGACGATCCGGCCATCTTCACCCGCCCTTGGTTCGCCTGGTCGAACAGCCTGTTCTCCCAGCTCGTGTGGAAAGCGATGCAGCGGGGATTGCTGGACAAATAAAGACAAGCCGAAGTTTATGAGATACGAGCAAGGCGGAGCAGGTTTCCTGCTCCGCCTAAGACTGTCGACAAAGTCCTGTCGACAGTCTTTTTTTTCTTAGGAAGGGCGAGCCCGGGGGGGAGGCAGGACAGGTTAGGTTAGGGCAAACTGGTCCGCGCATGAAGCAAGCTAGTCCCCGCTTGAAAATGCTGCATAGGCGCAGCATTTTTAACCTCAAGAGGCTAAGTTCCAAGAAAATCCTGCAAAATTACATTATTTCGCCATTTTGAACGCTATATATGCCTTGCCGTAGGGGAATTGCTGTACTTTTGCAGCAATCTTATTTTCGTTACCTCGTGTCAATGAAATTGCTGCATTTTTGCAGTATTGGCGGAGCAGGTGAATAGAGTGTCGGGGGATAATGCCGCCTTGCCGGAGCAGATGAAAAAGCCATCGGCCACCGATTTGGCGTTCAATTCATCCAGCGCGCTGAGGATCATCAATCCGTATTTGCAACGCAGCCAATCGCTTGGTGCAGCGGATGATGATATTCTCGCGGCGGGAGAGTACGCCTGAGAAGTGGACCTCTCCGTCCCCGGCGAGCCGCTCCGGCATACGTGGAAGCCGTTGATCACGATCGGCAAAGCCAAGGAGGCTTGCATGCCGATGTTCAGGATCAGCTGCGGCATGCGGAGAGGGTATGCCCCTTTCGCTATTTGCGAACTCATAGCATCTTCGACGATGAGATGATGGTAGACGATGAGGACGAGGCTCACCTTCGCCATACAGAAGAAAACAAACGGAATTTATGCGCAGAGGAAAGAAACAATAGGGCGGGTTTTTGCTGATTTAAAGGAGAAGCATGGGATGCGGTGGACGACCTCTTACGCGGGTTAAAAAGAATGTCTGCGCAAGCGATGCTTGTTTTTGCTGCCATGAACCTCAAAAAAATGGCGACCTGGCTCTGGAAGACCGGTCGCACCTCTCCTCAGTTCTCTTTCGTATTTGTAAATATGGATAAAAAACGTAAAGAACTCCCGCGGTTGCAGTATTTCGCGGGAGTTTGTCTTCAATCTGGGCGGAGCAGGTTTCCTGCTCCCCCTTGCTGCGTTCTCTTATATTTTATACCGGCTTATCATCTCGTTCAGCGTTTGCGCCATGTGGTTAAGCTGCTCCGCGTTGTTCAGCAGGGTGCCCATATCGAGCAGCTGCTGATCCGTGAACTTCACCAGCTTCGCGGCATGCTCCGCGTTCTTCTCGGCGATATGCGCAATTTCATTCACGGAAGCAAGCACTTCTTCGGAACCCGCGGACATTTCTTCCGTCACGGCTGACGTATCCTGAATCTGGCCGGCGATATCCGTAATGTCGGTTAAGATGCGTCCGAAGGTATCGCCCGAATTTTGCACTTTATCAATGCCGTCGGCGACGCTGTCCCGGACGAGATCCATCGACTCCACGGCTTTGCGGGCATCCGCTCTCGTCTCCTCGATCAGATCGGAGATTTCGCGGGCGGACTCGGCCGACCGTTCCGCCAGCTTTCTTACTTCATGGGCGACGACGGCAAAGCCTTTGCCATGCTCCCCGGCCCGGGACGCTTCAATCGCCGCATTGAGCGCGAGCAGATTTGTCTGTGCCGCAATCTGGGTGATGATGTCGACGATATGGGCCATCTGCTCCGAGCGCTCGCCGAGCGTCTGCACCAATGCCCCGGAATGCTTCACCGATTCATCGATCGTATTCATCTGTTGCACCGCGCCCTGGAGCAGCAGATTCCCCTGCTTCGCCTGGTCGGCCGTATCCATCGACGTCTCGGATATGCTGGTCGTGCTCTCCGCGATGCGCTGAATGCCGATGGCCATCTCTTCCATCGCCTTGGCTCCTTCTTCCGTGCCCCGCATTTGCGTCTCGGCGCCGCCGGCGACGACCTTGACGATCGAGTCGACTTCTTGAATCTGAGCCGTGCTCGCGGCCGTGTGGGCGGACAACTGCTTCGAAGAGTCGGCCAATGTATTCGCCGCGCTGCGTATTTCCCCGACGAGATGGCGGATGGAGGCTTGCATGACTTGCAGCGATTGCCCCAGTACGCCGACTTCGTCCTTTTTCCGCTGAATCGAGGCCGGAACCTCGCCCGTGAAATCCCCCGCGCTAATCTGCTTCAGATTGGCGACGACAGTCTGAATCGGCTTCGTGATGTTCGATGCCACCCCAAGCGCCAGAAGCACGGCTAGGATGGCGCATATCGAGCTGGTGATCAGGTTGATCATTCCGATCTTGTCGGCTTCCTTCGTCAGCTCGCTTTTTTCAACGATAGATAAATACTTCCATCCGGTCGTCTGCGACGTATACAAGTTGGTCATATAGTCTGTGCCATCCACATGAATCTCGAAATGATCCGCGTTTTTTTCTTTGATACCCGCAAATTCGGGCACGCCGATGTCCGCGATATTTTTGGAGATCAGCTCTGGATTGCGGGGATGAGCGAGAATCGTCCCGTCTTTGGAGAGCAGAACGACATAGCCGGTCTCCCGGATTTTGATGTTCTGGAGCTGTTCCGCCAGCTTGGCGAGGCTCGTATCCATTCCGAGTACGCCAAGCGGCTTGCCGTTGCCGTCCTGGACGACCGCTACGCTGCTCATATTTAAATCGCCGGTAACCGAATCGACATACGGGTCGGTAATGGTAACTTGGTCCGGATTCGCCATGGCATTCGCATACCAAGGGCGGGTGCGCGGGTCATACTTGGCGGCCATTTCTTTTTCCGGCCACTGCACGTAACCGCCATGATTCGCTGCCAAAAATACGGCCGAGGTGTTCGGATGCGTCTGGGCAAAGCGTTCAAATTCCCGATAGATTTCGCTTTCGATGCCGCCATTTTGCGCAAATGTCGATTTTTTGTTCTCCGTCAGCGTCATGTATGAGGTGATGCTCTCATCGGCTTGATTGATGATCGGGCTGTTGGACAGAAACTTGACATTCTCTTTGACCGTGTCGAAAAAAAGCGACATTCTGCCATCCACCTGCGCGACTTCGTTGGTCGTCGATGTCACGAATGCGGCGGTGATTTCTTTGATCATACTATTATTAACAATAATGCCAATAATAGAAATCGGTACAAGGATCGTAACTAAAAAAGCAAGAACTAGTTTCATTTTAATGCTTTTTAACATAGCTGTCCCTCCTCTAAGATGTGTTTCGAAGTGAATTCGACATTATTTAAGGAAATTCGACACCCACTCTATTCTATTTATCGCCCCAAAAAAGCTCTTTCTTAATACCTATTACAATAGAAGCGAGTTTGCGGTCCGAATAATTTTACTTCTCATCTTGCGCACGAGAGGTGGGTCTTTGGTCGTGATTAGCCCTTGAAGGAATCGGGGACAGCCTGTTCAAAGCGGCGTCATCCGTAATATCATAAGCTGAAGCCCTGTGTTGAGGGTATGAATAAAACTCCGAAAATAGTTCTTTATGCTCAAAAATATATAAATATACAAAATTCATGAAATTCAGAGAAATGTTTTAGTGATCGGCGCGATCGTTTTTAGTATAATAGTCATATAAAAGTGGGTATGTAGGACGTTCGAATGAGGTTCGGACATTACTCCCTTACTGTCGGAAAGGGGCGAAAGATACAAAGATGAAAGCCGAGTGGATTCATCCTTTTTTGCAATCGGCGTGCACGGTCATCGAACAAGTCGTGCAAGTCCGTCCGGAACGGGGAGAGCTTGAGATGTTATCTTGGAGCGGATCTCATGATTTACGCATCCAGATTGGGATGACGGGGCAATTATCGGGCCATGTCGCGTTCGGGTTAAATGAAGATGTCGCCATTAAGATGGCTTCCGCGATGATGGGAGGCTTCCCGCTGGAAGCGCTGGACGCCATTGGGGAAAGCGCGATTTCGGAGCTGGGGAATATGATTAGCGGCAATGCGACCACGTTGATGTACAATCAAGGGCTGCGCGTCGACATCACGCCGCCTCAACTGCTGGTCTCCTCCCATTCGGGACCGATTCAGCAGGCGATGGCGGTGCCGCTTATTATTGGAGACATCGGACGGTTTGATGTGCTCATGCATATCGGATATAGTGATAAGGTCAGTGTCGTATCCTGACGCATGATGCAAGGCCTGCCGCAAGCCGCAGCGCCGGGAATGGCGGGCTGCAGGCGGTGCCGCGCCAAAGGAGCAGCAGGAAATGGATTTGAAAGGGAAAATTGTGCTCATTACAGGAGCTTCTAGCGGCATCGGGGCGCTGACCGCCCAAGCCGCGGCGGCAAAAGGAGCTGTGCCCGTGTTGACGGGACGCTCGCGGGAGAAGCTGGATGCCGCCGTTCTGGGCATGACAGCCGAGCATGCCGTCTACACGATGGACGTGACCAGCGACGATGACGTGGAACGTGTAGTAACCGCTGTTCTGAAGCGGTTCGGACGAATCGATATCCTGCTGAACAATGCGGGGTACGGGCAATTCGAGCGCGTTATGGACATGAGCGTGGCCCAGTTCGCCGGCATGATGGACGTCAACTATATGGGGGTGGTGCGCTGCACGAAGGCGGTGCTCCCGCATATGCTGGCACGCCGCGACGGCCATATCGTTAACGTGGCTTCCATGGCAGGCAAGATCGGATCCCCCAAGTCTGCCGGCTACAGCGCGACGAAGCATGCCGTGCTCGGGTTCACGAATTCGCTGCGGATGGAGTTGGCGGGGACCGGGGTTGCCGTGTCGGCCGTCAACCCGGGGCCTGTCGATACGCCTTTCTTCGACCTCGCCGATCCGTCAGGCCAGTATGTGGATAATGTCCGCTGGTTCATCATGCCCCCGGACAAGGTGGCGCGCCACCTGATTCGCATCATGGAGACGCGCAGACAGGAAGTGGACCTGCCGTGGCTGGGGGCGTTGGGCATGCGCCTGTATTCTCTCTTTCCCCGCATTTCCAATCGAATCGCAGCCCGATTGCTGAACAAAAAATAAGCGCCGCCAGGGGGCCGGACGAATGGAAGCCGGATGGGCAAGGAGTGCGCAGGTCCGCTCATGCAATGCCGTGCGGGAGGCAGCACGGGATGAGCGGACTTGTCGCCGCGGCCCGCAGTCAGGAATTGGAGCCGCTCTGGCGATGCGCCTCGTTCATTTGCTTAATTTCCTCGAACAGGGCCCGTATTTCCGCCTTTCCCTCCGGATGGGCATCGTTCCAATGCCGAGTCAGGTTCGGCATGGTCTTATGCATCTGATTGTACAGGGCCCACCGCTTCACCTTTTCGACCGTCGCCGGATCGGAATGCCCCGTCAGCAGCTCGGCATATTTTTGAACCAACCGTTCGAATGCGGGTTGCGCAGCTTCACTCATATTAGGTCCTCCTTTTTGTAACGATCATCAGCAATGCCCCGGCGTACGTTCCGCGATTTGCGGCCGCTTCGACTGCCTCGCTACTTTCAGTTTATATTCCAGCATGTCACGAAATATAGACGATGATGCATCAAGACGGCTTCCGCTTGGCATCGGGTGCTGTCTTTTTTTGCGCAGAATCTTCATATATGGTTAATTGTACCACATTCCGCGGGCAGGACGGGCCGAACAGGGACGAAAAGTTTGGTGGCGGCGGTTCTTTTCGCTATAATAGAGCCATGGATGCCGCAGTTAGGCGCGATATACATACATGAACGAGTTACATGAACGGATGTCATGTCATAGAGAGGAACGATGCAGTTGAGCAGCACATTTGCTTCCTTGGCGATTGCCGAGGAATTGTTAGCGAAGCTTCAAGCGAAAGACATTACCGCTCCGTCGCCCGTACAGGCGGAAGCGATTCCGGCCGCGCTGGAGGGCCGCGATATTCTGGCCCAGTCTCAGACCGGAACGGGCAAGACACTGGCTTATCTCTTGCCGGTGTTAATGAAGATAGACGCCTCTCACCGAGGCACGCAGGCGGTCGTGATTGCCCCGACGCAGGAACTCGCCATGCAGATCGTGCGCGAGGCGGAGTACTATGGCGAAGGAAGCGGCATTCATGTCGCCGCGCTCATTGGCGGAGCCGCGCTGAACCGCCAGGTGGAACGGCTGCGCGACAAGCCGCAGCTTGTCATTGGCACGCCCGGCCGCATCCGGGAACTGATTGAGATGCGCAAGCTGAAGATGCATGAGGTCCGAATGATCGTCGTCGACGAGGTCGATCATTTGCTGCAGAAGGGCGGAGCCCGCGATACGGACATGGCGATCCGCAGCGCGCTGCGCGATCGGCAGCTTCTCTTCTTCTCGGCGACTCTCCCTCGGGAGGTGCGGGAGCTGGCCGGACGCTTCATGCACTCGCCGGCGGAGATCGGAATCGAGCCGGATAAGCGGATGGCGGATACGATTCAGCATCTGTATGTGGCCGTGGAGCGCGATAAGATCGATATGGTCCGCCGTCTTATCCGGCTGTGGAACCCGAAGCGGGCGATCGCGTTCGTGAACGACTCGAACCGCATCGGAGAATGGGAGGCGAAGCTGGCCTATGTCGGCCTGTCGGTAGCCTCCCTGTACGGCGATGCGCCGAAGCAGGAGCGGACGGCCGTGCTGCGGCGCTTCCGCGAAGGGCGGGTTCAGGTGCTCCTGGCGACCGATGTCGCGGCCAGAGGGTTGGATATCCCGGATCTGCCGCTCGTCATCAGCATTGAGCCGGCGCTGGATGCGGAGCATTATATTCACCGCGCCGGCCGCACCGGCCGGATGGGCCGCCAAGGGACATCCGTCAATCTGATTACGCCGCAAGAGCGGTTCATTATGCGCAAATTCGAGCGCGAGCTTGGAATCGCGATTGCCGAGCGCGTGTTCTACGAGGGGCGCCTGCACGACCCGAACGCGAACCGGGGAGGCAAGCCGAAAGGCAAGCCGCGCGGCGCGCGCGAGGCGGCTGGAACCGCAAGAAAGGCGCAGCCCAAATCGGAGCGTCACCGGGATCGGAAGGACAAAGGCGCCCCGAAGTGGCTCAAGGACAAACGCACGTAACGATCGGGAAAAGGACAGGCACCGTTGAATGAGCGTCATTCGGCGGTGCTTTTGCTTTACCGGAGGAAGTTGAACTCAAATCTAGCAAAAACATAACAAAAACATAAAGTTTCCTGTATATGGTTGAACGCCGCCAGGCCAACCGATATACTGAAATTTGGAAGGGAAAAGGAGGAGAAAAAATTGTGCTAAGGAAATGGAAGATTGCTCTGCTATTGACTCTGGTCGTGGCCATGATCAGCGGCTGCTTCGGCGAGAAGCCGGTGCTTGACGAGCTGGGGAAGGACGGCAAGGGAAAAATTAAAGTTGTCTACTATAGTGAAGAAGGCTTTTACTCGGATTATGGCAATAGTTTTAACGTGAAATATCCGGATATTGAATTTGAAGTGGTAAGTCAGCAAGAAATGTATCAGGAATTGCAGGGTAATGAAGATGCCGATTATCGGGAAGAAATGCGGAAGTTCCTGGACAAGCATAAGCCGGACGTATTGATGATTGATTTGCAGACGATGGAGAAGATGGCCCAGGAAGGCAAGCTTTATAACCTGGACGCCATCATCGCCCAGGAGAAATTCGATCTGGAAGGATTTATGCCGGGCCTCATCGATATGATTCGAGCCAAGGGGAGCGGCTCGCTCTACGGATTGGCTCCTAATTTCTACACCAATGTCATCTTCTATAATGCCGGGTTGTTCCGGGAGCATAATATAGAACCGCCGCGCAATAAAATGACTTGGCAGGAGCTGATCGATCTGTCGAGCCGCTTCTCGGGCATCGGTTCGGGCGAGAATCAAATCTATGGCTACTACGAACGATTCGGTTCCGCGGACCAACTGTTGAACAGAATAGCGCAAGGCTCCTCGCTGCGCTTGTTCGACGCCAAAGGGGAAAAGCTCGTCTTCAATACGGATGGCTGGAAGCAGGCGATGAAGCTGGCTTCAGAAGCGATTCGGAACAAGGCGATCTATACTCAACCAATGGATGAGAGCGATGAACGCGTGTTTATGGGAGACAACGATCTCTTTTTCAAAGGCAAGGCGGCGATGATTCTCGATGGACCTTGGGTGATCTCCGAATTCAAGAACCGCATGATGTGGGATAAGGAAGCCAAGGAAATCGACTGGGGCATGGTGACCGCGCCTGTCGATCCGGCGAATCCGGAGGAATCATCGTATGCGTCGCTGAACGAGGTATTCGCTATCGCGGCCGATTCCCCGAACAAGCGGGCGGCCTGGGAGTTCGTCAAATTCGTGAACGGGACGGAAATGGCGAAGGCGGCTTCCCGCTCTTCGCGTGGAACTCTGCCGACACGGAACCAGTTCATGAAAGAAATGGACGGCAAAAGCACGGAAGCTTTCTATTTGCTCCGGCCGAAGGCGGAGTACGAATCGATGTGGGGCGGACCGAACGTGAGAATCCCGTCCGATTTCTACCGGGATTTCTCTAAGATTATGACGACAGAAATGAAAGCCGTGGTCGATAACAAGAAGACGGTTGAGGAAGCCGCCGCCGCCATCCAGGCCAAAGGCGAGGAAGCGCTGCAAAAGGGCAGAGAAGCGGAGAAAGCGCGCAAAGCGGCCCAAAAGGGCGCGGAAGGCGACAGCGGAAAAGCCGCGGAGGATAACAAAACCGGGGATTCAGGCAGTGCGGAGGCTGGCACATCCGAAGGGGATTGACTAGCATAGAGGCAAGACATAACTTAGGGCCGCTGACACAAGTTGGCGGCCTCTTTATTTAGCAAAGGAGGAGAACAAATTGGGGTGAGGAAATGGAAGCTCGCTCTGCTGTTGACTCTGGCCGTTGCCATGGTCAGCGGCTGCTTCGGCGAGAAGCCGGTGCTTGACGGGCTGGGGAAGGACGGCAAGGGGAAAATCAAAGTGGTCTATTATGACGAAGACGGTTTTTATCGTGAATACGGCAACTACTTCAATGTGAAATATCCGGAAATTGAATTTGAAGTCGTGAGCATGAATGAAATGTACCAAGACCTGAATGGAAAGGAAAATGTCGATTACGAGGCGGAACGGCTGAAGTTTATGGACAAGCATAAGCCGGACGTGATGATGATCGATTTACAGACGATGGAGAAGATGGCCCAGGAAGGCAAGCTCTACAATCTGGATGCCGTTATCGCCCAGGAACAATTCGATCTGGAAGGATATATGCCCGGCCTGATTGACATAATCCGGGAAAAAGGAAGCGGTTCGCTGTATGGACTGACGCCGAATTTCTCTACCAGTGTCATTTATTATAATGCGGAGCTGTTCCGGGAGCATAATATCGAACCGCCGCGCAACAAAATGAGCTGGCAGGAGATACTCGATCTGGCGAACCGCTTCGCCGGCATCGGCTCCGGCGAAGACCAAGTCTACGGTTATTACGAACGTTACGGCACTCCCGAGAATCTGATCTACAAGATGGCCCGGGCGTCTTCGCTGCGCCTGTTCGACCCGAAAGGGGAGAAGCTCGTATTCAATACGGATGGATGGAAGCAGTTGATGAAGCAGGCAACCGATTCGATCCGGAACAAAGCGGTATACACCTTGCCGGCAAGCAATGACGAAAATCGCATGTTTAGAGGAGACGACGATCTCTTTTTCAAAGGCAAAGCGGCCATGATTCTGGAAGCTTCTTGGTTTTTGTCGCAGATCAAGGATCGTCATTTGTGGGATAAGGAGTCCAAGAAAATCGATTGGGGCATGGTAACCGCGCCTATAGATCCGGCCTCTCCCGATGACACGGCCTATTCAAGTCTGAACGAAATCTATGTCATCGCGGCCGATTCCCCGAACAAGCGGGCCGCGTGGGAATTCGTCAAATTCGTAAACGGGCCGGAAATGGCCAAAGCGTCCTCCCGTACGATGAGAGGCACGCTGCCGACAAGGACGCAGTTCATGAAGGAAGTGGACGGCAAAAGCACGGAAGCGTTCTATTTGCTGCGGCCGAAGACGGACACCAATTCATTGTGGGGCGGGCCGGATGTCAAAATCCCTCTTGAGTTCCACTCGAACTTCAGTCTCATTCTGTCTAAGGAATTGCAGGCCGTCATCGACAACAAGAAGACGGTGGAGGAAGCGGCAGCCGCCATTCAAACGGAAGGCGAGGCAGCGCTGCTAAAGGCAAGGGAAGCGGAGAAAGCGCGCGAAGAGGCTGAAAAGCAAGCAAAAGGCGAGACCGGCAAAGCGGCAGAAGACAGCAAAACAGAAGGCTCAGGCAGTGCCGAGGCAGGCACATCGGAAGGGGATTGACCTGCGCACGCGAAGTCAGGGATTCATGGCCGCTGACCTCAAGTTGGCGGCCGCTTTATTTTGAAAAGGAGGAGAATCTATTTTGCTTAAAAAATGGAAAATTGCTTTGCTTCTTACTATGGTCGTCGCCCTGCTCAGCGGCTGCTTCGGCGAGAAACCGGTGCTTGACGAGCTGGGGAAGGACGGCAAGGGGAAAATCAAAGTTGTCTATCATAATGAAGATAGCTTTTACCGCCAATACGGGAATTATTTTAATGTGAAATATCCGGATATTGAATTCGAAATCGTCAATATGCAGGAAATGTACCAGGAACTGCAAGACAAAGAAAATGTCGATTATGAAGAAGAGCGAAAGAAGTTTCTGGATAAGCACAAGCCGGACGTATTGATGATCGATTTGGACACGATGGAGAAGCTCGTCCAGGAAGGCAAGCTGTATAATCTGGATGCCGTCATCGCCCAAGAAAAATTCGATCTGGAAGGGTACATGCCGGGCCTTGTGGACATGATTCGGGAACGGGGCGGCGGTTCCCTGTATGGTCTGGCTCCGTATTTCTATACGACTGTCATTTATTACAATGCGGAGCTGTTCCGGGACCACAACATCGAACCGCCTCGCAACAAAATGACCTGGCAGGAGATACTCGACCTGTCGAGCCGCTTCGCAAGTGTCGGCTCGGGCGAGAACCAGATCTATGGCTACTATCAGCGCTATGGAGGAGGGGCTCAGGAACTGCTGCTCGATATCGCGAACGCTTCCTCGCTTCGGTTTTTCGACGCCAAAGGGGAGAAGCTCGTCTTCAATACGGACGGGTGGAAGCAGCTCGTGAAGCTGACAACGGACGCGATCCGGAACAAGGGAGTATACTCCCAGACGTGGGATGAAGGAGACTCCCGAGGATTTTCGTCAGACGACGATCTCTTTTTCAAAGGCAGGGCGGCGATGATCATGGATGGCCCATGGTTCATCTCCCAGATTAAGAACCGTGCCATGTGGGATAAAGAGGCCAAGCCAATCGATTGGGGCATGGTATCCGTGCCTGTCGATCCGGCTTCTCCTGACGAGTCTTCGTACGCGAGTCTGAACGAAGTCTATGCCATCGCGGCGGATTCGCCGAACAAGCGGGCGGCGTGGGAGTTCGTCAAATTCGTGAACGGGCCGGAGATGGCCAAGGCGGCCTCCCGTTCCATGGACGGCAACCTTCCGACGAGGAACCAATTCATGAAGGAAATCGACGGCAAAAGCACGGAGGCCTTCTATGCGCTGCGGCCGAAGGCGAAGTACGAATCGATGTGGGGCGGACCGGACGTGGAGGTGCCGTCCGAATTCTATAGTGACTTCCGAACGATCCTGGATAAGGAACTGAGAGCCGTGATAGACAACAAGAAGACAGTGGATGAAGCTGTCGCCGCGATCCAGTCAGAAGGTGAGGCCGCGCTGCAGAAGGGCCGGGAAGCGGAGAAAGCGCGCAAAGAGGCCGAACAGAAAGCGAAAGGAGAGGGCGGCAAAGCAGCGGAAGACAACCACACAGAAGGCTCAGGCAGCGGGGAGACCGGCGCATCCGAAGGAGATTAACCATCGCAGAATGCGGAACATGACTTTTGGCCGCTGACAGAAGTTGGCGGTCTTTTCATTGATCAAGGAGGAGAACCTATTTTGCTTAGAAAATGGAAAGTCGCTTTGCTGCTTACGGCCGTCGTGGCCATGATCAGCGGCTGCTTCGGCGAGAAACCGGTGATTGACGAACTGGGGAAGGACGGCAAGGGGAAAATCAAAGTAGTCTATTATGATGAAGAGGGATTTTATCGCGAATACGGCAATCTTTTCAACGTGAAGTACCCGGATATCGAATTCGAAATCGTCAGCATGCAGGAAATGTACCGGGAACTGCAGGACAAAGAAAATGTCGATTATGAAGAAGAGCGGTTGAAGTTTCTGGACAAGCATAAGCCGGATGTGCTGATGGTTGATCTACAGGAGATGGAGAAGCTGGTCCAGGAAGGCAAGCTGTATAATCTGGATGCGATCATCGCCCAGGAAACATTCGATCTGGAAGGATACATGCCGGGCCTTGTCGATATGATTCGGGAACATGGCGGCGGTTCGCTGTACGGACTTGCTCCGTATTTCTTTACGAGCACCATTTATTATAATGCGGAGCTGTTCCGGGAGCATAACATCGAACCGCCCCGCAACAAAATGACCTGGGAGGAGTTGCTAGACCTGTCGAGCCGCTTCGCAAGTGTCGGCTCGGGCGAGAACCAGGTATATGGCTATTACAAGCGCTATGGAGGGGGGCCTCAAGAGCTGTTTTTCGATGTGGCCAACTCTTCCACGCTGCGGCTTTTCGATGCCAAAGGGGAGAAGTTCGTGTTCAATACGGACGGGTGGAAGCAGATCGTGAAGCTGACAACGGACGCGATCCGGAACAAGGCGGTATACAGCGAACCGTTGGATGAGGGAGACAACCACAGTTTTTCGACAGATGACGATTTCTTTTTCAAAGGCAGGGCCGCGATGGTCTTAGAGGATACCTGGTTCATATCCCAAATCCAGAGCCGGGCCATGTGGGATAAAGAGGCCAAGCCAATCGACTGGGGCATGGTATCCGTGCCTGTCGATCCGGCTTCTCCAGACGAGTCCTCGTACGCCAGTCTGAGCGAAGTGTATGCCATTGCGGCGGACTCCCCGAACAAGCGGGCGGCGTGGGAGTTCGTCAAATTCGTGAACGGGCCGGAGATGGCCAAGGCCGCCTCGCGGACGATGAGCAACAAGCTTCCGACGAGGAACCAATTCATGAAGGAAATCGACGGCAAAAGCACGGAGGCCTTCTATGCGCTGCGGCCGAAGGCAAAGTACGAATCGATGTGGGGCGGACGGGATGTGAAGGTGCCGTCCGAATTCTACAGGGACTTCCGAACGATTCTGGACAAGGAATTGAGAGCCGTGATAGCCAGCAAAAAAACAGTGGATGAAGCCGTCGCCGCGATCCAGTCAGAAGGGGAAGCCGCCCTGCAGAAGGGCCGGGAAGCGGAGAAAGCACGTAAAGAGGCTGAACAGAAAGCGAAAGGGGAGAGCGGTAAAGCAGAAGAAGATAACAAAACAGAAGGCTAAGGCAGCACATCCGTTGGGTATGACCTTCACACGCGCAGTCCGGGATTTGTGGCCGCTAACATAGGTTGGCGGCCTTTTGAATTGCCGATATTACTCTTTATACAGAAATAAGGAGGAGAATCGCATTTGGGAGGAAAATGGAGGCTCGTTCTGCTTCTGACTCTCGTCGCGGCCATGCTTGGCGGCTGTGTCGGCGAGAAGCCCGTCCTGGAAGAGATGGGGAAGGACGGCAAGGGGAAAATCAAACTTGTCTTTGACGATGAAGAGAGCTTTTTTCGGCAATACGGGGATTCTTTCAACGTGAAATATCCGGATATCGAATTTGAAGTCGTAAATTTACAAGAATTGTACTGGGAGCTGCAGGGCAAAGAAAATGTCGATCATGAGGCAGAATGGGTGAAATTTCTGGACAAGCATAAGCCGGACGTGTTGATGATCGATTTGGAAAGGATGGAGAAGCTGGTCCAGGAAGGCAAACTGTATAATTTGGATGCCGTCATCGCCCAGGACAAATTCGATCTGGAAGGATATATGCCCGGCCTTATCGACCTGCTTCGGGAACAAGGCGGCGGTTCGTTGTACGGCCTTGCCCCCTTTTTTACCACCAATGTCATCTATTATAACGCCGGGCTGTTCCGAGAGCATCATATCGAACCGCCCCGCGATAAAATGAGCTGGCAGGAGGTGCTCGAGCTGTCGAACCGCTTCGCCGGCATCGGCTCGGGCCAGGATCAGATCTATGGATTCGATTCGAGCTTCGGAGAGCCTCAAGAGCTGCTGTTCGAGGTGGCGAACGTTTCGTCGCTGCGTTTATTCGACGCCGCAGGGGAGAAGCTCGTCTTCCAAACGGACGGGTGGAAGCAGATGGTGAGGCTGACAACGGACGCAATCCGGAACAAGGCGGTCTACGCCCTATCGTTGGATGAGGAGGATTCCGGCGAAGATTTTTCGTCGATCGACGAACCCTTCTTTCAAGGCAAGGCGGCCATGATTATGGGCAGCCCATGGTTCATAACCCAGCTGCGGAAGCGCGCCGTAAAGGATAAAGAGGCGAAGCCAATCGACTGGGGCATGGTGACCGCGCCTGTGGATCCGGCTTCTCCTGATGAGTCTTCCTACGCCAGTCTGTACACGGTGTATGCTATCGCGGCGGATTCCCCGAACAAGCGGGCGGCCTGGGAGTTCGTCAAATTCGTGAACGGGCCGGAAATGGCCAAGTCGATCTCCCGCACGGTGAGCGGAGAGTTGCCGACACGGAATCAGTTCATGAAGGAAATCGAAGGCAAAAGCACGGAGGTGTTCTATGCGCTGCGGCCGAAGGGGGAGAACGAATCGATGTGGGCCGGGCCGAATGCGGATATCCTGCATCCATTCTACTCGGAGTTCAGAAAGATCCTGAAAAAGGAACTGAAAGCCGTCATAGCCAACAAGAAGACGGTGGATGAAGCCGTCGCCGCGATCCAGGCCGAAGGCGAAGCCGTTCTACGGAAGATCAGGGAAGAGAAGAAAACGCGCCGTCTCACTACAGAGAACGGCAGTCAATAGGACAGACACTTGAAAGACCGCCGGCTTACCCAGCCGGCGGTCTTTTTTTCGGCATACAGGGATGCTTCGAGAGAGTGCGGGAACGAGGGGAGATTCTTAATAATCTTAACATTCACGTTGTGATTCGCTTAAGATTTCCTTTATCTGGTTGAATGGTCTGGGTGCGGCCGATATACTTGCTGTGGAATGAAAGGGAGGAGAACGAGTTGAGACAGAAATGGAAGGCAGCCATTCTGCTGCTAACGGTAATCTCTTTGCTGGGAGGCTGTTTTGCCGAGAAGCCGGTGCTCGAAGAGCTGGAACCGGGGCGCAAGGTGAAAATTAAAGTCATGTACCACAACGATGAAAGCTTTTATAGGGATTATGGCAATGGCTTCGATGCGATCTTTCATGACAAATATCCGAACCTTGAGTTCGAATTCATCAGCCTCATTGAAATGTACCCGGATATCGAGAAGAATGGGACGAGCTTTGAGGAAGAGTATCTCAAGCTGATTGAGAAGAACAAACCGGATATCCTGTTTTTCACCAAAACCGACCTGTTCGAGAAGATGGCGCAGGAAGGCAAGCTGTACAATCTGGACCCGATCATCGCACAGGAGAAATTCGATGTTGACAGTTACATGCCCGGACTTATCGATATGATGCGGGATTATGGGGACGGCTCGCTATACGGCTTGGCTCCGTCCTTTTATACGAACATCCTTTACTATAACGCCGAGCTGTTCCGGGAATATCAGATTGATCCGCCTCGCAATCAGATGAGCTGGAAAGAGGTGCTGGAGTTATCGCAACGCTTCGCCGGCTTGGGCTCCAAGGATAAGCCCATTTATGGGCTGACGGAGGATTTCGGCCGGGTGGAAGAGCTTCTGTTCGGGATAGCGGCGACCTCGTCGCTGCGCGCGCTCGACCCGAAGGGAGAGAAGCTGGCATTTAACACGGAGGGCTGGAAGGAAGCGATGGAGCTGGTGGCCGATGCGGTTCGCAGCAGAGCGGTATTTGCGTCTCAAGAAGACGTGAGATATTTGCAGACGGAGCCGTTTCTCAGGGGTGAAGTCGCGATGGTGCTCGGATCGGGCATGTTCCTGAATCAATTGTTGCAAGGTCCGAGACAGGATGATGGGAAGGAGATGGAGTGGAACATGGTCACGGTTCCCGTCGATCCGGCATCACCGGACGAATCGCCATTCGTGGAATTGAACGGCATCTATGCAATTGCGGCTGATTCCGCGAACAAGCGGGCGGCGTGGGAATTCATGAAGTACGTGAACGGCCCGGAAATGGCGAAGGCCCTGTCCCGCTCTCCGCATGCCGGCCTGCAGACCAGATCCGGCTTCACCAAAGAAATCGCGGGCAAAAGCACGGAAAGCTTCTACCTGCTGCGGCCGAAGGCCGGGGGCGATTCCATCTGGGGAGGCTCGAACGTGAACCGGCCGGATGAGTTCAGATTTGGCTTCCCGAGTCTGGTGGAGAAGCAATTGTACGAAATGATCGAGAACGGGAAGTCTGCCGAAGCGGCGGCGGCTGCCATCGAGATCGAGGGCAACGCGCTCCTCGATCAGGCGCGGGCGGCGCAGAAGGCGAAGAAGGCGACTCCCGGCACGAAGTAGCATACAGAAGCGCGGAGAGCCCGATTCCAATGGAAGTCGGCCATTGGATAAGGCTTCTCGTTGAACTCAGAGTCTGCGGCCGCCGACGCAAGTTGGCGGCCGTTGCTTGCATTGCGTCACGAAGAGCGTCATTCCGAAGGGGAGGGGCCGATATATTTGCTCTGGAATGAAAGAGAGGAGAAGGAATTGAGACGGAAATGGAAAGCTGCCATTCTGCTGCTGATTGTGATTACTTTGCTCGGGGGCTGCTTTGCCGAGAAGCCGGCGCTTGAAGAGCTGGGGGCGGATGGTGTAGGTAAAATTAAAGTTCTCTCTTATGATGAGGGCTACTTTTATAGGGAATATGGAAACACCTTCAATGCGAAGTATCCCAATATTGAATTCGAAGTCATTAGCACGATCTCCATCCAAAAGGATATGAAAGAAAACGGAACGACCTATGAGGAAGAGTATCTCAAATTGGTGGAGAAACATAAGCCGGATGTCATTATGGTCGGTTCAGCCAGCTTCGAGAAGCTGGCGCGGGAGGGCAAGCTGTACAATCTGGATCCGGTGATTGAGCAGGACAAGTTCGATCTTGACGGATATTTGCCCGGACTCATCGATATGCTTCGGGAGCCCGGTGGCGGCTCATTATACGGCTTGGCTCCGAACTTCAATACGTCGGTCGTCTACTATAACGCCGATCTGTTCCGGGAGCTTCATATTGAACCGCCGCGCAATCAGATGAGCTGGACAGAATTGCTCGAATTGTCGAGTCGCTTCGCTGGCCTCGGTTCCGGGGACGATCGGATTTATGGTCTCTCGGATGAATACGGCTTTGCCGACGACTTGCTTTTTACGTTCGCAAGGAGCTCATCGTTACGATTGCTGGACGCGAAGGGGGAGAAGATCAACTTCGATACGGAGAGATGGAGAGAGGCGTTGGAGGTGACAGCCAACGCGATTATCGGCCACACGGTCTATACGGCTCCTCTGAAGCCGATCGATTCAGGCACGATCCTTCATTCGCGGACCGAGCAGTTTTTCCAGGGCAAACTGGCGATGATGATCGGATCATCCTCGCTCATCGGCGATCTCCGCAACCGATCGAAGGATAAAAACGGAAAAGAAGTCAATTGGGACTTCGTTACCGGGCCTGTCGATCCGGCTGCCCCGGAGGAATCCGGTTTCGCGTACGTCTACGATATTTATGGGATTGCGGCCGATTCTCCGAACAAGCGGGCTGCCTGGGAGTTCGTGAAGTATATGAACGGTCCGGAAATGGCGAAGGCCAAGTCCCGTTCCTTCCGGGGAGACCTGCCGACAAGGGTGGACTACATGAAAGAGGTCGACGGCAAAAGCATGGAGCCTTTCTATATGCTGCGGCCGAAGGCATTGAGCGCGTACTTATGGCGGGGGCTCGACCGTGAATTCCTGTCCGGCTTCCGTATGAACTTCTCGCAACTGGTCCTCAAGGAATTGAAGGAGATGGTCGAGAACGGGAAGTCTGCGGAGGAAGCGGCGGCCGCCATCGAGAGCGAGGGCAACGCGCTCCTCAAGCAGGCGCGGGAAGCGGTCAAGGCGAAGAAGGAGAAGACCGGGAAGAAGTAGGCGCGATCAAGGACGGAGCCGAACGCTTCCAGGTTTCTTAATAGTTCTTAACATCCCCTATCGATTTGATTAAGATTCCCTTTATTTGGTTGAATGATGCGGGAACCGCCGATATACTTGCTTCTTGTAACGAAAAGGAGGAGAACGGAATGAAAAGGAAATGGAAGGTTTCCATACTGATGCTTGCTGTGATTTCTTTGCTGGGGGGCTGCTTCGGCGGGAAGCCCGCGCTTGAAGAGTTGGACTCCGAGGGCAAGGGGAAAATTAAAGTACTCTATTATGACGAGGGCAGCTTTTATAGCGATTACGGGAACAACTTCAATGTGAAGTATCCCAATATTGAGTTCGAGGTCATCAGCACGGGGACAATCTATCAGGATATGCAGGAAAACGGGACGAGCTATGAGGAGGAATATCTCAAATTTATCGAGAAGCACAAGCCGGATGTCATTATGACGAGTTCGGACAGCTTCGAGAAGCTGGTGCAGGAAGGGAAGCTGTACAATCTGGACACGGTAATCGAGCAGGAGAAATTCGATCTGGACGGATATATACCCGGACTCGTCGATATGCTTCGGGAACGCGGCGGCGGCTCGCTATACGGCTTGGCTCCGTACTTTCATGCCTCGGTCATCTACTATAATGCCGATATGTTCCGAGAACATCATATTGACCCGCCGCGCAATCAGATGAGCTGGAAAGAATTGCTCGAATTGTCGAGCCGCTTCGCGGGCCTCGGTTCCGGGGACGATCAGATTTATGGTTTGGCTGATGAGTTCGGCCAAGCCGACGCCATGCTTTTTAATGTGGCACTCAGTTCGTCGCTCCGGTTGTTCGACGCGAAGGGAGAGAAGATCACGTTCAACACGGACGGCTGGAAGGAAGCGATGGAACTGACAGCCAAGGCGATTCGCGACAAGGGGATCTATACAGCTTCACTGGAGCCGGAAAAAGAAAATACGATGTATTATTTGCAGACCGAGCAGTTCTTCAAAGGCAAAGTCGCGATGATACTGGGATCGAGCTGGCTCATGAGCAATCTTCGGAATCAGGCGGTGTATGCCGGCGACAGTGAAAAGATCAATTGGGGTTTTGTGACGGCGCCCGTCGATCCGGCTGCGCCGGAGGAGTCCGCCTTTACCATGTTGAGTTCCATCTATGCGATCGCGGCCGATTCCCCGAACAAGCGGGCGGCTTGGGAGTTCGTGAAGTTCGTGAACGGTCCGGAAATGGCGAAGGCCGCTTCCCGTTCCTTCCGGGGCGAACTGCCGACTAGGGCGGACGCGATGAAAGAAGTGGACGGCAAAAGCATGGAACCCTTCTATATGCTGCGGCCGAAGGCATCGAGCGGTTCCTTATGGGGGGGGACGAGCGTTAATATCCCGGACAGATTCCGCATGACCTTCTCGACCATTATCATTAAGGAATTGAAGGCGATGGTCGAGAACGGAAAGAGCGCGGAGGAGGCCGTGGCCGTGATCGAGACAGAGGGGAATGCAGCTCTTCAGGAGGCCCGGCAGGCGGCCAAAGCGAAGGAGCAGGCCGGGAAGAAATAAGCTGCCGCTTAGCAGAGGATGAGGGACAGAAGGAGAGAAGGCGAAATGACAACAAAGTGGAGGTCCGTCCTGCAGCTCCTAGCGGTGATTGCTATGCTGGGCGGGTGCATGCAAGACTTCCGTGCTGGAGGAGCTGGGGGAAGACGGCGCGGGGAAGCTGAAGGTCATGTCTTACAGCGAAGCGTTATTTTATGAGGAATACGGCAATCAGTTTCATATCAAGTATCCCAATATTCAGTTCGAAGTCGTGAGCATCCAGGAGATCTATAAGGATATGGATGAGCTGTCTCTCAGCTATCAGGAAGCCTTCATGAGGTTCGTCGAAAAAAACAAGCCGGATGTCATTATGTGTGATTACGGCCAATTCGAGCAGTTGATTCAGGAGGACAAGCTGTATAATCTGGATGCGATTATCGCCGAGGAGACATTCGATCTCGATGGGTACTTGCCCGGGGTCATCGATGTGCTTCGGGAGACCGGCGGCGGCTCGTTATACGGACTCGCCCCGACGCTGGATACCGCGGCGGTCTTCTATAACGCCGAGCTGTTCCGGGATCATCATATCGAGCCTCCGCGGAATAAGATGACCTGGCAAGAGCTGTTGGAATTGTCGGAGCGCTTCGCGGCGATCGATTCCGGAGAGGAGAGCTTGTATGGCTTGTCCGAGCAGTACGCCTCGCCCGCCATGTTGTTCTATGAGATCGCGGAGACATTGTCGCTTCGTCTCGTCGATGCGAAGGGGGAGAAGGTCATCTTCAATACGGATGGCTGGAAGGAAGTGCTGGAGATGGTGAGCGGGGCCATCCGGAGCCATGCGCTTCACGCTCCGACTCCGAAGCCGGATTCGGATACACCCGTTCCCATGCTCACGGATTCGCCGTTCTTTCGCGGCAAAGCCGCGATGGTCATCGGCAACTTCTTCTTCTTCACGGATCTGCGCAACCGGCCCCAATATGATAAGGACGCACAAAAAATCGATTGGGGCGTCGTGACCGTCCCCGTCGATCCGCAATTCCCGGACGTGTCGCCTCCTATTAGACCGGCCACGATCTTCGCGATTCCGGCGGATTCCCCGAACAAGCGGGCAGCCTGGGAATTCGTGAAGCATGTGAACGGCCCGGAAAAGGCGAAGGAGGAATCGCGGACGCTGGGCAGGGGACTTCCGGCAAGAAGCGAGTTCTTCACCGAAGTGGACGGAAAGAACATCGAGGCATTATATATGCTGAAGCCAAAAGGAAAATGGGGACTCTGGGGCGAATCGGAACGCGACATTCCGAGCTCATTCTTCCCTTCCATGTATGACCTGCTGGAGCGAGAAATTATGGCGGTCGCTGACGGCAAGAAAACGGTCGAAGAAGCGGCCGCTGCCATCGAACGCGAAGGCAATGAGGCGCTGAAGCAAGCGCGGAAGGCGGCGGAGATGAAGCGGGAGGCCGCGAGGCAGAAGAGCGGCGAAGACGCAGGCTCGGCGCCGCAAGAGGACCAGGAAGGGGCGGCCGAAGGCGTGTAAGGAGCCAGGCAGCGGGATATCGTGGCATCCCCGCGCTAAAGAGCGTGTCCCGAGCTGTAGCCCCGGACTAAAGAATCGTGCCCCGAGCCGAAGCTGCAGATGAAGCTTCTGTCAGCGGCCGGATGATGCCGTTCCATTCGCATCCCCTCTCCGTGTTCGGTATAATAGGCGGTGAGGTGACGATATATGGAATCTTTATTACATATTGAAAGGTTGACCGGCGGCTACAGTGTCGGCAGACCCGTTCTCCACGATATTAACTTCACGGTCGAAGCCGGCCAGATGATCGGATTGATCGGGCTGAACGGCGCCGGGAAGAGCACGACGATGAAGCATATTCTCGGGCTGCTTGAACCGCAGTCCGGCAAGGTAACGCTTCAGGGACGTACGCTGGCGGAAGCGCCGGAGCAGTACCGGGCGGCATTGGCGTACGTTCCCGAGACCCCGCTGCTGTATGACGCCTTGACCGTGCGTGAGCATCTGGTCTGGACGGCCACCGCTTATGGGGTGGACAAGGAACGATTCGAGCAGCGGGCGGCCGAGCTCGCGCAGTTGTTCCAGATGGAGCCGCATCTGGATAAGGCGGCTCAGCATCTATCCAAGGGCATGAAGCAGAAGACGATGCTGATGTGCGCATTTGCGGTTCGCCCTCCGCTCTATATCATTGACGAGCCGTTCCTTGGCCTTGATCCGCTCGGCATCCGTTCGCTGCTTCAATATATGAAGAGCGTCAAGGAAGAAGGGGCGGCGCTGCTCGTCAGCTCGCATATTTTGTCCACGATCGAGCATTATTGCGACGGCTTCGTCCTGCTGCATCAAGGAAGAGTGCTTGGCGCGGGCAGCCAGGAGGAGCTGCGGAAGCAGTGGAGCGGCCACTCCGGCCGGCCTGCCGAAGAGCGGCTGGAGGATCTCTTCTATACGTGGGTGACCGAAGCGCAGGAGGGCGGTGAGCGTCCATGGAACGGATAACCCCCCGGGAAGCGGACGGAACCGCTCCGTTCGACGCCGGCCGGTTATGGGAGGAGCGCCGGCAGCGGTTTTGGAGGCAGGTCATTCCTTATTTAGGGTATGTCGCACAGAGCGGCCTGGCCGTTGTGCTCGTCTTGGGATTTATAACCGGGACGGCATTTTACGCCAACTATCTGGAGCACATTCCGCCCGGCTTCCCGGTACGCGAGCTGGTGCTGCTTCTGGTCGCTCCGGCGACGGCTTACATGACCTACCGCACGTTCCTGGAGCCGCCGGATCTGGTCTTCCTGCTGCGGTTGGAAGGGCGGCTCGGCGGTTACATGAAGCGGAGCATCCGCTACAGTCTCATCCCGAGAATGCTGCTGCCGCTGATGGTATGGACCGTGCTGTGGCCGTTATACCATCGGGCGGACCCGGAAGCGAAGCATTTTGCGCTGATGCTGGCCGTCATCTTGCTGCTGAAGAGCGTCGTTGCCGTCGGAAGCTGGGGAGAACGGCAGATGAGCGATCCGTCCATCCGCAGAGCGAGCCGATGGCTTCGCTATGCTTGGGTCTGGGGATCCATGGCGAGCTGGCTGTGGCTCAGCGTTCCGGCGGCGGCGCTGATTACGGGAGCTGCGGGACTAGGCTATATCGGCTGGACGGTTACCCGGAGCAGGCTCCGTTTTCCATGGGAACGCCACATCGAGGCGGAGCGGGTTCATGCGAGCCGGGTCTTTCTGTTCCTCTCGAACTTCGTCGACATCGCCGTCACGGAAGAACGCCGGCATATGCGGCCTTGGCTGAAGCGGTTCGGCGACCGTCATGCTTATCGGCCCCAAGCGGCTGACCGTTATATGCTGGCGAAGACATTCGCCCGCAGCGAGCTGCTGGGCATTCTGATGCGGCTCGTCGTCATCGGCCTGCTCGCCTTATTGTGGGTCCGGGATTCCGTCTGGAGCGCCGCGGCCTACGGGCTGTTCCTGCTCGTGATCGGAGCCCAGCTTCATACCTTGTTCACGTATCACCGGCATGACGTCATGCGGAGCATTTATCCGCTGCCTGCTCACGCCCGGCACGAAGCCGCGCTGCGAATGAGCACCGCCATCCATCTAATCTGCGCCATCGTTCTGCTGATCCCGATCTGGCTGGGAGCTGCGGCTTGGAGCTTCAAGGGAGCCGCCGCGGCGGGCGGATTCGCGCTCGTGCTGTTGTTCCGGCTCAAGCGCGCCAAGCGGCGAGCGGACGATGAGGAAGCATAGAGACGAGAAGAAGGGTATCCAGCGCTCGAGGCCGCAGGATACCCTTCTTCGTGGATGACGGAAGCAGAACGCCGGTATCTACATCGCATCGGAGCGTCTGTCTGCCGAGGCAGACGCGACCTCCGGGACAGCGGCATCCGGCTGCAAAGAGCAGGGATCCATCGCGTGCAGCGTGCGGACGAAGCGCAGAGTTCCGGTCTTCGAACGCAGGACGAGCGAGTGCGTCTCCGCGTAATTGCCCGACGTGTTCCGCACTCCTTGCAGCACATCCCCCGGCGTGATCCCGGTCGCCGCGAAGATGACGTCGCCGCGCCCGCACAGATCCTCCGTATGCAGCAGCCGATCGGGCGGATGAACTCCCATCGCGAGGCACCGGTTCCATTCCTCTTCGTCGGCCGGCATAAGTCGAGCCTGCATTTCTCCGCCCATGCAGCGCAGAGCGGCTGCGGCCAGGACGCCTTCCGGGGCGCCGCCCGAGCCGACATAGAGATCGACGCCGGACTCCGTGAAGGCCGTGGCCAGCGCACCTGCCACATCGCCCGCCTCGAGCAGCTTCAGCCGGACGCCGGCGCGCCGCAGGGCGGCGATCTCGTCGGCATGACGCTCCCGATCGAGAATGGACACCGTCAACTCCGATACATCGCGCCCCAAGACGGTGGCTGCCTTCCGCACGGTCCATTCGAGCGGATCATCCAGATGGAGATGGCCTCTAAGCCGCGGGCCGCAGGCCAGCTTGCGCATATACATATCGGGCGCATGGAGCAATTGCCCCCGGTCGGCTACCGCGATGACGGACAACGCTCCGTTCAATCCTTTGGCTACCAATTCCGTTCCTTCGACGGGGTCTACCGCGACATCCGCTTCCGAGCCTTCCCCGGATCCGACCGATTCTCCGATGGCGAGCATCGGCGCCTCGTCCATTTCCCCTTCACCGATCACCACCGTACCTCGAATCGGAACCGAAGCGAACATGCTGCGCATCATGCGGGTCGCCGCGTCATCCGCCTCATCGGAACGCCCCCTGCCAATCCATTGCGCCGATGCCAGGGCCGCCGCTTCGGTCACGCGAACACATTCCAGACTTAATTGTCGATCCATACTTGTTCACCACTCCTGATTATGACGTATTAAATAATTAAATATTGTGTGTTATTAAATAATATGATATATAATATGGAAAAGCAATCCGTTATTTTGTCCAGTCAAACGAATTGTTGCAAGAATATGATGGATTATGCCGTCATATTTATAGGGTATCAGCCAGATGCTTCCGCGATCACCGTCATTAATGACACCATAATGCATCGCGTTAGGATACCCGCCACGATGACTGAGGAGAGGTGGATGTGTGATGGAACAAACCCAATGCAAGCCGTTATTGGGCGTTATTCTATGCAAACAATGCAACCGGTTTATCGCAGAACAGGATACGGAGCGGGTAACGGTCTATTACATGGACTGCAAATCACATGGCTGTCACGAGGATGCGGCGCAGGAAAGAGAGGTACAGCACCTTGAAGTCTAGTGCGCAGCCGGCATGGCATCAGGAAGCGGAATGGAGCGAGGGCGGGCAGGCAACGTATTTTCGTCTCATTCGCCGCACCGGTTCCGCGTGGGGACACCTATGGGATGAAGACAGATCAGGGCAGAGAGCGGCGTTCAGCCGAACGGTCACGCGCTGCTGGAAGCGTTCAGACATTCAAATGGCGCTCAGCCAGGAAGCCGCCGACATCTTGCTCACCGCGGGCGCGGAGCCGCTCTTGACGCCGGAACGAATCCGGCTGGTAAGGGAGGTGCTGCAGGCAGCCAACGCGCCTGAGCAAGACGCCGCGCTTAACAAGCTGGTTCCGTTCATGACGTCGGAATATGAGTCTTTCATCAAGACGGCTTCATCATCCCGCCCCGTGCACCTATATATCGTTCTGGCGGATGCCCGCTTGAAGGAAGCGCTGCCGAGCCTGACGGATATTGAGCAGCGGATGGAAGTGCTGCAGCGTCTGGCCGCCGAATCGGAAGGGCGCAGTCCTGATAAGCTGAATCAGCAGTGGTTCGTGCTGCGCCGTTGGAAGGAATGGCATCTCGCCGACGAGGACCGGAAGCCGGCGTTCATCTCGGACGCCGTGCCGGATTGGATAGACATGCAGGCCGAGGCGCTGTTCCGGGCGGTCGATCGCTGTTACCGGACCGGCAGCAAAGCTCATGTCACCGTCATGCTCCGGTCTCATCCGGACGCATGGGATAAGCATGTCCGCATGGCCCGGTCTGCCGCCGAGCAGATTATGGGAGAGACGGCCAAGCGAAGCGGTCCGTTAGTCGGCCTCTGGATTACGGGCGATGAAGCGGGGGGATATGAAGATGAGCGGATTGCGGAAGCCGATATCGTATGGAGATGTTCCTTCTCCCCTTATTGAGAATAGAGACGATCTTCCTGCCCTGCGGCGAAGATCGTCTCTTCTGTTGGGGATTGATGGAAGCCGCCGAATTGCAGTACAATGTAGGGACTGAAGATGCGCATGAACATGAATTTTGTCGAAGGAAAAGGGGGGATGCGCCATTCAACTCACGCCGCGCCAATCAGAGATCGTACAGCTCGTGCAACGATCCGCGCCGATTACCGGCGAGCAGATCGCAGAGCAGCTCGGGATCAGCAGGCCGACGATTCGATCCGATCTTTCCGTGCTTGTCATGCTGGGGTATTTGGATGCCAAGCCGAAGGTCGGTTATTTCCCGGGAAACATTACGGCAGGCGCTCCTAGCGAGCCATTGAACATTCGAGTACAGGACGTACAGAGCATGCCCATCATCGTCCGGGACACTTCCACTGTTCATGATGCCGTAGTCACGTTATTTTTGGAGAATGTAGGAAGCCTGATTGTAGCTGATGACGAGGGGATGCTGCTTGGCGTCGTCTCGAGAAAAGATCTGTTGAAGGTAACGCTCGGCAATGCGGTGGCGGGAACGATGCCGGTCAGCTTCGTCATGACGCGCACGCCGCTGATTACCGTGAAGCCCGAGGATTCGATTATCGAGGCCGCCAAAAAGCTGGACGAGCATGATATCGATACGCTGCCTGTCGTTGTACAGCGCGGAGATGCGTCCAACGACAAATGGGAAGTCGTTGGACGGATATCCAAGACGACGATCCTGAAAGTATTTCTTCGCCAGATGAAGGGCAGGTAAAGGAAGGAAGGGGAAGCGCAAGCATGGGAGAATCGAGCCAACAATCTCCATACATTGTGACGGTATGCTCCGATTCGCTGGGAGATACCGCTGAATCCGTCGTACGGGCGGCAGCACGACAATTCCATGGGCAGGAAATTATTATTCAACGGAAGAGCCATGTGAAGCAAGAGGATGAAATCAGAGCGTTGATGGAGCAGGTGAGCCGCGAAGGCGGCTTCGTCGCCTATACGCTGGTGCAGCCCGAGCTACGGGAAATGATGAAGGAAGAGGCGATTCGGCTCGGCGTGCGAGCGGTCGATATTATGGGACCGATGATGCAAGCATTCATCGATACGTTCAACGACTCTCCGAAGCGTCAGCCGGGGTTGCTCCATACGATGGATGATGATTATTTTCGCCGCATGGAGGCCATCGAATTCACGGTCAAATGCGATGACGGTAAGGATACGACGGCGATTGCCGAAGCGGATATCGTGCTGATCGGCCCTTCCCGCACCTCGAAGACTCCGTTGAGCGTCTTCTTGAGCCACAAGGGCTACAAAGTCGCCAATATACCGTTATCGCCGGAAGTGAAGCCTCCGCAGGAAATATACCGAATGCCCGGCGAGCGCATCTTCATGCTGACGATGCCGGCTGAGCGGCTGCTTCGCATCCGGGAAGAGCGGCTGAAGAATCTGGGCCTTCCGCATAGCTCTATGTATTGCTCCGCGGAGCGGATACAGGAGGAGCTGGATTATGCCGCCATGCTGGCCGACAAATGGAATTGCCATGTTTTCGATGTATCCGACAAAGCGATAGAAGAGACGGCGAACGCCATTATCCGGCTGCTTCCGTCTTCATAACGGAGGGGCTGTCTCATAAGCGGATTTTTCGCTGCTTTGAGACAGCCCCATCGTGCTTTTTACAGCTTAGCTTGCCGAACAACTGCGAAAATGGGGGGCCCTTCGCACGGTTACTCCGTTACCGGAAGCGGTTCTTCACTCCTCGTCCGCGACGACCGCTTCGGCGGCCAGGGCGTGTACAAGCGCCTGGGTCTCGCAGGCTTCCCGGCCATCGGTAAGGGGGCGGCCGCCGTGGGTGATGCAGCCGATAAAGTGGAGAACCGCATCCTCGAAGCCTCGAATCTTCGCCACGGAAGTCCAAGAACCGGCAGATTCGATGCGGCTGGCTCCGTTCTCCTCAACGGTCAGCTCGGACAGATTGCGTACCCGGTGAGTGGCCCCGGGTCCAATCCGTTCGACCAGCTCCACATCAATGCCAGCCTGGCGGTGCATGGCTGCAAAGATGGGCGGGCCTTTGCCGGAGGCTGGCGCGAATAGATGATGAACATCGAGCAAATGCCCTTGCGAGTTAATATGAACTCGTCCTGTCCAACGCAGCGCTTCACCGGATGCGCGGCTGAAATGGCGCACGAGATCGATGACGTGGATATAATCGTCCAGCAGCGTGTCCAGGTAAGGAACAGGCTTCACCTTGCCGGCCCGGTGCTTCTCGATCCGGATCCAGGAGGCATGTTCCGCCTCTGATGCCAGCACTTCATAGCGCGGGGCGAACCTGCGGTTGAAGCCGACCATCAGCGTGCGGCCCAGCCTCTCGCTCAGCTCCGCCAATGCCTCCGCCTGCCCGAGCGTGGCGGCAAGCGGTTTGTCGACATAGACATCGATGCCGCGCCGGAGCAGTTCGGCTACAATCTCGTAATGGGAAGCCGTCGAGCTGTGAACGAACATGGCGTCGCACTCTTCGGCGAGGCGTCCGATGCTCGAATACGGCGCAATCCGATGCTGGGCGCATACGGCCAGCCGCTTCGCTTCGTTCGGCGTATACGCGCCGGCGAGGGTCCATTTCTCGGCGCGGCTGAGCACCGGCAAATAGGCCTTCTGCGCAATGCTTCCCAAACCGACGATGCCAATCCGGGGTACTCTCATCTTGATGCTCCTCCTTGCATGCCGAAGCCGGCAGCATATCGGCTGCCGGCTTCTTCTGTATCTGCGCAAGCCGCGCAGTCTCTATTGGCTAATATCAAGCACGCCTTGATAAATCGTGTCGAACAGCTTCTCGAGATCCGCTTCCTCGATGCAAGAGAAGGCAACCCGCAGGTCGGTGTCGCCAAGCGCGATCGTTCCGACGCCATAGGCGTCGAGCAGATGGGTGCGAAGCTTCTCCGCAGGCACGGTGTTCAGCTTGAGGCACATGAAATAACCGGAATTGAACGGATAGTAGCTCCATACATCCCCGTATTTCCCGCTGTCGAGCAGCGCTTTGACCTTGTTCGCCCGCGCCTTCATAATGCGGTACTTCTCCTGCTTCTGCGCTTCGAATTCCGGCGATTGCAGGGCGCGCAGGACGAAGGTCTGGGAAGGGTGGGGACCGCTGGAAATGGTAGCCCGAATGATGCCCATCGTCTTCTGCTCCAACGCCGCCAGCAGCGCATCCGACTCTGCCGCATAGGTAATGAAGCCGACACGGAAGCCCCATACATATTCTTCCTTGGTCGCTCCATCCACCTTGACCGGCAGCACGTTCGGATGCAGGGAGGCGAGGGACGAGAAGAGAGACTCATGCATCGAATCTTCGAAGAACAAGCCGAAATAAGCGTCATCCGTTACGACAACGAGGCGCATGCCTGCTTCCGCGGCCTCAAGAATGGCCTTGACGATCGCTTGGCCCTCTTCCCGGCCCGGCGTATACCCGGTCGGATTGTTCGGGAAGTTCAGCACGACGATAGCTTTGCCCTTGTCGCGATGGGCGAACAGCGCATCGCGCAGCCCGGCGCTATTGAACTTCCAGTTGTCGTCGTACAGCGGATAGTAGACCATCTCGGCGCCGCGGCGGATGTTGAAGGTCAGCTCATAGTTCTCCCAATTTTTATCCGGCATAATGACGACGTCGCCTTCCTCGGCGAACAAATCGGCGACAATGCTTAATCCGTGCGTCAGCGCATTGGTCGCGATCGGCATGCTGATGTGCTTGTCGGCAAGAGAGGGATTCTCCTTGATCATCTTCTCCTTCCACAGCTTGCGAAGCTCCGGCTTGCCGGCCGGGGGCGCATACGGATAGATATCCTTCGGGTTGTAGGCCGACAGCGTCTCCTGGATGACGTCCAGGTGCATCGGAATACCGCCTTCCGTCGCGATGCCAATCGTCGCGTTGAATTGCTTCGCCTTGCTCCCCGCTTCTGCGGACTGGCTTAAAATGCCCTCCTTCGGGAAATAGATCTGGCGGCCGAGGCGCGAAAGCATGGCGTGAATGTTCGGGTTGTCTCTTTGAATCGTGTCATTCAATTGCTGAGCCAGTGGGTTCATTTCGTCCATCCTTCCAACATCATTCTAAATTGATTTTTCCTATTATATCATCAAATTTCCGCTTTCGTCACGGGTCAGGACGAAGATATCCCGTTCGGGACGAAAGATCCGCGGCCCGCATGATTGTGCAGTCGAAGCGATTTGTAGTAGAATAGTGCAAATGATAAGAGGCGTTGAATAAGGTGCCGCATATTCACTACGATAGAGAGTTCCCGAATGGAATCCGGGAAGGAGGGAGGAACCATCCGTGTTGAACGCCGAACCGAACCGGTACGTCATCAAGCCGGCTTGCGCGAAGATTACATGCGAGCCGAACTGGAAATGGCATAAGCGCGAGAAGGCGATGCCGAATTATGACCTCTTTTATGTATGGAACGGAGAAGGAGAACTGCAGTTGAATGATGTCTCGTATCATCTCACCAAAGGCAGCTGTTTCCTCTTCCGGCCGGGCGATCATACGGTCGCTTCCCACAATGCGCAGAAGCCGCTGACCCTGACGTACATCCATTTTGACGTGGAAGGTCCCGTGGACGAAATCCCTCAGCCGTACCGCGTTCTGGCGGAGACCGTCGATTTTGAGCATCTCCTCGCCCGTTACGTGCGCTTGTTCCTGTCCCGCTCCTACGGGGCGGAGGAAGAGGCGAAGCTGGTTCTCAAGCAGCTGATGATTCACCTGTTGCGCATCGATCGCGAAGGAACCGGAGAGCGGAAGACAAGCTATCATCTGTCCGAGGCGATTCATGAGATTGCCAACTATATCCGGCAAAATCCGGGAGCCAATCACCGTATTCAGGATTTGGCGCAGCGCGCCCAATTGTCGCCGCGTTACTTCTCGGTCAAATTCAAAGAACTGATCGGTACCTCCGTGCAAACGTATATTATCCGTTCCCGCATTGAACGGGCAGAGCATCTGCTGCACCATGCAGGGATGAATGTCACGGAAGTGGCGGATGCGCTCGGATACCGGGATATCTTTTTTTTCAGCAGACAGTTCAAGCAGTACACAGGTCGAAGCCCTTCCGAAATACGATGACGAAACGAAAAAGGCCGCTTATCGCGAACGTTCCTGCGTTCGCCGATAAGCGGCCTTCCTTGTGGTTGCGGACATCTTACGCTTCTCCTGTCCGCGGGCGGGTCCTTGCGTCCTGAAGCTGCCCCAAGCCTTCTCCCATCTTCACGGCGGATCCGACGGCCAAGCCGCTTCGCGGCTCGAATGTGCCGTTTTCCATCAAGAGAACAACGGTGGAGCCGAAAGCGAAGTAGGCGAGTTCCTGCCCCCGCTCGTAAGCGGGAAGCGGCGCCCCGTCCGTATAGTGGATGCTGCTTACGTTCAGCGCGCCGACCTTCACGACCGATACTTCGCCATGCGCATGGCGAAGATACGTAATGAGCCGCTCATTGCGGCTCAGCACGCGGGGCATGTGGCGCAGCCCGAAGTCATTCACCGGATATACCCGGCCCGGGACGTGCTCGCTCTCTACCAGCTTGCCGGTGACCGGCGAATGAATGCGGTGGTAGTCCGTCGGGCTGAGATAGAGCACGAAGTAGTAGCCTTGCATATATTTCTGCTGGTAGGGCGAACGGTGAAGCAGCTCGTCCAACGTATAATCCTGGCCCTTGACATTGAGGATCGTACCTTGCCGTATCGGTCCCATCCCGGTAATCACCGCGTCCACCGGGCTAAGCAAAGTATCCTCGCCGGCAGCAAGCGGCCGCATCCCCGGCTTCAGGCGGCGGGTGAAGAATTCGTTCAGCGTGCGGTATTCAGACATCGGCTTCTCCGCCTCGTCTACTTGTATGTTATAGGCCTTGGCAAAGGAAGGAATCCATCGGCGGCTCCATCCCGAGCTTGCCGCGCGCCCGGCTGTACGCGATACCCATTTGCGCGAGGACAATTCGGTCAGCAGGCGCATCCATCGTTTCTTCATGATTGTTCATCACCTAGTGGCAGGTGCCCATTCTCCATGGAGCGGGACAGGCGCCCTGTATATTTGTATTCCGCAGAACAGAGCGCAAACCGCTCTTCTTTGGACTATCTTGACACAGAACGCCTGTTTTTTCAATATGATAATCCATACGATGCCGCTTGGCTAGCTATCCAGGAAAGAAGCTCCGTAAGCGATGGGATTGCAGTAAGTGGCCTCCCAGATGTCGTGCAGTCCCGCCTCGCGGAAGCTGTAGCGCTGATCGCGTCCGTTGCATTCAATGAATAACGGCTTGCCGTCGGACGTCAACCCGACATCGAGTCCGACATCCGCCAGGTGGCTCAGGCTGCGGGAAAGGCGGTTCACGATATGCAGAGAGAAGACGCTGACGCGTTCCACCACCTCCGCGACGGAGCAATGCGGCAAAGCAGCCGCAACAAGCTCATCGAGCCGATGCACCGTCCCTCCCTGCGCCACGTTGGTAACGAAGGTATGCCGGGGCGCAACCCGGCCGACGATTCCGGTGATTTGCCACTCTCTGCTTCCGTCGCGTTGAACAGAGACACGCAAATCAAAGGGACGATCGTGGTACTGGGCGAGCGGAAGCAGCTCTTGCACAAGATAGGGAGTCCGCTGCAGCTGCGCCATCACGAACCGCGGAAGCCTTCCGCCCGGGAGGTTCGCCTTCCGCCACTTTCTCGATCCGCCGGCCGTTCGTCTGGAATAGACGATAGTCCAGCCGGTCCTGCCGCGCTCCAGCTTCATAATGCCGCGTCCGACACTGTTGTTGTCCGGCTTCAGCACGACAGCGCCGCATTTATCCATCATTGCCGCGATGGTGCCCGGACGGGCAGGGGACGTAATCGGCAAATGAGACACGAGTGCCGGATCCTGCTGGAGCAGCACGTGGAGCTTCCATTTTCCATATCGATTCACCTGATTGTAAATAACCGTACCGCGGTTCACTAGCGACCGGACTCGTGCATGCGCCCCGGCACGGAAATAGATAGCCCGGTTATGAATGACGGACGGGACGGGGATGCGCCGTCTCGCGTAACCCGTACTTTCTCTTATATATGCAACGGCCTCCATCTTCCTCACGTTCACATCTTCCACGCGCATGAAGCAGGGAATGACGCCATGGCGCCTCCCGGCTTCCTCGTAGAAGGCAATGGCTTCATGCCCTGTCTTGTTCCGCAGCATTCCCCGCAGCATGTTCGAATTGAACAGGATGCCGATGCGGTTATCTGCCATGGAAGCACCTCCTCTGAACTACTGATCCACTGACTCGCTGTCGCTGGTGTATTGTATGAACGCCCCTTCAGCAACGCATGGACGAGTGTAGACGGATGTTAGTCCAAATTACGGCTCCAGCTTGACCGGCGGGGCTGGCAGACCTGTCCTGCCGTAAGCCGGCATGACCGGCAACGAACTCAGAAAGGAGATAGCTTATGCCCAAGGTTGCAATCTTAACGCCGGGATCCTACCCTTATCCGTCAGGTTCCAGCAGCTCGGTGGAGCGAGTCGTCGAAAATGTAACCGGACACGCCTCGTCCCGCGCGGACATTCGCGTGTACGGCCGGAGATGGCCGGGGCAATCCGAGTCGGAATGGGTGCGCGGCGTCAAGGTCGAACGGGTCGGACCGGTTTCCTTGCGATTGTATGTGTTTGAAGCATTGCGGTGCATGGCTCGGTTCCAGCCCGATATTATCCAGATCGAGAACCGGCCCCGCTATATTCCGATCGTGAAGCGGCATTTTCCGAAGGCGCGCATCTGGCTTCAGCTTCATTCCACCACCTTCATGCACAGACAGGCAATCTCGCCAGCCGGGCTTCGGAGGGCGCTGTCTGCCGCCGATCAGATATTTGTGAACAGCGGCTATTTGGAAAGGCAGGTGAGTAAGGCATGTCCGGGCTGTCTCGAAAAAACGGCCATCAATATGCTCGGCGTGGACGTCGGACGCTTCCCTTCACGCTGGACCGAAGAAGGGATCCAACGCTATACGAAAGAGAAAAGGGCGCGCGGATGGGAAGAGCGGGACATTGTCCTGTATGTCGGCCGCCTTATTCCCCAAAAAGGCGTCTGGGAACTGCTGCAGGCAGTGCCGCGGGTCGTCAGCGAGCATCCTCGGGCGCTGTTCGTCATTGTCGGAGGCGTGTCTTACGGATTGAATTGGAAGACGGCGTATGTCCGCCGCCTGGAACGGTTCGCGCGCAAGTACCCTCATCATATCCGGATGGTGCCTTATGTCCCGCATGAAGATATTCCGGCTTGGTACGCGATGGCCGACCTGCTTGCCGTCCCGTCGCTGCGCCGGGAAGCATTCGGCCTGGTCAATCTGGAGGCGATGGCTTCAGGAGTCCCGGTCGTGGCGTCCCGGGTAGGGGGGATTCAGGAAATCGTCCGCGACCGAGAGACCGGGCTGCTCGTTACCCCGCACCGCCTTCCTGTGCGGCTGGCGTCCGCCTTCCTCCGGCTGCTGCGGGATCGGGAAGCGCTGCGGCGGATGGGAGAGGCCGCTGACCGGCATGTGCGCAGCACGTTCACCTGGGAGCAGACGGCGGAGCGCTGGGCCGGCTTCATTGATCGCTTCGGCTGAGGCAAGCCCTGCCTTGGAACCGGTGCGGATATTGTCTGCTCCTTGACATCTCATCCTCTCCATATAGGCGAGTGACGATATGGGCCTATGCCGCATATGATGCTCTATATGTTGGGCATAGAACGGAAAGGAGAGAGCACATGAAAAGGAAAAATGAAAAGCGGACAACCAAGGGACAGAAGCCATTAAAGAAAGCGTCCAGAAAGCCGCTATACTTTGTAGACAATCCGAACCAGTCAGAGTTATCGCTGCTGGACCGTCTCAGTTCAACGAATAAGCCGCTGGACGATTCCAAGAGGGCAAGCGTGAACGCGTTGGCTGCCTTGGAAGCCGTAGAGCCGGAGCAAGAGATTTCGCTGCCGCCGGTCACGGCTGTATCCGAGCGGGACCGTTCCGCCGACGGGGCCGAGGAAGAACAGGCAGCGCAGACGGAGGCGGCAGAGGCTGAAGCGGAACGGCTGCTTCCCGAGAATACCCCCGCAGCGGCTGAACCGGAAGAACCCGAAGGGACAGGCGAGCCGACCCCGCCGGGAAGACCGCTATCCCGTCAGGCGGGGAGCGGCCGTCGCACTGAGCGCGTCGCGAAGCGGTATGCCGGTACGGAACGATCCCGGCCGGGCGAAGAGGAACGGCCATCGCGCAAGGACAGCAAGGAAGATCATCCGACCTACACGTCGGCATTCAGCATGCCGGGAACATTGCCGCTTGGGCCTGCGGCGCGCGATGCCGCCGCACGGCCGGAGACAGAAGAACCGGCCGCCCCGGCCGCCCCGGCCTCACCCCCGGCCGCTCAGCCGGAAGCGAGTGCCGCCGATACCCGCAAGGCGAAGGAGAAGCTGCTGGCCGAGAAGCGGAGTTCGGCGCGTTCAACCGCCTTTATTTATACCGATGATATCGCGGATGAAGCGGTGACGGAGGAGAAGCTGGCCGCCTATTCGATCAGCGGATCGAAGCTGCGTCGCGAGAGCATTGGGACCGACGTGCTGATGGACTATGCCGTTACATCCTTGAAGATCGCCGAGGAGGCGGTCACCGGCTCCAAAATAGCACCCAACTCGATTGCGGGGGAGCATTTAATCCGCAATGCCGTCTCTGGCGGAAAGCTTCGCGATCGTTCGGTTACAGGGGAGAAAATTAAGGACGGCAGCATCACTTCCGAGAAGCTGGCGGACAAAACGATCGATTCATCCAAAATCGCGGAAGGCTCGATCCAGGCGAAGCATTTGAGCGAGCTGCTTATTTCGGGGAACCTCATTCAGGATCAAGCCATTACCGCGGAGAAAATCCGCAGCGGTGCCATCCGCACGGAAAATCTGGCGAACGAATCGGTTGACGCCTCCAAGCTGGCGCCCGAATCGGTTACGAACTCGAAGCTCCGCGCCGGAGCGATTACCGGCGACAAACTGGCGCCGGGCTGCATCGATGCCCGCCATTTCAGCGAGGGGGCCATTGAAGGCCGCGCTATCGGCCAGCAGGCGGTAGAGGGCCGCCATATCGGTCCCGGACAGATCGACAGCACTCATATCGCGCCCGGCACGCTCTCCGGAGCGATGCTGGAAGCGAAGAGCGTCACGAGCGAGCCGCTCGCCGACGAGGCGGTGCACTCCCGTCATCTGGCCGAAGACAGCGTTCGCGAGGGGCATATAGGCCCTGGACAGATCAGCAGCCGCCATCTGGCCGATAGGCTCATTACTACCGCCAAGCTGGCGGATCAGTCTGTCAGCACGATGAAGCTTGTCGAGCACGCGGTCACCTCTTCCAAGCTGGCGGATCAAAGCGTGCTCTCAACGAAGCTGGCAGATGAAGCGGTCCGTTCCCGTCACCTCGCCAAGCAATCGGTCGATGGACAGCACCTGGCTCCCGAGTCGGTCGAGTCGCTTCACATCGCTCAGGAGGCCGTCAATGAAACACACATTGCGCCCGGTGCCGTAAATGGTATCCATATCATGGCGGAAGCGGTTCACGGCGCTCATCTTGCTTACGAGGCGGTGGAAGGCCGGCATGTAGCCGAACAGGCGATCGAGAGCCGGCATCTTGGGGAGGAGGCGGTGACTGCCGCCAAGCTGGCTCCGGCGGCCGTCTCATCCGATCAACTGGCGGATGGAGCGGTCATAGCGAGGAAACTGGCGGCTGCCAGCGTCACGCCGGAGAAGCTCGCCTATGGGAGCGTGCAGCAGCATCATCTGGCGGAGGGAGCGGTCGGACCCGATGCTATCGGCCCGCAAGCGGTCCAGGAGGAGCATATTGCCGCTGGAGCGGTTCGGTCGGGACATATCTATCCGCAGTCCATCCAATCTACCGAGCTGGCTCCGGAGGCGGTCACAAGCGAGAAGCTGTCGGTAAATGCCGTCTGCGAGCGCCATATCGGGACGGGAGTGATCTATTCCCATCATCTGGCCGACCATATTATTACCTCTTTGAAATTGTCTCCGGAGAGCGTATCGACCGACAAACTTAGCGACTTGTCCATCACGACCGCCAAGCTGACGAACGGAAGCGTAACCGCAGACAAACTGGCAGAGAACAGTGTGACATCTGCACATCTCGCTTCCGGAGCCGTGACGTCCGATGCCCTGTCCGAGGCGAGCGTGGAGGCTCAACATCTCGCTCCCAATTCGGTAGGGGCGGATCAACTGCAGCTCGAGTCGGTCTCGGGGGCGGCAATCCAAGAGGGGGCGATTAGCGCCGAGCATATCCTTCCCGGCAGCATAGGGTCGGTTCAGCTTGATGCCGCCAGCGTAGGCAGCGAACACGTGGCCGAGGGGGCCATTCAGGGCAACCATATCGCTGAAGGGAGCATCGGGTCCGATCATCTCGCGGATGCGGCCGTTACAGGAGATAAATTGGCAGAGGACAGCGTCGCGGCCCGGAATCTTCAAGCGGCAAGCGTAGATACCGATCATTTGGTAGAGGAAGCCGTCACCGGGCTGAAGCTGGCCCCTGGCTCAATCAGCTCTCATCACGTGCGGGAAGGGGCAATTCGTTCCGTCCATCTGGCGTCCCACTCTGTCGGCGAGGATCAACTTCAGCCGAAATCCATCTCAGCAGGGATGCTGCAGGAGGACAGCGTAACTTCGGTCAGCATCGCTCCCCAGTCTATCACGGAGAAGCATGTGGCGCTGGAAGCGATATCCGGCAAGCATGTCCAGCCGGAATCGATTCAGGGTTACCACCTGCGCAAAGGGACGATTACGATGGCGCATTTGGGCGCCGATGTGCTCACCAGCGACATCATCCCGGAAGGCAGTCTGGCCGGAAGCAAGCTTCAACCCCGGTCGGTGGCGGGCGGACATGTAACGGATGCCGCCATCCAAGCTCACCATCTGGCCGATGATGCGGTTCACTCCCGCCATATTGCGGTGCAAGTGATCCGTTCGGAGCATCTCGCCGCCAGCTCGGTATCGGGCGAGCATCTCGCGTCGGATTCGGTCAACGGCGAGGCGTTGGCGGAAGGCGCAGTCGGCAGCGGCCATCTATCGGCAAGCGCGGTGCGAAGCCATCATGTCGCCTCCGGATCGATTCAAGCGGAGCATCTGCAGAAGGACGCGATTACGGGGGATCATATTCGCCAGGCAACGATCGCCGGACGCCATTTGCAGCCGGGATTGATTGACAGCCATCATCTCCAGCCCGCCTTGATAGTGTCGGCTCACTTAAGCGAAGGGGCCGTGCTTCCGCATCATTTGCGGGAGCAGACCATCGGAGAACAGCATCTGCAGGCGGCAAGCATCCGGGCGGATATGCTTCAGGACGGTGCCGTGACGGAACGAAGCCTGAGCGACGGCTGCGTGACGAGCGGCAAGCTGGATTGGGGCAGCGTCGCGCGAGAGCATGTGCAGCCGGAAGCCATTGGCAGCACGGAGCTGGCGGCCGGCGCGGTTCATTCGTCTCATGTGCAGGCTGGCGCTATCGGCAGCGTCCATATTCAGACCGATGCGATCGGCAGCGAGCAATTGGCAGACGGAGCGGTTGGCCTGTCGCATCTGAATGAAGAGGTCGCGGAGCTGTTAACCACGGCGGCCACGCCGCAGCAGGCAGAGGCCTTTGTCATTCCGGAAGGATCTATCGAGACGGAAATGTTGCATTCCGGGGCCGTAACGGCAGAGAAGCTGGCTCATCAGAGTGTCGGCTCAATCCATTTGCAGGAGCAAGCGATTAATTCCTCGCATTTGCAGGAGCAAGTGATCAATTCCTCGCATTTGGAGGAAGCGGCGGTGGAGGGGCGTCATATCGGCCGGCAAGCGGTCGACAGTGAGCATATCGGTACCGGGGCCGTCAAGTCCGAGCATATTGCGAACGGAGCGGTCGTTGGCAGTCATCTGGCCGCAGGCGAAGTCACGGCGCACCATATTGCCGAGGGCCAAGTAGCGGGCCAGCATATCGGGGCAGGCGTCGTAACAGGCCATCACATCGCCAAGGGCGAAGTGGCCGGTTGGCATATTGGCTCGGGCGAAGTCAAGAGCCGCCATATTGCCGAAGGCGAGGTGTCGGGTTCGCATATCGGCGCGGGGGAAGTCACCGGCCGCCATATTGCCGAGGGCGAGGTGTCAGGTTCGCACATCGGCGCAGGCGAGGTGACCGGCCGTCATATCGCGGAGGGCGAAGTGGCCGGTCATCATATCGGAGCGGATGAAGTCACCGGCCGTCATATCGCGGAAGGCGAAGTGTCGGGCTCGCATATCGGCGCAGGGGAAGTCACCGGCCGCCATATTGCCGAAGGAGAAGTAGCCGGCCGCCATATCGGAACGGGCGAAGTCACCGGCCGTCATATTGCGGAAGGTCAAGTTGCCGGGGAGCATATCGGGGCCGGAGAAGTAAAAGGCCGTCATATCGCCGAGGGCGAAGTAGCGAGCGGCCACATCGGAGCGGGCGAAGTGAGAGGCAGCCATATCGGCGAGGCCGAGGTAGCGGGCCATCATATCGGGGCGGGCGAAATCACCGGCCGCCATATCGCCGAAGGCGAGGTAGCGGGCCATCATATCGGAGCCGGCGAAATCACCGGCCGCCATATCGTTGAAGGCGAAGTCACCGGTCATCATATCGGAACAGAGGAAGTCACGGGCCGTCATATCGGCGAGGGCGAGGTAACGGGCCGGCATATCGGAGCGGGCGAAGTCACGGGCAGTCATATCGCCGAAGGCGAGGTAGGAGGCCATCATATTGGAGCGGGCGAAGTCGCGGCCCATCATATCGCCGAGGGCGGGGTAACCCGCCGCCATATTGCCGAGGGCGAAGTGAGAGGCGGCCATATCGGCGAGGGCGAGGTAGCGGGCCATCATATCGGAGCCGGCGAAGTCACCGGCCGCCATATCGCGGATGGCGAGGTATCCGCCGAGCATATTGGAGCAGGCGAGGTCGTCGGCCGTCATATCGCCGAGGGGGAAGTAGCGAGCCGCCACATCGGAGCGGGCGAAGTGATAGGCAGCCATATCGCCGAGGGCACGATATCGAGCCGTCATATCGGAGCGGGCGAAGTCACGGGCCGCCATATCGCCGAGGGCGAGGTATCCGGATGGCATATCGGAGCAGGCGAAATCACAGACCGTCATATCGCGGAAGGCGAAGTCGCGGGTTATCATATCGGCAAGGGCGAAATCGCCGGGGAGCATATCGGGGCCGGAGAAGTAAAAGGCCGCCATATCGGCGAGGGCGAGGTGGCGGGCCATCATATCGGAACCGGTGAAGTCACCGGCCGTCATATCGCCGAGGTTGGAATAGCCGGCCGCCATATCGGAACGGGCGAAATCACGGGCCGTCATATCGGCGAGGGCGAAGTCACGGGCCTGCATATCGGAGCAGGCGAAATCGCGGGCCGCCATATCGCGGAGGGCGAGGTAACGGGCCAGCATATCCGGGCGGGTGAAATTACCGGGGGCCATATCGCGGAGGGCGAGGTAGCGGGCCATCATATCGGGGCAGGCGAAGTCATGGGCCGTCATATCGGCGAGGGCGAAGTGACGGGCCAGCATATCGAAGCGGGCGCAATCGCGGGCCGCCATATCGCCGAGGACGAGGTAACGGGCCAGCATATCGGAGCAGGCGCAATCGCGGGCCGGCATATCGGAGCAGGCGCAATCGCGGGCCGCCATATCGGCGAGGGGGAAGTGACGGGCCAGCATATCGAAGCAGGCGCAATCGCGGGCCGGCATATCGGCGAGGGCGAAGTGACGGGCCAGCATATCGGAGCAGGCGCAATCGCGGGCCGCCATATCGGCGAGGGGGAAGTGACGGGCCAGCATATCGAAGCAGGCGCAATCGCGGGCCGCCATATCGGCGAGGGCGAAGTGACGGGCCAGCATATCGGAGCAGGCGCAATCGCGGGTCGCCACATCGCCGAGAGTGAAGTGAGGGGCCAGCATATCGAAGCGGGCGCAATCGCGGGTCGCCACATCGCCGAGGGCGAAGTCACGGGCCAGCATATCGGAGCAGGCGCAATCGCGGGCCGCCACATTGCCGAGGACGAGGTAACGGGCCAGCATATCGGAGCGGGCGCAATCGCGGGTCGCCATATCGGCGAGGGCGAAGTGAGGGGCCATCATATCGGAGCGGGCGCAATAGAGGGCCGCCATATCGGCGAGGGCGAAGTGACGGGCCATCATATCGGAGCAGGCGAAATCGCGGGCCGCCACATCGCCGAGGACGAGGTAACGGGCCAGCATATCGGAGCAGGCGAAATCGCGGGCCGCCACATTGCCGAGGACGAGGTAACAGGCCAGCATATCGGAGCAGGCGCAATAGAGGGCCGCCATATCGGCGAGGGCGAAGTGACGGGCCAGCATATCGGAGCAGGCGAAATCGCGGGCCGCCATATCGGCGAGGGCGAAGTCACGGGCCAGCATATCGGAGCAGGCGCAATAGCGGGCCGCCACATCGCCGAGGACGAGGTAACGGGCCAGCATATCGGAGCGGGCGCAATAGCGGGCCGCCATATCGGCGAGGGCGAAGTGAGGGGCCAGCATATCGGAGCGGGCGCAATCTCGGGCTGCCATATCGCGGAGGGTGAAGTGACGGGCCAGCATATCGAAGCAGGCGAAATCGCGGGCCGCCATATCGGCGAGGGCGAAGTGAGGGGCCAGCATATCGGGGCAGGCGAAATCGCGGGCCGCCACATCGCCGAGGACGAGGTAACGGGCCAGCATATCGGAGCGGGCGCAATAGCGGGCCGCCATATCGGCGAGGGCGAAGTGAGGGGCCAGCATATCGGAGCGGGCGCAATCTCGGGCTGCCATATCGCGGAGGGCGAAGTGACGGGCCAGCATATCGAAGCGGGCACAATAGCGGGCCGCCATATCGGCGAGGGCGAAGTGACGGGCCAGCATATCGGGGCAGGCGAAATCACGGGCCATCATATTGCCGAGAGCGAGGTAGCGGGTCATCATATCGGAACGGGCGAAATCACGAGCCGCCATATCGCCGTAGGGAAAATAGCCGGTTATCATATCGGAGCAGGCGAAATCACGGGCCGTCATATCGCCGAAGGGGAAGTAGCCGCTCAGCTCGGAGCAGGCGAAATCACGGGCCGTCATATCGCCGAAGGTGAAATAGCCGGTCATCATATCGGAACAGGCGAAATCACGGGCCGCCATATCGCTGAAGGTGAAATAGCCGGTCATCATATCGGAGCAGGCGAAATCACGGGCCGCCATATCGCTGAAGGTGAAATAGCCGTTCATCATATCGGAACGGGCGAAATCACGGGCCGTCATATCGGTGAAGGGGAAGTAGCCGGTCATCATATCGGTACAGGCGAAATCACGGGCCGCCATATCGCTGAAGGTGAAATAGCCGGTCATCATATCGGAACGGGCGAAATCACGGGCCGCCATATCGCCGAAGGGGAAATAGCCGCTCAGCTCGGAACAGGTGAAATCACGGGCCGTCATATCGGTGAAGGGGAAGTAGCCGGTCATCATATCGGAGCAGGCGAAATCACGGGCCGCCATATCGCTGAAGGTGAAGTAGCCGGTCATCATATCGGAGCAGGCGAAATCACGGGCCGTCATATTGGCGAAGGCGAGGTGGCCGGTCGCCATATTGGTTCCGGTGAAGTGAAAGGCGTGCATATTGCCCCAGGAGAAGTAGCCGGTGCTCATATTGGTGGGGGCGAAATAACGAGCTTCCATATCGGCGAAGGCGAGGTCACCGGTCGCCATATCGGCACAGGCGAAGTAACGGGCCGTCATATCGCGGAGGGAGAGGTAACGGGCCAGCATCTCGGTGAGGCAGAGATTACGGGCCGCCATATCGCCGAATGCGAGATTATGGGCCATCATCTCGGCTCAGGCGAAATCACGGGCCGTCATATTGCCGAAGGCGAAGTGGCGGGTCATCATATCGGAACGGGCGAAGTGATCGGCCGTCATATCGGTTCGGAGGAAGTGACTGCTCGCCATATTGCCAAAGGCGTGATCGGCGGTCAGCATCTCCGAGCGGGTGAAGTCACGGGCCACCATCTCGGCGAAGGTGCGGTTGCTTCCCATCATCTCGGTGCGGGTGAAGTCACGGGCCTTCATATTGCCGAGGGCGAGGTAGCAGGCCGTCATATTGGTTCCGGTGAAGTAAAAGGCGTGCATATTGCCGAAGCAGAAATAGCCGGTGCTCATATTGGTGGGGGCGAAATAACGAGGTTCCATATCGGTACAGGCGAAGTCATGAGCCGCCATATCGGAGAAGGCGAGGTAACGGGCCAGCATATCGGTACAGGCGAAGTCACGGGCCGCCATATCGGAGAAGGCGAGGTAACGGGCCAGCATATCGGTACAGGCGAAGTCACGGGCCGCCATATCGGAGAAGGCGAGGTAACGGGCCAGCATATCGGGGCGGGCGAAATCACGAGCCGCCATATCGGTACAGGCGAAGTCACGGGCCGCCATATCGGAGAAGGCGAGGTAACGGGCCAGCATATCGGTACAGGCGAAGTCACGGGCCGCCATATCGGAGAAGGCGAGGTAACGGGCCAGCATATCGGGGCAGGCGAAATCACGAGCCGCCATATCGGAGAAGGCGAAGTGACCGGCCAGCATATCGGGTCAGAGGAAGTGACTGCCCGCCATATTGCCAAAGGCGAAATTGGCGGGCAGCATCTCCGAGCGGGTGAAGTCAGAGGCCTTCATATTGCCGAGGGCGAGGTAGCCGGCCGCCATATCGGAGCAGGCGAAGTCACGGGCCGTCATCTCGGCGAAGGCGAGGTAACGGGCCGCCATATCGGAGCAGGCGAAGTCACGGGCCGTCATCTCGGCGAAGGCGAGGTAACGGGCCAGCATATCGGAGCAGGCGAAGTCACGGGCCGTCATCTCGGCGAAGGCGAGGTAACGGGCCAGCATATCGGAGCAGGCGAAGTCACGGGCCGTCATCTCGGCGAAGGCGAGGTAACGGGACAGCATATCGGAGCAGGCGAAGTCACGGGCCGTCATATCGGAGAAGGCGAGGTAGCGGGCCATCATATCGGCGCAGGGGAAGTCATCGGCCGTCATATCGGAGAAGGCGAGGTAACGGGCCAGCATATCGGTACAGGCGAAGTCACGGGCCGTCATATCGCCGAAGGCGAAGTGACCGGCCAGCATCTCGCAGCGGGGAGCATCCGGGCCGAGCATTTGGAAGAGGGAGTCTTGGATTCGATCGCACTCCAGCCCGGATCGGTTACGCCGGAGAGCTGTTCCTTCGTTCCCGTCCGCACTTCGATGCCGCGCAGCGGAGCGTTGCAGCAATTCGGGATGAGTGCATTTCTGCTTCAGGGGGAGACAGATCGGGTAGACGTCCGGATTGCCTTCGACGAGCCGTTCCCGAATAATCAATATGTTCTTGTCGCGATGACCAATCACCCGGAATGCCATGCCGTGCTCAAATCGCAAGCAACGCACAGCGCGGTTCTTGAGATACACCGCAAAGACCCGCAGTCACAGCCGTTCGGCTGTGTATCCTGGATTGCTATCGGCTAGCTTGCCGCCGGTACGCCAGGGAAGCAAGGAAGCCGCCAGTTGGCAACTGGCGGCTTTTTTGCGACACCCGGGGAAATCCGCCGGGTTATGAAAGGAAGCTGGCCGAATGTGCACATGTGCCGTTGCACTCTGGACTAAGCCTCATACAATGGGATGTAAATACATGTGCAATTTGCCCGGGAGGGAGACGTCCAATGGCCCATTCCAAAAGATATCGTTCTGCGCGAACGCGTACCCGCCGCCCGGTACGTCGATATCGAATCCATAACGCTCCTGATCCCTTTGTGTCGGTCATCATCCCGGTGTTGAATGAACGGCGGACACTGGCCCGTGTCATTGAACGGGCGGCACAAGTACATCCGGCCACAGAGGTCATCGTCGTCGCGAACGGAACGACGGACGGTTCAGACCGGATCGCGGAAGAGATGGGAGCCCGCGTTCTTCGCTACGCCATTCCGCTCGGCCACGATAAGGGGAGATCCGCTGGAGCCCAAGCTGCGGCGGGACGCATTCTGCTGTTCATCGACGGCGATATGGTGCTGCCTGCGGCGGAACTGCGCCCGTTCGTTCATGCGGTGAACAACGGCGCCGACGTTGCTCTCAATAAGTATCAGGGGCCTGTCCGAAAGCATGATGTGCATGGAGTTGTCCTGGCAAAGCACGCACTGAATGCCATGCTGTCCCGTCAGGATCTGGGGGGAGCTTCCTTGACAGCCGTTCCGCATGCGTTGAGCCGACGGGCCCTTGACCTGATCGGTGCCGACGCGCTGTCCGTTCCGCCGCTTGCGCATACGATGGCCGTTGTATGCGGGCTGAATGTCCACGCGGTCCATACGGTTAACGTTGGCCGCATGAACCGGATACGCGTGCGGGGGCTGCGCAGGGATCCGCTGGAATCGCTGATTTGCCAAGATCATTTGCAGGCCATTCTCTGGCTGATGGAACAGCGGGGCCCCCGGGGCGGCCACTCGGATTTGACCAGACAACGGGAGCGGGTGACATGATGCCATGAGAAGGAAGCGATCCTTCCGAAGAACAAGGAACGTTATCCGGGGACTGCGCCATTCGGCGCGCCGCCGCCGGCCGATTCGGGGAAGAAGAAAAGGCTCCCGCCGGCTTCCGGCGGGCCGAATAATAAGACGACATCGGTTCTCGACACGCGGACATAAGCAACTGCCTGAGCCCAAGGCAAGAGTTGAATGGCTGCATGCTGCCCAGGATGCGGGAAGGAGGCACGGCGACGAGTATGCCGCATTGGGGGGTCAGGATGCCCATAAGGACCTCGTCCGCTTCATGCAGAGCCGGTTCACCGAGTTCCTTGCGCCATACCGTGTAGCTCCTTTAACCTACGCGGAAGTCAGGGAGTTGGCGAAAGTGTTCAGGGTTGGATTTACGACAGGAAAATATCAGAACGGGAGGGAAGCGGTCCTCATTCCGACCACAAGGCCGATCGATGCCATCGTATGCGCCCAAAATGAAGAAGACAGCATCGCAGGAGTGCTGAAGGAGCTCGGGCGTCTGCCGTTGTCCCGCACCATCGTCGTGGTGAACGGATCCTCGGACGGCAGCTTGCAGATGGTTCAGCAAGCTTCGGAGGATGCCTGCATCATTCACTACCCGGAAGCGCTCGGGCATGATGTGGGCCGCGCTGTCGGAGCGAGTCTGTCTCATGCGGAGATTTTGTTGTTCGTGGATGCCGATATCCCGATAGCCGCGGAAGAATTGGGCGCTTTTATATGGGCATGCGACAATGGCATCGATGTGGCTCTGAACGACATCAGTCCGTTCCTGGGCCCTTTCTACAGCCGGGACGGAATTACGTACTGCAAGGAGTGGCTGAATCGCAGTCTGGGCCGTGCAGACTTGCATGCCAACTCGCTGACCGCTGTGCCGCATGCCATTACTCGCCGGGCCCTGGATACCGTAGGCGTGCAAAATTTGATCGTTCCTCCCAAATTCCAGACGCTTGCCTTGGTGCGGGGCCTGCGGATTGAAGCGGTGCACGCGGTCGATGTAATCGGGAGGAATCGGATACGCCGCACGAATGTAGGCGCGTCAAATCCGGTTGCGGAGCTTATCATCGGGGATCATGTGGAGGCGTTTTATTCCTTGTGGGAGGAAAATGCGTCATTTTTCAGCGAAACGCACCAACGCGAGCAAATTGCCGAGAGGAGGAACCGAGGATGATGTCCATCCTCCGCCCCGGAGCTGCGCACCACCCCTTTCCGTTATTGGAAGACAATCTGTAAGCCGTACCGCTGAGAGTGCGGAGGCTTTCCCAACTTTGCGATAAGGAGGAAACCGAGTGAAAGGAATTATTTTGGCGGGAGGCACAGGCACTCGTCTATATCCGTTGACGAAGCTCATGAATAAGCATCTGCTGCCGGTAGGCCGGCATCCGATGGTCAGCTATGGCATCGAACGTCTGCGTGCGGCGGGCATTACGGATATTATTATGATCATCGGGAAAATGTCGGCGTCCTTGTTTACAGACTATTATGGAAGCGGGCAGTCGAGCGGCGTTCATCTTACCTTCGCCATCCAGGAGGAGGCGGGCGGCATCGCCCAAGCACTCTCGCTGGCGAAGCCGTATATTGCACCAGGCGAGAAATTCGTCGTGCTGCTCGGCGATAATTTGTTCCGCGATGATCTGGCTCCGTATGCAGCGGCATTCGCCGAACAGGGGCCCGGCGAAGCGCGCGTGTTGCTCCGGGAAGTGCCTGACCCCCATCGTTATGGAGTGCCTGTCTTCGACAGCGCCGATCCGAAGCGAATCGTCCGCATTGAAGAAAAGCCCGAAGAGCCGCCATCATCGTATTGCGTCACGGGCATTTACATGTATGATACCGATGTCTTTCAGCATATTGAGGCGATTGCGCCATCGGAGCGCGGAGAATTGGAGATTACGGATGTCAACAACCGGTACGCGGCCGCCGGCATGCTGCAGTATGATGTCCTTCGATCGTGGTGGACGGATGCCGGCACGTTCGAGTCGCTGCATGAAGCAGCTCAAGAGTTGAAGGAGGTCGAGTTATGAAGCGGCTTCTCGTAACCGGAGGCATGGGGTTCATCGGCAGTAATTTCATTCTCTATATGCTGGCCCGGCATCCGGAAATCCACATTACGAATCTGGATGCACTTACTTATGCCGGCAATCCGGATAATTTGCAGCATATTGCCGATCGCGGAGCCTACCGCTTCATACGGGCCGATATCACAGATGCGGCGGCTGTCGAACAGATTATGGAGGAGGGGGCCTTCGACGCGATCGTGCATTTTGCGGCTGAATCCCATGTGGACCGCAGCATTGCCGATCCGGAATCCTTCGTCCGCACGAATGTGCTGGGCACGTTCCGATTGCTGGAATCGGCCCGGCGCCATCCCGTTTCACGTTTTATTCACGTGTCGACCGACGAAGTGTACGGGACGTTAGGATCGACCGGCTTATTTACGGAAGACTCCCCGCTCCTGCCGAACAGCCCCTATTCCGCCAGCAAGGCCGGCTCGGATATGCTGGCACGCTCCTATGCCCGCACATATGGCATGCCTGTCATTATTACCCGCTGCTCCAATAATTACGGTCCCCGGCAGTTTCCGGAGAAGCTCATCCCTACGATAATCACGCAAGCGATTCAAGATCGGCCGATTCCCGTATACGGGGACGGTTCTCATGTGCGAGATTGGCTGTATGTCGATGATCATTGCGCAGCCATCGACGCGGCCTTGAAGCATGGGCAGCCGGGCGAGGTCTATAATATCGGCGGCCACCAGGAGCGCACCAATCTGGAGGTTGTGCGGATGGTGCTGAACGAGTTGGGCAAGCCGGAATCGCTAATTGCCTTCGTCTCCGATCGCCCGGGGCATGATCTGCGGTATGCGATCGATCCTCGCAAGACCGAACGCGAGCTCGGCTGGAGTCCGAGCGTAGGCTTGGCCGACGGAATGAAGCAGACCGTTGCCTGGTATATAAACAATCGCGCATGGTGGGAACGCGTACTCTCCGGAGCGTATTTGCAAGGAAGGTAGGTATCTCATTCCTTCACCGAAGCCGGCTCGCTGTCCCATTCGCCATACAGATGAAGCCCAGGAAGGGAGGAGACACGAATGGCAAAAATGACGGTTCGCCGCTGGCGCGTTTTCCGTATGAGGAAGGTGCGGGCTAGCCGTAAGGGACCCCTGTACCGCAGAGCCTTGCATCTGTATCGCAAGCGGGGGCAGCCCTTCGGCAAGCGGCCGGCTCGGCAGATTAAGCGCAAGCATCGGCTGGCTCCTGCCCCGGCCGTCGGCGGCTCGCCGGAGACGCAGCCTGACCTGGAGACCGAATGTCGGCTCAGTTATGAAGACGGGTTCCGCAAAGGCAAGTATGAGGGAGGGGAGCGCATCCTCGCCCGGATGCTTCCCGGGATGACCCTGCTTCCCGATTTGACGGTCGAAGACGTTATCTCTCTGGGAGTCGAGCAGGTCCGCCATTTGTTGAAGCCGCTGATGGGGACGGCCGACGTGTTCCATGCATTGGAGACGGCTTTGGAGGAACGGAGACCTTGCTCGCTGGTACGGCTGGGAGACGGCGAACTGCTGGCATTGGCGCACGGTACGGTGCTGAGCGCGGAATTAGTGCGGAGAGAGGGGACATTCCTCGAATATTCGGGCATGAATATTCCGGATTATGTCCACCGGGATCAACTGGCGGCGGCAGTGAGCGCAGCATCGATCATCGGCGTGCCGGTGGCCCCCGAGGCGAACTTCCGGGGGCTGCTTTCCCCCGTGTTTCAAGCGTACGGCATCCAGATCGCGCCACGCCAGTTTACTCTCTCCACCATTAACTATTCATTGGCCGAAGAAGGTTATCTGTCCCGGCTCATCCAAGGCCGGCGCGTGCTCGTCATCGGCAATACGGCCCCTTCGCTTGCCGCGGCTCTTGCTGGCAAAGGGGCGGTCATCGCCGGCACGATCGCCCCGGTCAAAGGCATGAATGATATTCCTGATGTTCTGCAGGAGGCCGCGAAGCATGAATATGATTTGGCCGTCGCCGCCGCAGGCATTCCTGCAGTCATCCTGGTTCAACGCCTAGCCGAGCAGTTCGGCAAGGTCGCTATTGATTTCGGACATTTGGCGAATCTCATCATAAATGGCACTATGCATTTATCCTAACTTAAATGAAGGAGGTGCGCCGAGATGCCACCAGTGCGTTCCCACCGTATTATTCCCCGTGTGCCCGCAGGCAAGCGGCGCGTCCCCGCATCTTTCATGCGGGCTGCAACCGGACGGAGCGGACAGCAACGGTACGAGCGGGGGTATGCCTGCGGCTATGCGGAAGGATTGCGGGCCGGTCAGGCTCAATACGGAGTTCCCTTTGACGGCACAAGCATCATCATCCCGACGTATAACAAGGCCGAACTGTTAGAGAAATGTATTGACAGCATTGAGGCTCATACGACGCCCCCCTATGAAATCATCGTCGTCGACAACGCTTCGACGGACGGCACCGCCGCCTATCTCCTCCGGAATACCGGGAAGCTTCGCTTCCATATCCACGAGGATAACCGCGGATTCTCCGGAGCGGTCAATACGGGGCTGATGATGGCGAAGGGGGGGACGATCTGCATCTTGAACAACGATATTCTGGTGACCCCGAATTGGCTCACCAACCTTCTCAACTGCCTCCAAAGCGATGACAAGATCGGAATGGTCGGGCCGGTAACCAATTTCATCAGCGGCGATCAGCAGATTGAAGTTCCTTATCGCGATATTGAGGAGATGTATTCGTTCGCAGCGGCCCATAATGTGACGAGTGCGGGGAAATGGCAAGGAACGGATCGGATTGTCGGGTTTTGTCTCGTATTCCGCCGGGAGCTGTTCGAGACGACCGGCTATTTCGACGAAGGCTTCGAGATCGGCAATTTCGAAGATGAAGATTATGTGCTTCGGGTGCGTCTTAACGGACGCAAGCTCGTGATTGCGCGGGATACGTTCATCCATCATTACGGGAGCGTAACGATGAGGGAGCTTGGGGACCAGTTTATCGCGATCAATGATAAAAACGCTGCCTTTTTTCGTGCGAAATGGGGAAATTCCTTCAACCTGGTTCAGCGTGCGAGAGAAGCGAACAGGGACCCCGGCCTTGGCCGCTGTCATGATTTCTACCCGACGCATGTCGCGGTTACAGGGTTGACAGATACGGTCTATTGGGTCGAGCACGGCACCAAATATCCGCTTGTCGGCCATATCGGCGTCCCGATCGTAACTGTCTCGCAAATTGATTTGCGAGGCTGGCCGACAGGGCCGGCCATGGATGCGGGAGTTGCCAGGGATAAGTGGAACCGGCAATCCGAGCCGGACGGGGCTATTGCGGACGGGGCCGTTTTCACGACGGAAGGGGGAAAATGGTACCAGCGTCAAGGGGCAGAGTACCGAGAGATCATCAGCGAGCATGCCCTTCGAAGATGGCAGCTGGAGAACCGGGTGCAGCAGCGGACGGATAAAGAGAGACGCGAACTGATAGCGGGGCTTCCGATTATCCCGGCGCCGGTCATCGCTTCATTTCATTTGTAAGCAGCGACGGTCCGATGAAGCCCGGTCCACAAAAGGCTGGGCTTAGGGCAGTTTTGGGCGAGTGGCCCGTATACACTCGCCTGTGGACCGCATATGTTAAGACAAGGAAGCGAAGTTAGCACTTGTACGCGATCCGTTTTGTTGCCAGGGAGGAAAAAGCATGGAGAACGTTGTGGACGAAATTATTATTCATATGTCCCATACGCATCAGCACATGGCCCGCGTTCTGGATGCGGAACGTCAGGTGGCGGTGCGGATGGCGCAGATCATTCACGCCCTGCCGGACGTCAATCCCGACTTTGCCGGTCTGAGCGGACTGAAGGTCCAATCCGCCGCACTAACGAAAAATCTCGTCGCCTACCTGAACGGAATCGCGGAATTGGAAGAGGCGCTGGCCGAGCAGCTCGAACAGGTGATCAAAGAATTGAACGACGCTGGCGAAGAATGAATCGATAGGGGGGAGTCCGGTTGAGCAGAGAGCGCTCCTATCATCTTATATTGGATGCCATAGCCAAGATGCAGTGGAATGTCGCTATGATTTTGGAAGCTAAAGCGGTGGAGGCAGAAAAGACGCGAAATTGGATGTTGAATCATTTGACGGAGTCTGCTTTTGTCACCCATAAAGAGCAAATCAGCGATCCGTTGGAGATCCATGATCAAATCGTAGAGGTCCTCGACGGATTGACCAAAATCCAGCTCAGTCTCGCCCGGAATATGAAAGCCGTTCTTGATCGCGGGGACTCGGGTTCGATGGGAGACGGGATCTCGGACGGATCTTTCAGCGGAGAATTTGATTTGGGGAGATAGACGGTCATGATGCATAGATCGCAGGAGGATAAAGTTAAGCTGGAAATGATTCAGGCCATCGTCCGCAGCCAATCCGCCCTGGCCCGGATGCTGGAGAACCTTGCGGATGTGACCGAGCATGCGGAAGGCTCCGTCAAAGGAATCAAAGAGGATATCCGGCTGCTGTCGAATTATCAGCTGGCGTTATGCGGGATGATCACCGGCTGGCGTTCCCGTCACAAGACAACCGGAACTCCTGCAACGCCCTGGTTCAATCCAGCTCACTTCGATGGAGCCGTACTTGACCCGAGGAGTACAGGAGGGTGAATCTATTGAAAAAGCGATCACGCACACGGAAATTAGGGCGCAAGACAGCGCGCAGCGGACCCATTCGCGCCCGAAAAGGAGAGGGGCGCACGGGATTGGGCCGGCGTTCCTCCCGTCGTTCCCGCAAGCTGCGGAAACGCGGGCAGCGGATCGTCCGCCGGAGGAGGAGAAGAGGATCCCCTCTATCCTACAAGCGGGGCTATGACGAATCTTATCAATCGGGGTTCGATGCCGGTTTTGCCAAAGGATTCGAGGACGGCCACCAGTTGGCCTATTCCGAACAGACCGGATAAGGCGTATGAACAGTCAGATGATTGCCGCGAACGGCAGCCGCTGGCTGTTTTTGTTTGTCCGGAGCCCTTTTTGCCCCTGGATGGATAGCCGTCCATGATGCAGCTGCCGGAGCGGCATATGATGAATGGATGCCAGACCATCGATGAAGCATCTGCGAGACCGTGTCTATCGTATCGCAGCATTCCGGCGAGAAACGAATGTAAAAGGAGCGATTTCATGCGTACATCACGCTCACGCAGGCAGCAGGCCCGAATTCATATGAATCATAAAATCCGAGGCAACGCCCGTCATCGAGGACGCATCGCAGGGTTCAATGATGGATTCCAGGAAGGCTATTTACGCGGGCGGGCGGATGTCATCATGAAGATCCCGAGGGAGCCGATACCGATGCGGCCGCTCCATGTCTGCTATGTGACAACCGGCAAAGGATACCCTTATGCCCCGATGGATGAAGGCATGCGTAACACATGGCAAGAGCTGGTCAGCCAAGTGTCCGTATGCGGCCCCCGGGATGGCGTTGCCGCCGTGGCCGGGCAGCAGCGGCCCGATCTGGTTTTTGCCCTGGACGGCATGGAGCTTCCGGTAGAGCAAGTCGATGCCGTGCGGGAGCTTGGGATCCGGACGGCCCTATGGATTACGGATGATCCCTACTATACCGATGTGATGAGCTCCATTGTGACTCATTATGATTATGTTTTCACTTTGGAAGCGAATAGCGTCGACTATTACCGGTCGATTGGGGCGAACGTGTACTTTTTGCCGTTTGGCGTCTATCCCGGCCAGTTCCGGCCCCTTCGCAGCCCCGCGAAGGTGCGGAGGGAGATCAGCTTCATCGGTTCCGCTTATTGGAGCCGAATTGGGATGTTAGAGCCGATTTTGCCTGAACTGATGAAGCGAGGCTTGGTTCTGTCCGGCTTATGGTGGGATCGGATGCCCCGATATCCACAATACGCCCGCCAGATCGAACTCAATCGCTGGATGGATCCTTACGAGACGTCAGACACGTACAACGGAAGCAAAATTGTGATTAATATGCACCGCAGACATGACGACGAAACAGTAAACCAAAACCGGATCAATATTTCGGCGGCTTCCCCGAATCCGCGCACATTCGAAATTTGCGCCTGCGCTACGCTGCAGCTTACCGACGTGCGATCGGATGTCTCCAAATTCTATACTCCGGGCCAAGAAATAGAGACCTATTCTTCTCCGCAAGAGATGCTTGCCAAGATAGACTACTATTTAAGTCACGAGCAAGAGCGGCGAGACATTGCGCTCCGCGCTTTGGCCCGGACGATGCGCGATCATACGTATGCTCACCGCTTGAACCAGGTGCTGACCACCATTTTCGGTTAGAGCGGTATAATCGCAGGGCGATCTCATCCTGTGCCATTCCATTGCTCTGGAGGTGAAGGCATCCGTATCTTTAGGAGAACGGGCCGCGCAATGAAACCGACGATGATGTTATTTTCGCATCTATGCAACCAAGATTATATTACCGGAGCGGAGAAGCATCTGCTTTTTCTCGCTCAAGAATTAAGCGCCTGGTATGAATGCATGATGATTGTGCCCCAGGAAGGCCGATTATCCGCTCTTGCCCGGGCTGTCGGCATTCGCAGCGAGATTTTGCCCTGCCCGCTTATGTACTCTCTCCTCCGGCCGGAACCCGATCTGCGGGAGGAGTTGGAGCGTTGGAAGCGGGCTCCCGAATTCGGGGCTGTCGTCAACCTGCTGGAGCAAATGAAGCCCGACCTTGTCTTGACGAATACGGCGGTCCACCCGCTTCCGGCCGCGGCAGCCACATCCCTGGGGATTCCCGCTCTGTGGGTCATCAATGAGACCATCGCCGACAATCCGCATACCGCTCTGGCGGCTGGACTTATCAGCTCGCATGCGGACGGCATTATCGGCACGTCGGAGACGACGCTTCAACCGATTCGCCCGTGGGCGGTAGACACCCCGCTCTATCTGCTGCCTCCATCCTGGCGCCCGAATGCCCTTCAGCCCCGCTCCTGGTCCCGCTTCCGCCGCGGCAAAAGAAGAGGATTGAGGATATCCCCCCGACATGTGTTGATCGGATATATATCGGCTGCCATCTATCCGGAAAAGGGGCTGGACCACTTTGTCCGGATGGCGCTGAAAGTGGCGGCTCAGCGGCCATCTGCCCGCTTCATCATCCTCGGAGAACCCGCCGATCACGGTTACTATGAAGCCTGCCTCGGCATGATTGCAAAATCTCCCTACGCCGGCCGCTTCCGGTTCATCCGGTTCGAGCCGTCGGTGGAGCATGTATACCCGGCGATGGATATTGTCGTAGTGCCCAGCTTGCTGCCGGAAGGGTTCGGGTTGACGGCTCTGGAAGGGATGATATTCGGCAAAGCGGTGCTCTCATACGCGTCGGGCGGCTTAGCCGAAATTCAAGCGGCAACGGGGAATTTCGCTTATTCGATTGAGACCGGGAATGAGGCGCGGTTGACCTGGGCCGTCCTTGAGATGACCCGCAGCCCTTCGGCATGGAAAATGGCGGGAATCCGCAACAGAAAGAACGCGGTTCGCGTGTACGGTCATGCCGTATTCCGCGAGCGATTGAAGAAGCTGCTGGTTAGCCATGTGCTGCACCATCGGGACAAATACCGGGTCCTGCAGGGGGACACTCCCGATGTGTTCATCGCGGATCCGGATAGCGGGACATTCCGGCGCGTGTCTCCCGGCATGCCGGAGCATGGACCGCTGCTCTCCCAGGCACGGCGGATTCCCGCGGAGATCCTGCACGATATCGTTCCTTCCGCTGGGTCGCCCGACGATATTCGGGGGATGCCCTTAACCCGCCGCCCGCATCCGCGCGCAGGGGGGAGGACGAAGCGGCGCCTTCGCAGCCGCCATTGGCTGGGAAGGATGGGAGCCCGCGGACGGAACAGAAACTTCCGGCTCCGCCGGGGAAATAGGATGAGAAGAAAACGATAAACGTTCACAAAATAGACATATTTTTTTAAGTTTCGTTTCATTTCCGTTTAATCTTGTTTTAGAAATGCCGGCTTATGATCGGGAAGACAGACTGTGGCGCGCCGCCCCGGGCGGTGCGCCGCTATCGCAAAGGAAACGGGAGGTCTACGATGTTAGAAGTGAACAACGTCAGCAAATGGTATGACGAACGCCGGGGCGTGGAGAATCTTCAGTTCGCCATCGAGCAAGGCGAGATTGTCGGCTTCCTGGGGCCCAACGGGGCAGGCAAGACGACGACGATGCGCATGATTACCGGGTACTTGAACCCGACTCGCGGAAGCATCTCGATCGGCGGCTTGACGATGGCGGAGCACGGGGCTCGGGCGAGAAGCAAAATCGGCTATTTGCCCGAAACCCCGCCCCTCTATCCCGACATGTCGGTAAAGGCGTATTTATCCTTTATCGCGGATCTGCGAGGGGTACCTGCAAGGGAGCAGAGGCAGCGCATCGCGGAAATGCTGGACAAGCTGGGGCTGCGCGGAAGAGAAAAGCAGATGATTCGCAGCTTGTCCAAAGGGTACAAGCAGCGGCTGGGCTTGGCGCAAGCCATTATCCACAAGCCCGATCTGCTCGTGCTGGACGAGCCGACGTCCGGACTCGATCCAAATCAGATTATTGAGATACGCGAGCTGATCCGTGAATTGGGAGAGCAGCATACCGTTCTGCTCAGCACTCATATTTTGCCTGAGGTGAATACGTTGTGCAATCGGGTTCTCATCATCCATCAGGGCCGTCTTGTGCTGGACGAACGGCAGGATCGGCTGGGTGCGGTGATGGGACAAGCGTCATCGCTGCAGTTGGAGGTAAAGGGCCAAGAGTCTGACATCATTTCAATTTTGACAGCCCTTCCGGAGGTCGCGTCTGTTGATGTCCTTCGAGAGGATAAAGAGCCTGCCGGCGGGAACACAACGGAGGAGACGCAAGCGAATGGCAGCGTCGAGCCTGGACCCGGCCCCGGCGTGCAATCCGGGAGCATAGCTGCGGCGGAGGAGCCGGATTCCGGCCTCCCGATCGTCGCGCTTCGGGTCACCCCGATCGAACAGGCGGATGCGCGGGAGTCTATTTTTTTCGCGCTTGCGAAGGCGGGATTTCCGATTCTCGAGATGAGGCGCGACGCCACCAGCTTGGAGGACGTGTTTATTCGGCTTACGACCGAGGAGGAGGTGCAGCAGGATGCGTAGATTTCGAGCGATCTACCGGAAGGAGCTGCAAGCTTATTTTACCTCGCCGGCCTCTTATGTGGCGTTTGCCGTCTATGTGCTTATTTCCAGCATGATGTTTTATTTGAATTTCGTCATGTTCCAGCCCAGCATCATTGATTTCCGGCTTGTCTCGGGCAACGCGGTCTTCATGTATGTGTTCGTTATACCGCTGTTGACGATGCGCTTGCTGGCGGACGAATTCCGCCAAGGCACGGATGAGCTGCTATTCACCTCGCCGGCCCGGTTGAGCCATATTGTGCTTGGCAAATATGCGGCGGCTCTCGTCGTCATGGTGCTGCTCGTCTGTCTTAGTCTGCTGTACCCGCTTATCATGTCCTTTTTCGGCCCCCTGGATTGGCCGGTGCTGCTTACTTCGGTTCTCGGGATGCTGCTGCTCAGCGCAACGATGGCTGCCGTCGGCTTGTTCGCCTCGACTCTGTCCCAGCACCAGATGGTGGCGGCGATTGCGGGCGTAGTCATGCTGCTAGCCTTCTGGCTGCTCGATATGCCCGCATCCACCTCTCCGGAATGGGGAAGCTGGCTTGCGCCATTCGCCATGAATCTGCGATTGGAGTCGTTCATGAAAGGCGTAATCAACGGGGCTGACATTCTCTTTTTCTTGACGCTGTCGGCCGTATTCCTCGTGCTGAGCATTCAAGTGTTGGACAGAAAGCGGTGGAGGTAACATGAAGATGAAAACATGGCTGCGTCGTGGAAATGCGGCAATTATCTCGGCCGCGGTAATAGGAATTTTCGTACTGCTTACTTATATATTCCAGTCCTTCCCGGGATGGCAGTGGGACGTGACGAAGAACAAATCCTTCACGCTGTCGGAGCAGACGCTCTCGGCGCTGGCTTCCGTCGAGAAGCCGATCGCGATCAAGCTGTTCACCACCCCGAACGATGATGAAGTGCTGGTTCGCGAGGTTGCGGACATGGCGGAGGAATATGCCAAGCGCAACCGCCATATTTCGTTCAAGCGGTATGATCTGTTGAAGGAGCCTTCGCTGGCGGAGCAGTATAAGCTGACGGCAAGCTCGATTGTATTCGAGCAGGGAAGCCAGCGCAAAACAGTTGGCTTATTTGAAATGTTCCAAGCCGGACAGGGGTATTCTTATCAATTCAGCGGCGAGGAAAAAATGACGCAGGCGCTGCGAAGCCTTGCCTCTGACAAAAAAACAAAGGCTTACGTTCTAAGCGGGCATCAGGAAATGACGATGGCGCAAATGAATGTGCTGCGAACCAGCTTGCAGGAGGATAATGTGGAGCTTGAGGAGCTGAACCTGCTGCAGAAGGGCAGCGTGCCGGAGGATGCCGATCTCGTGATGCTAGTCGGCATGAAGCAGGATGTGAGCGATAAGGAAGCGGAACTCCTCCAGAAGTATGTAGAAGGGACAGGAAAGCTGTACATTGCGCTTGGCTTCGATGAAAAGATGGCCACGGAATGGCCGAATATTCATCGGCTGCTGAAGTCGCTCGGCGTAGAAAGCACGAACTCGGTCGCTGTCGAGCCGTCCGAAGGCTTGCTGTATGATCCGTTCACGATCATGCCGGATTATAACGAGCATGAAATGACAGAGAAGCTTATCCAGTACCGCATGATGATGACCTTGTCGTTAAGCATTCCGCTCAAGATCGGAGAGAACGATGCGTTCGAGGCGCGAGAAATATTGCACACGACTGACAAGGCCTATGGAGAAACGGATATCCCGCGCTTGGTCCAAGAAGGAAGCGAACGGGACGACAAGGATATCCCGGGTCCGCTGACACTCGGGGCGGTCGTCAAGTCGAAGGACGGGCAGCCAAAAGCTGTTGTCATCGGCGGTTCGAGCTATATGGCGGATGCTTATATTTATACCCAGGGCAACCGGGACTTCGCGCTGAACAGTATTCACTGGCTCGAGGAGAATCAGGATCAGGTTACGATTCGGCCCCGCGAAAAGGCCGCCTACCAGCTAGCGTATTTGACGCCGGCTCAAGGTAAAACGATTTTATGGGTGACCGTGATCGGATTCCCGGCCGTGCTGCTCCTGATTGGAGCGGGACTGTGGTGGAGAAGGAGACATGCGTCATGAAAAAGCTGATGCCGGCTGCTCTGCTGGTTATTGTTTTCGGCATACTGTATTGGTATGCATCGTCGAATCATTTTTTTCTCGAGACCGGCAAGGAAGCGGAATCTGCGCCTGTCCTCGTGAAGGCGGAGGCGGAACAAGTGAACGCCATTGAATTGGATGCCGGCGGGAAAAAGCTGAAGCTGGTTAAGGTAAAGGAAGATTGGAAGGTGCAGGGGAACGAGGATTATCCGGTAAGCTCTTATGCGGCGGCCGATTGGATTTCGACGTTTACCGGGGTAACGGGGCAAGCCGTGGTGGAAGAGGATGCCGAAGACTTGGCGAAATACGGCCTGGATCATCCCGCTGCCGTCTACTCCATTTCAGAAGGAGGGAATGTCCGCCGGATTGAGGTCGGAGGGAACACCCCGGTTCCCGGAACGGTCTACGCCCGGATCGCTGGAGCAAAGACAGTCTTTCAAGTAGCCGAATCCGAGTTGTCGGGCCTGAAGCGCTCTCTCTTTGATTTCTCCCGGAAAGAACCGTTGACATTCGCACTGGAGGAAGTCCGGGAATTCAAGTGGACAGGGGACGGGCAGACCTTCGATCTGAGAAGAGACACCAAAAAGGATTCTTCGGCAGATGAAGGGGAGAATTGGAGCTTGAATGGCGAGAAGTTAACGCAAGAAAAAGCAACCTCGCTTCTCAATGCCTTCCGTTTCCTGAACACAGATCGCGAGCCGGAACGCGCCGATGCCCTGACGGGATCCGGGGCAAAGCCGGATTGGACGCTCACGATTACCCTGCAGCCGGAAGCCGTTGACCCGGGAGAGGCGCAAGAAAAAGCGGTCACGAAGCGATATGGCGGGTATATGAAGGAGGAGCATATGTGGATCATCCCGGATGGCGAAGGATGGGCCTATCCGGTCGAGGAGTCATCCTTCCAGGAAGCGGTTCAGACGTGGCAGGATGTGGAGAAGCGCGAAGAATCTGAATCCGCTCAGAAGTAAAAAATCAGACACGGCTGCCGTTCGCGGGAAGCCGTGTCTTTTTATTGCTCTCAACGCAATTCTGGCCAGCGAAGCAGAAGCGCCGCCTGAGAGAAGCCTCCTCCGAACCCATACAGCAGCGTCGTATCCCCTGGCTTCAGCTTCCCCTCGCCCAGAGCGAGGGAGATGGCCAGCGGAATGCTTGCCGCCGATGTGTTGCCATAGCAGGCGACGCTCGTTAACGTCCGTTCCATGGGAATGCCGCTTCGTTCGCTAATCGCTTCAATCATGCGCAGGTTGGCGCTGTGCGGAATGAACCAGTCCACCGCATCCGAATTCCATTGCAGCGCGGACAAGATGTTTCCGATGCCGAGAGGGATTTGCTGCAGCGCCCATTTATAGAGTACGCGGCCGTTTTGCACCAATTTCCCATCCTCTCTAAGCTCCACATCTCCAATCCGATCGGCGGTGGCCCGACGGTATAAGACCGCATCGGTGTCTCCCGTCGTGTCCGACAAAGAGGCGATAAAGCTGTCTCTGCGCTCATCCGCCTCGAGCAGCATCGCTCCGGCGCCATCGCCGAACAGGATGCAGGTGCTCCGATCGGCGTAGTCTACGGTCTTGCTCAATACCTCGGTTCCGATAACGAGTACGCGTTGATGCAGGCCCGCTTCGATTAAGCCAATCCCTAACTGAAGTCCGCTGACGAAGCCAGCGCACGCATTGGAAATATCGAGAGCCAGCGCATTATCCATTCCGAGCCGAGCTTGGACAAGAGCCGCGGTATTCGGGAAAAAAGCATCCGGAGTGGACGTGGCCACCAATACGGCATCCACCTGCCGCAGGTCAACTCCGTGGCGCTCCGCCAGATCATGGGCCGCCTTCACCGCCAGATCGGAGGCGTAGGTGTCCGGATCGGCAATCCGGCGTTCCTTCATCCCGGTCCGGCTCACGATCCATTCATCATTGGTGTCCACCATCGCAGCCAGATCGTCATTGGTCAAGCGGCGCTCGGGGACAAAAGATCCAAAAGCGGTAATGCGGGCTTTCGTACGCAAACGTGTTATTGGCATTGGTTTCCCTCCGGTATGCGAATATTAGTACCTGGTACTAAATAATACTGCTCCGATGCTCCCTTGTCAACGAAAAGGTATGCCGGTATCCGGGCACCGATATGAAAGGGATCTTGCCTTGCTGCGGAAATTTACAAAGCGGAGAAAGGAGTGGCAGGGACGGTAAAACCTATCGGGATAACATCCCGGCCTGGGCGCATGCTAAGTGTGGTGATAATCCACTTGAAATCATCTACACAAGGAGGAAAAGCGATGCGTAAAAAGATGGTCCTGCTCACGTTGGCAGCGGCAATGGTCATGTCCATGGGGTTGACGGGCTGCGCGACGACAAGAGACAATGTCACCACAAAGAGCAATAACATGCGTACCCGCACAACCCATGATGGAATCTACCCTCTGGGCATGAATCCGAATCTGGACACCAACGCCAACAAATATAACGGCAACCGCTACGGCACACGAGGCTATGGAGTAGACGGTGTTCGCGGTTATGGCGTAGACGGCATTGGCACTCGCGGCTACGGCGTCGGCGGTACCGGCACTCGCGGCTTGGGCGTGGACGGCATCGGCACCCGCGGCTGGGGCGTTGATGGCATCGGCACTCGGGGCTGGGGCGTTGATGGCATCGGCACTCGGGGCCATGGCGTAGACGGCATCGGTACCCGCGGCTACGGCCTCGATGGCATCGGTACTCGCGACGGTATGCGCGGCTTGGGCGTAGACGGCATCGGCACTCGCGGCTGGGGTGTTGATGGAGCAGGCACTCGCGGTTATGGCGTAGACGGAATGGGTACACGCGGTTACGGCGTCGGCGGCACCGGTACACGCGGCTACGGCGTAGACGGCATGTATGGCACCCATAGATACGGCACACATGGCTATGGAACGCATAATTATGGCATGACGGGTTATGGAGTAGACGGCAGCCGTCTGCATGGTTACGGCACTGGGACTCATTCCATGACCAATATGCACATGAACAAGAAAATCGCTGACAAAATTGCCCGCATGAAGGGAGTTAAATCAGCGAACGTCATGCTGACCAACAACAATGCTTATGTAGCCGTATCGACGGACACGGCTATGAAGACGAAGGGAACGGGCAAGGGAGCGCATCATCTGAAGGCAAAGGGAACCCATCACCGCGGGACCGGAGCGAAAAGCATCAGCAGCCGAGGCGGTACCGGAAATCTCGATGCTCGTTCCAAGAGCCATACCTTGAATAACAGCGTAGACATGCGCACAAGCAGCGATATATCGGCTGACTTGAAGAACCGCATTGCCGAGATTGTCAAAAAAGATGCTCCGCAATGCCAACAAGTGTACGTGTCATCCAACCCGGATTTCGTCAAACGGATGAATGAGTTTATGAAGAGCTCGAAAGAAGGCCGTCCGTTGTCGGGATTCGCCAACGACTTTCAAGAAATGGTTTATCGTATCTTCCCAACACAAGAATATGGAACCACGAGACAAATGACCAATACTCATCCGAGACGGCTGAACAATATGGCTCCCGGCTTGAGATAACAAACGGGAAGGAACCGCGTCTGCGCTTTTGGCAGAGAAGCGCGGTCCTTTTCGCTACATAGGAATTATCTTGCGGCATTCCGCCGCGGTTTATGCGGAAGCGGAGGATAGGCCCATTTTTGAGAAGCATCGCACCAAGTAAGAATGCCCTTCATACTATAACTTTGACTGTATCCCTTAACCTTGTTAAATAACAAAAATTCGGGCAAGGAGGGGTGACACTTGAAGGGTAGCGATCACAAAAGCAAGTTCCTGTTAACGAACCGTGAACGCGAAGTCTTTGAATTGCTTGTTCAAGACAAAACGACCCGCGACATCGCGCAACTGCTGTTCATTAGCGAGAAGACAGTCCGAAACCACATCTCCAACGTGATGCAAAAATTAAATGTGAAAGGTCGGTCGCAAGCGGTTGTCGAACTGATCAAGCTTGGGGAGTTAAAAATCTGATGATAAGCCCATCGCCCTGACCATTGTTAACTTCTGCTCCTGCGGCAGCACCTTACCCAAGGAGAGAAGTTCTTGAATGAGCAAGTCGCTACGGCTTGCATTCAATAGATCACAGCGTCATCTGCCGGGTGCCCCGCACAGGGTCTGGCAGTTAGACGCTAATTTTTTTGTCCTCTTCCCTTGCATAGAGAAGGCCCGTGCTCGGGAGCACAGGCCTTGATACTAAATAGGCGTGAATGGAGACGGGCTTAGGCTTGCTGCATATGGCTGCGCCCCTTCACCCAGACTCGGCGGATGTTCAGATCGCGGTCGGTCCAGACGAGATCGGCCTGCTTGCCGACTTCGATGCTGCCGGTGATGTCATCGATGCGAAGCTGCTTCGCCGGATTGATGCTCGCGAGGCGGGACGCTTCCTCGACGGACAGGCCCACCTGCTCGATGACGAAGCGGACGGCGCCGATCATCGTCAGCGTGCTCCCTGCCAGCGAATCGCCTTCCGTCAGCCGGGCCACTCCGTCCTTCACGGTGACCGGGAGGCCGCCCAGCTCGTAAGCTCCGTTCGGCATGCCCGCCGCGGACATCGCGTCCGTAATAAGCACGAGCTTGCCTGGCGCTTTGGAGCGGGCGAGCAGCTTGATGCATGCGGGATGCACGTGATGGCCGTCCGCTATGACTTCGGCCGTAATCCGATCGTCGGTCAGGACGGCGCCGGCGACGCCCGGATTGCGGTGATGGACCGGGGACATCGCATTGAATGTATGCACCGCTTGGTTCAGGCCCGCATTGACCGCTTCGGTCACCTGCTCGAATGTCGCGTCGGTATGGGCCGCCGCCACGTTAATGCCGTGATCCCGAGACCAGCGGATCGCTTCGATGGCATGCTGCCGCTCCGGAGCGAGGCTCAATTGCTTCATGATGCCCGGATGGTTCTTATCCCAAGCTTCCAGCCACTCGATTTGCGGATCGAGCATATAGGCTTCGTTCTGCGCCCCTTTGTACTTCGGATTGACGAACGGTCCTTCGAGGTGAAGACCCGCCAGCTGGGCATAAGGCATATCCCGCTTCATATAAGCGTCGACGGCCGCGACGACCTTGTCCAGCGCTTCGCGGGACTGCGTCATGGACGTGGCGAGCATCGCCGTCGTGCCATGCTCCATATGGAAGCGCGTAATCGTGTCATACGCCTCCGCTGTCGCGTCCATGAAGTCGGCGCCGAAGCCGCCGTGCACGTGCACATCGATGAACCCGGGCAGCAAGTACCCGCCTTCGGCATCGATGGCTTCGTCAAGCCCTGAGCGATCTCTGTCCGACAATTGTGCTGGTGTTCCGATGAAGACAATGCGCCCATCCTCTACGCGGACGACGCCATCCGTCAGGATGCCGTTCGGCGTTACGACGCGAGCTTGCTTCACCGTAAATGTTGACTTATTCATGGAAATGCTTTGCCGCCTCCTTGTCGAGTAATACGACGACGTTCGGATGGGTCTGAAGAAGAGAAGCCGGGATATCGGTCGTAATCGGGCCAGTCAGCGCGCGATGAACGATGTCCGCCTTGTCTGCGCCGCGGACGACGAGCATGATCATCTTCGCCTTCAGGATGGAGCCGACGCCCATCGTAATCGCCTGCGTAGGCACTTCGTCAATCGAGTTGAAAAAGCGCTTGTTCGCCTGGCGCGTCTCTTCCTTGAGCGTGACGACATGCGTGCGGCTCTGCAGGTGGCGGTCAGGTTCGTTGAAGCCGATATGGCCGTTATGGCCCAGGCCCAGCAGTTGAAGGTCGATGGAGGCGTCGGAGAGCATTTTGTCGTAGCGCTTGCTCTCAGCCTCCAGATCGGATGCGTTGCCGTCAGGCACATGGGTGTTCGCTTTATCAATGTCGATGTGATCAAATAATTGCTTGTTCATGAAGGTGCGGTATGTCTCCGAATGATCGGAAGGCAGACCGACATATTCATCCAGATTGTACGAGGTGACCTGCTTGAAGCTGACATATCCTTTCCCGCAGAGCCGGATTAGCTCCTGATAGATGCCGATCGGCGTGCTTCCCGTCGCCATGCCAAGCACGGCATGAGGCTTCGTCTGCACGAGGCTCGCAATAATGGCGGCCCCGTTCTGGTTCAATTCTTCATTGGTCTCGAACGTCAAAATATTCATTGTGTTGGTGTTACCTCCCTTTAGCTTTACGATACTTCCGCACCATCCGGTACGAGTGTTCCAGCATCGGAATGCGTTCGTGGAACTCCTCACTCGTCATGCCCGCGAACAGAATGTCGATGATATGCAGCTGCGCGATGCGCGAGGCCATATCGCCGCGGCGGATGCCCTCCTCCAGCGAGGAGGCGAACAGTCGAATGTCCGCCAGCGAAGCGAGACGGTTCGCTCCCACCTTCGTCAAGGAAATGGCGGTCGCCCCCTGTTCCTTCGCGCACAGCAGCGCCTCGATCGTCTCCGGCGTCTCGCCGGAATAGGAGATGGCGAAGGCGACATCCCCCGGTCCGAGCCGGGAAGCCGATGTAATCTGCATATGCGGGTCGGAGAAGCAGGATGCCTGCTTGCCGATGCGAATGAGCTTCTGATAGAAATCCAACGCCACGATTCCGGAAGTGGCCATGCCGTAAAGATCGGTTTGCCGGGCATGAAGAAGCGCCTGCAGGGCCTGCTCCAAGGTCTCCAGATCCAATAATCCGGTCGTATCGGAGATAGAGCGGATATGGTTGGTCTCGATAGCGGCAATGATGTCTGGCAGCGGGTTGCCTGCAATGATGTCTTGGTAAGTGAGCGGTACGCTTTGCTGTGCCAGATCGGCGGCGAGCTTCGTCTTGAAATCTGGATATCCCCGGAAGAGGAGCGATTTGCAGAATCTCGTCACCGTCGCGGGCGAGGTGCCTGACTGTTCGGCCAAATCCGTTATGCCCATCGACACTACATTTCCCGGAAATTGCAAAATGTAGTCGGCTAGCTTCCGCTCCTGCGGGTGATATTCTTCGAATTTTTGCCGGATCGCCTGCAATATTGTGGACAAACCAATCATCCTTTTACGGTTAGATAGAATGAAAAAAATTTTGATAATTTCATGCTCTGTCATGAAAATTATTATTTCACTCTTATCATAGTCAATCGGTACAGAGATTACAAGGCGGGGGGAAGGAAAGACACAAATATCTCGAATTGTTGCCCGAATCCGGGACGGGGGAGGAGGTCTGAAATGATATAAAACCAAGCTATCGCTATAAGGAAAGATGAAAGGGGCTGTCCTCTAAGTCGCTTTTACCCGCACAGAGGCAACCCCGTCCCTGCTTCTCGCGGCTCAACCTGCCGGAAAAAGGTGCAAACATCCAGTTCCTTTTAGGACGTTCAAAGCAGGCGCTTAAGATTCGGCCGCGAGCTGGCGCTGATCCCGGAATTGGCGCGGGGACAACCCCATCCGGTTCTTGAAGGTGCGGTAGAAATAGGAGTAGCTCTGGAAGCCGCACATCTCGGCAATCTGCTCCAGCGGCATGTAGCCATGCAGGATTCGTTCGCAGGCAAGCGTAATCCGTACCTGGATCGCGTAATCCATAATCGACTGCTGAAAGGTCTCCTTGAACACATGGGACGCCCGCGATACGCTCAGTTGAACGGAATCGGCGGCATCCTGGAGCGAGAACGGCTCGGTCGCATGCACTTCGACATATTGCTTGATGCTGTGAGCGAGCTGCGCCGTCCGGTTCATATTCACGAAGGAAGGGTGCGTACGTTCCGTCAGCGTCCGCTCGAGCATCCCGAAGAAGGCGAAGGTGAGATGCTTGACAATATCGTTCACCTTGATCGAGCCGAAGAGGCGCTGCTCCTGCATAATCTCCCGCCAGAGGGACAGCAGATGGTCGTCGATGCCGATCGCGGACTTGCCGGGGCGCTCGCGCTTCGACCACCATTGTTCGACCCAGGGGCCGTTCAGAATCATATAATAATCGAGACTGTGCACTTTGCGAAGCGGATCGGATGCCTCGGGATTGCGGTAGCCAATCTTCAGATCATAATATTCGCCCGGGCTGAGCATCAGGAGATCGCCGGGCTTCAACTCCTGGTACCCTCCGTCGAGCCACGTGTGGCCGCTGCCCTCCAGCTGGATACGGACCAGGTAGTGCTTCAGATCGGGAATGACGAGCGTCATTGCTTTGCTGTGCCGGGCATGCCCGGCGAACAGCAAGGAGATGTCCGGTCGCGGTTCACTGGATTGAGACATGTGCATCCCCCTTCTTTTTATGTTGTCACATACATCGATTATATCAGACAATAGCAAGATTGTTCATGTAAAAAAGATATCCTTCATTCACAGCCCGGATACAATGTGGCACAATGAATGAGTCCGATGTAAACCTTTTCAGAGGAATGCGCGGCGAATAAATAAGGCAGCCTATCCAATATTGAATTTAAAAGAGGTGCTTGGTCCATGAAAATCGGAGTTCAGCTTTATACGGTGAGAGACGAGACCGAAAAGAACTTCATCGGCACGCTGGAAAAAATAGCGGAGATGGGCTACGAAGGCGTGGAATTTGCCGGTTACGGCGGACTGAAGCCGCAGGAACTGGCGGACGCCCTCAAACGGCTGAATCTCGCTGCCGCAGGGTCCCATGTCAGCATTGAGCAGCTGGTCGAACACCTCGACGAGCAGATCGAGATGAACACGGCGATCGGCAACCGGTACATCGCATGCCCGTGGCTTCCGGAGTCCCGGTACAACTCTCTCGAAGCGCTGCTGCATACGGCAGAGCAGTTGGCGAATGCATCCGACCGGCTCGCCGAGCATGGAATTAAGCTTGGCTATCATAACCATGATTTTGAATTTACGAGAAAACTCGGAGACGATACGGTATACGATACATTGTTCCGGATCGTTCCCGCAGAGAAGCTCTTCACGGAGCTAGATGTCTGCTGGGTGCAGTATGCCGGGTACGACCCGCTTACTGTCATTGCAAGCTGCAAGGGACGGATTCCGTTGGTTCATTACAAAGATCTGCGGCGCGATGAGCAGGGACGCCCGCTCACTGTCGAACTGGGAGAAGGCGAACTCGATCTGGTCGCCATTGCCGGCGCGTCGAAGGAAGCCGGAGCGGAGTGGCTTATTGTCGAGCAGGATGAATGCCAGCGCCCGAGCCTGGAGAGCATCCGCAACAGCAGACAATGGATCAAGAACAATCTGGGGTGCTGAGACGGCGGTCACGGAGCATCATTCATCTTATGCAAATCGCAATCCCGACTAACTTATATGAATCAACGCCTACAGGAGGAGAATGAATATGTCTAACATCTACAAGATCGCAATTATCGGCTGCGGTGGAATCGCGAACGGCAAGCATATGCCAAGCCTCAAGAAGCTGGACAATGTGCAGATGGTCGCGTTTTGCGATATTATTCCGGAGCGTGCGGAGGAAGCCAAGGCGAAATACGGCGCGGAAGGCGCGAAAGTATATACCGACTACAAGGAGCTGCTAAAAGACGGCAGCATCGACATCGTTCACGTCTGTACGCCGAACGATTCCCATGCGGAGATTACGATTGCCGCCCTGGAGAGCGGCAAGCATGTCATGAGCGAGAAGCCGATGGCGAAGACGGCCGCCGACGCGCGCCGCATGGTCGAGGCCGCGAAGCGCACGGGCAAGAAGCTGACGGTCGGGTACAACAACCGCTTCCGCTCGGACAGCCAATATTTGAAAAAGCTGTGCGAGGACGGAACGCTGGGCGACATTTACTATGCGAAAGCTCATGCGGTTCGCCGCCGCGCCGTTCCAACTTGGGGCGTGTTCCTCGACGAAGAGAAGCAAGGCGGAGGACCGCTCATCGATATCGGCACGCATGCGCTTGATTTGACGCTGTGGATGATGAACAACTACGAGCCCAAGATCGTGCTCGGCTCCTCTTTCCACAAGCTCGGAAGCCGTCCGAACGCGGCCAACGCATGGGGCTCCTGGGATCCGGAGAAATTCAAGGTCGAAGATTCCGCCTTCGGCATGATCGTCATGAAAAATGGCGCAACGATCGTATTGGAATCGAGCTGGGCGCTGAACGTGGCCCAGTCCGGAGAAGCGAAGTGCACGCTGTGCGGCACCGAGGCCGGAGCCGACATGTGGAACGGTCTCAATATCAACGGCGAGAAGTACGGCCGCCTGTATGATCAGAAGATCGAATTGACCGCCGGCGGCGTAGACTTCTATGACGGAGAGGCCGAGAACGCTCCGGATCTGGAGATGCGTCTCTGGATCGACGCCATCGAGCAGGATAAGACGCCTGTCGTAACGCCGGAGCAGGCCTGCGTCGTTTCGGAGATTTTGGAGGCCATTTACGAATCGTCCCGTACGGGCAAAGCCATCTATTTCGACTAAGACCTGGCTTGGCATTCAATCACCCATAGCCTGGACGGCGAAGACATTCATGAGGAAGCAGCAGAACTGAAGGAGGCAGCGACGTGAAACTAGGCGTATTTTTGGTACTGTACGGACAATTGTCACTGGAAGAGGCGCTCGATACGGTAGCGGCCAAAGGAGTCGAAGCGGTAGAAATCGGAACAGGAGGCTACCCGGGGAACAAGCATTGCAATCCGCACGAGCTGCTGGCTGACGAAGCGAAGCAACGGGCATTCAAGGAAGCGGTCGAGTCCCGGGGATTGATCATCAGCGCGCTGAGCTGCCACGGCAACCCGCTTCATCCGCAGAAGGATATCGCCAAGGCATACCATGACGATTTCATGGCGACGATCGATCTGGCGGCAACGCTGGGCGTGCCGGTCGTCAACGGCTTCTCCGGATGCCCGGGGGATCATGAGGGCGCGAAGTACCCGAACTGGCCGGTAGCGCCATGGCCGAACGATTACCAGGAGATTCTGGACTGGCAATGGAACGAGAAGATCATTCCTTATTGGAAGGAAGTCGGCAAATATGCCGAGGATCGGGGCGTCAAAATCGGATTGGAGCTGCACGGCGGGTTCTCCGTGCATTCCCCGGGGACGATGCTTCGCCTGCGCGAAGCGACCTGCGAAGCGATTGGCGCCAACCTGGATCCGAGCCATATGTGGTGGCAGGGCATCGATCCGGTGCAGGCGGTCCGCATTCTCGGCAAGGAAAACGCAATTCATCACTTCCATGCGAAGGATACGACCATCGATCCGATCAATGTGAACAAGCATGGGGTTACCGATATGCAGTCGTACACGATGATGCTCGATCGGGCTTGGCAGTTCCGGACCGTAGGCTATGGGCATGACGTGAAAACGTGGGCGGATATCGTCAGCGCGCTTCGTCTGGTCGGCTACGATTATGTCGTCAGCATCGAGCATGAAGACGGCTTGATGTCCATCGACGAAGGCTTCACCAAAGCGGTCCAGAACCTGCAGCCGCTCCTGATGAAAGAGCCGCTCGGCGAGATGTGGTGGGTGTAGGCCGCCGCAATCGGCGCAACTGAGGATCCGAACATACAAGCAAGAAGGCGCGATCCGCAAGCCCGCCGTCGACCCGGTGCATGGCGGGCGAATGCGGGACGCGAAAGGAGCAGACAACGATGACACACCGACGCAAAGTGACGATTTGGAATGAATACCGGCATGAGCAGCACAACCCCAAAGTTGCCGAAGTGTACCCGAAGGGCATTCATCAGGCGATTGGGGAGGGCTTGGGCTCCGGTTGCGATATCCGCTACGCGACCCTGGACATGCCGGAGCACGGCCTGACCGAAGAGGTGCTGAACGATACCGATGTGCTGATCTGGTGGGGGCATATGGCTCACCACGAAGTGGATGACGCGATCGTGGAGCGCGTCCACCAGCGGGTTCTGCACGGCATGGGGCTTATCGTTCTGCACTCCGGCCATTTCTCCAAAATCTTCAAGAAACTGATGGGAACCGGCTGCGATTTGAAATGGCGCGAAGCGAATGACAAGGAGCGGTTATGGGTCGTGGCTCCGAACCATCCGATTGCCGAAGGCATCGGGGAATATTTCGAGCTGGAGCGGGAGGAAATGTACGGCGAGCATTTCGACATTCCTCAGCCGGACGAACTGGTATTCGTCAGCTGGTTCACGGGCGGCGAAGTATTCCGCAGCGGCTGCTGTTACCATCGCGGCATGGGCAAAGTGTTCTACTTCCGTCCGGGCCATGAGACGTACCCGACGTATTACAACGAGAACGTGAAGCGGGTCATCGCCAACGCGGTCGAATGGGCGGCGCCGGCGAAGCGGGCTTATCCGAATTACGGCAATGCGAAGCCGCTGGAACCGATGAGCTGATTCGCAGCGCGGTACCATTGAAGAAGAATACGCAGATGAATGCCTTGGGCAGGGAGAAGGACAAGCTCCGTTCTTTCCGCCCAGGGCTTTTTTTGCCGCATCCGGGATGAATCCGGAGATGGCCGCCTGCGCGCTGCAGGAGCGCCAGATGACGGAAGGCGTCAGCATGGGCGGGGTGAAGAGGTAAGGGAGCCGATCCGCCCCTCCGGATATTGGAGCATGATCCGGCCGCTGCCGGGTGTACGGAATCTATCCCAACTCCGCTGGTCAGGGGAGCTGGCGGGATGCTCGGGGAAGGGGGCCGATGTTCAACGTTTCCTCAGAGCCTGGCTGAGGCTGTATGGAGAATCCCGGGTCAGGACGGACCGGGAGACGCGTAGCCGGCACACCTATGCAGCACACCTATGCAAAAGCGAATGCAGCCGTTACAATGAGGTATAGAATAGATGAGGTGATTGCAGTGACAGAATGGTATGAACGAAGCTTCGGCCGCGATTATTTGCTCGTATACCGCCACCGGGATTTTCAGGGCGCGACGCAGGAAGTGCACGGGATGATGGAGTGGCTTCGGCTGCCGGCGTCCGCATCGATCCTCGATTTGTGCTGCGGCATGGGCAGACATGCGCTGGCTCTGGCGGAAGCGGGCTACCGGGTCACCGGGGTAGATTTATCCGACGTGCTTCTCGAGGAAGCGATGGCGCATGATACCCGCGGCCAGGTGAAGTTTTTGCGCGGCGATATGAGAGAGCTGCCTGTGGAAGGACCGTATGATGCGGTCGTGAATTTATTTACGTCATTTGGTTATTTTGCAGACAATGCGGACAATGCCCGCGTCTTTCAGGAGATTCATCGCGTCTTGAAGCCGCAGGGCCGCTTTATCGTCGATTTTCTGAACCCGTCCTATGTCCGGGAACATCTGGTGCCGCATTCGGAACGGCTGGACGGCGGTACGCGCATCGAGGAGCGGCGCCGCATCGAGAACGGCTTCGTCAAGAAGGAGATCGCGCTGACGGACGCGTCCGGCGGAGAGCCGCGACACTATGAAGAGCGCGTCCGGTTGTATGAACTGGCGGATTTTCGGCAAATGATGGAGGAGGCGGGGCTTGTCATCGACCAGGTCCATGGCGGCTATGACGGCGCCGCCTACGATGAGGGACAGTCCAAGCGCATGATTATGGTTGGTCACCGGCCATAGCGGCCGTTCGGCCGCATCCCCATCGGCTTCCACCGTCTTGCCGGCGGCGCTGATCGGTCTGGAAAAGGACTTTGGCCGGATGGATTCGCGGAGTGCTCCCGGAGTCAGTTCCCGGGGAGGAAAGCGAGGTATACATAGATGAGCGATATTCGACATACGCAGGAGGGAGGGGACCGTCCGGTCCAGCTTCACCGTCCGGTCGACGGGGTGCTGCAGGCGCGCATTCCGGTTCCGTACTCCCTTCGCTGGGTGAACAGCTATATCTTAATCGGGCCGGAAGGCTATACGATTGTCGATCCGGGCCTCGGAACCGTAGAGGCGGAAGCCTGCTGGGCGGCGCTGCTGGGCCAGCTCGACGGGCCCGTCGCCCGTATTGTCCTAACCCATTACCATCCGGATCATCTCGGGATGGCCGGGCGGCTGCAGCGGCAGCTGGACATCCCGGTATCGATCTCGGAGACCGGGTGGGAGCATGCGCTGCGCATGTGGGGGCCGGGCCAGCGGATGTCCGAAGCGATGATGGCCTTGTTCGCGGAGCATGGCGTTCCGGCCCCGATCGTCGCGTCCATTGAATCGCATATGGACGGCTTCCTTCCGCTCGTCGCGCCGCTGCCTGAGGTGGAGTTCCTCGGCGACGGCGAGCAGGCCGAGTTCGGCGGCCGGACCTGGGACGTGCTGGAGACGGCCGGGCATGCCCCCGGGCATCTCAGCTTCTATGATGCCGCCAGCGGCTTGATGCTGGCAGGGGATCATGTGCTGCCGCAGATTTCGCCGAATGTGAGCTATATGCCGGGGAGCGACCCGCAGCCGCTCCAATCGTATTTGGAGGGCCTCGCGAGGCTGAGGGGCCTCCAGGTGGAGCTGGCGCTGCCGGGACACCGCCATCCGTTCCGCCATTATGCGGCCCGCATCGATGAGCTGCTGCGGCATCATGAGGAGCGGCTGGCGGCCATGGCGGCGCTGCTGGCGGAGGGAGCGCGCACCGCATACGACGTATGCGTGGAATGCTTCGGCAGCCCGGAGCGCCTCACCCTCCATCAATTCCGCTTCGCGATGGGGGAAGCGCTCGCTCATCTGCTGGAGCTGGAACGGCGGGGGCAGGCGCGCCGGACTTCGCCGCCCGCATCCGGGCCCATCCGCTTCCGCTCCGGCTGACACAATGAGAGTCTCTCCTAACCATTGCGAAAAGATTGGTTCGGCCACCCGAACATAGATTGTAGACGGGAAAGGGTCGGCGCGTAAACCGAGATTGTGCAAGTGGAAAAAACGGCGGCGCGTACATCGAAATTGTGCAGGCGGGAAAAGGGCGGGGCGTACACCGAGATGTCCAAGCGTGAAGAGGGTCGGCGCGTACACCGAGATTTGTGCAAGTGGAAAGAACGGCGGCGGGTACACTGCAGGCGGGAAAAGGGCGGCACGCAAAACGGTGGAGAATGGGATGAGGCAGTGAAATCCTGCATGGAGGCAGCAATTTTCCCTCTTTCAGCCCCTCTGTGATGAAATTGCTGCAAAAGTACAGTATTTTCATTGATCTTTGTCCTTAACCAAGCAAATCATCCGAAATTGATGCAGTTTTGCAGCAATTCCCGTAACCGAGCGCACGTCATATAGAAATGCTGCAGATTTACAGCATTATCAGTAGGGTCGGCCTTGCGTAACAGGGGCAGGGCGGTCTCGTTGCGTGCTGACAATGACTCACGGGAGCCTCTGCCGTGCAAGCCCTCAAGCCCGGTCCATCGGAACCGGGCTCTGTTCGCGTTGACAGCGTTCCGGAGCTCCCGGAACGGCGGCGGATTACGGCTCCAGCGCCTTCATTTCTTCCTCGCGCTCCGCCTGCTTGCGGTGGGCGATCCGGCTGCTGGCCGCCGCGGCGATGGCCCCGACGATATCATCGAGGTACGTATGAATCTGGCCGTCGCTTTTGTCATTCAGCTTCTTGAGAATGCCCGGCTTCATTTTGTCCACATAGCCGTAATTGGTGAAGCCGATGCTGCCGTAGACGTTCACGATGGAGAAGGCCAACACTTCATCGACCCCGTACAGGCTCTCGTCGTTCTCGATCATTTCCTGCAGGGCCGGAATAAGCTTGCCCTCCTCCGCCAAAATATCGAGCTGAATGCCGGTCAGCACGGCATTCTGCACTTCCCGCTTCAAAAGCACCTGCTCGACGTTAAATTTGCAATATTCCATCGTTAGCTCCGGGAAGTATTGCCGCTGCAAAAACATGACCAGCTCGGCGATCTGGTCCACCGTAATACCCCGCTTATGGAGCCATTCGCGAGTGGCTTTCTCGATTTTATCACTGTCCAGACTATAGGGCTTTTTCGCCTCGGCGGGCATGTTCATATCTGTCGGTTGATTCATCGTTGAGCACCTCTTTTTTGTTCATTTCCATAGCGTGCGGATTCGCCACCACACTTATGTATTCGACGCCGCTCACCCATAACCTTCCTTCCTGCCATGAAAAACGCCGCCATCCAAATCCGGCCCAACAACTTGTCATGAAGCGGACAGCCTGCTCGTATACATAGGACAAACGGGGGGAGACTTCACCGTCTCCTGCAACGAACTTGAAGGAGGTTGTATCGCTCATGAGGCGGACAAGTGGTTGGCGGCAAGGAAGTCTGGCGGTAATACTGACACTCCCTTTTCTATTGAGTGCCTGCGGAGGCGGCGACGGGGCCATTGACGCGCCTCCGCCTGATATCGAGGCGAGAATGATAACGGAAGCGGAAGGCGGAGCGGGGTCCCCCGGCACCAGCCTCACTGGGCAGGAGGATGCTCAGACGAACGCCAACATGACGGTCTATCTGCGGGATCGGAACGGATATCTGGCCCCCATCTCTTACCAGTGGGATGCGGCAGACGCGAAGAGCCTCGCGCAAGCCTCGCTTGAGCTGCTCGTGAAGCAGGGGCTGCACAGCGCCAAGCTTCCTGCCGGATTCGAGGCGGTGCTGCCCCAAGGGACAGGCGTTACGAATGTGACGCTGAAGCCGGATCAGAAGCTGGCGATTGTGGAGCTCTCGAAGGAGTTCGCCAGTTATGAACCGGCAGAGGAACGGCAGATGCTGGAGGCGATCACGTGGACGCTCACTTCGCTGCCCGACGTGGAGAACGTTCAGTTGTGGATGGATTCACATAAATTGAATGAGATGCCGAAAAACGGCACCCCGCTGGATATCCCGTTGAACCGCCAGTTCGGAATCAACGTGGAGAAATCCGAGTCGGTCAATTATTTGCGCTCGATGCCGGTAACGCTTTATTTCTCCAGCTACAGCGAGGAGGGCAAGTCCTACTTCGTGCCGGTCACCCGCCTCGTGGAGCCGTCCGACAATCCAATCGAGGCGACGCTGAAGCAAATTATTGCGGGGCCGCTCAACCCGAAGACGCTGGAGCGGGTTGCCTCCGAGGAGACGACCGTCAGCGCGGTTGCCCAGGAGGGCGATACGCTGACCGTCGATCTGGCCGATACGATGTTCGAAGCGGGCGAGCCCGTGCCGGCCGAGCTGCTGAAGGCCGTCGTGCTGTCGCTGACCGAGCGGGAGGGCATTGCCAAGGTGAGAATCAAGATGAACGGCAACGCGGATATTCAAGGTACCGATAAGAAAAACTATTCGGAGCCTGTGGCTCGGCCTGTCATTAATCCGGCCTGGAAAGGCTAGAACAGGTGATTTTCGCCAGGGTCTTTGATAGAATAAGAAAATGTTCCCTATCGGACGACAGAGCAATGTCAGGAGGCATAAATTCATGAGAAGCAACGGACGACAGGCGGATGAGCTCCGCCCGATTACGATTCGGACGAATACGAATAAATACGCGGAGGGCTCGGTCCTTATCGAGGTTGGCGACACGAGGGTCATGTGCACGGCGTCGATTGACGAGAAGGTTCCCCCGTTCATGAAAGGCCAGGGGAAGGGCTGGATTACGGCGGAATACTCGATGCTGCCCCGGGCGACGCAGGTTCGCAATCAGCGCGAATCGGCCCGCGGCAAGCTTACGGGTCGCACGATGGAAATACAGCGGCTGATCGGGCGCGCGCTCCGTTCGGTCGTCGATCTGCATGCGTTGGGCGAGCGCACCATTACGCTCGATTGTGACGTGCTGCAAGCGGACGGAGGCACGCGTACGACTTCGATCACCGGATCTTTCGTTGCGATGGCGATGGCGGTCGACAAGATTGCAACTCAGCACAATCTGTCCAAGTTCCCGATTACCGATTTTTTGGGCTCGGTCAGCGTAGGCATCCTGCAAGGGAAGACGCTGCTCGACTTGAACTACGATGAGGATTCGACGGCCAAGGTCGATATGAACGTCGTCATGACCGGCAGCGGCAAGTTCGTGGAGGTGCAGGGCACGGGCGAGGACAGCCCGTTCTCGCGTCAAGAGCTGAACGATCTGCTGGCCGCGGCGGAGAAGGGGATACTGGAAATCGTCAAGCTGCAGAAGGAAGCGCTCGGACCGATCGCTGACAAAATTACCGCGTAAGCGCAAGCATCCGAAGGAGAGACAGTGAAGCCATGAGCACAGGGGAAGCCATGATACCGCAGCAAGATACGATGATTATCGCGACACAGAACCAGGGCAAGCTGAAGGAATTTCAGCTTGCCTTCCAATCGATCGGGAAGCGCGTGCTCAGCATGGCCGATTACCCGCATCTGCCCGACATCGAGGAAGATGGCGACACGTTCACGGCCAATGCGCTGAAGAAGGCGAAGACGATGGCCGAAGCATTGAATCTGCCGGTGCTGGCCGATGATTCCGGCTTGTGCGTCGATCGGCTGGACGGTGCTCCGGGCGTCTACTCGGCCCGCTACGCGGGCGGGCATGGGGATGATCAGGCCAACAATGCCAAGCTGCTGGCGGAGCTCGGGAAGCTTCCTCCGATGGACACGGACGCGGAAGCTCCGGCCGGATGCCGTATTCTCAGCCCGGCCCGGTTCGTATGCGTCCTCGTCTTGTACGATCCGGCGCGGCAGTCTTTCGTCGAGGCCCCCGGGACCGCTGACGGGTATATCATCGACCAGCCCCGGGGCAATCATGGATTCGGCTATGATCCCCTCTTCTATCTCCCGGAGCTGGGCCGCACGATGGCCGAGCTTGCGCCGGAGGAGAAGGAGCGCATCAGCCATCGCGGCGCAGCCATCCGCCGGATGCTGGATATGCTTCGCACCGGGACGGCCTGACCCGTTCATACGGGGGAGAGGAAACGGAGGATACCGTTTTTTTAGACTGCTTTTTTAGACCGTATCGCTTGCCGCGATGCGGTTTTTTATTTATTTTTATATTTTCGATAAGATTACTATGAATTAATACTAGGCAACGAGCGGAAAATATGAGAAAATACGGTCAACACATATCGAGGAGGATGGTTGACGATGACGGATACACCCCGCTCTTACGGATTGGAGACCTTGGCGATTCATGCCGGACAGGAGGTTGACCCGACGACCCTGTCGCGCGCGGTGCCTTTGTATCAGACGACGTCGTACGCGTTCCGGGATCCGGATCACGCGGCCGATCTGTTCGCGCTGAAGGAATTTGGCAATATTTATACTCGAATTATGAATCCGACGACCGATGTGTTTGAGAAGCGGGTTGCCGCCCTCGAAGGGGGGGCCGGCGCGTTGGCTACCGCTTCCGGGCAGGCCGCCATCACATATGCGATCCTCAATATTGCCGGCGCCGGCGACGAGATCGTATCCGCCTCCAGCCTGTATGGCGGAACGTATAATTTATTCTCGACGACGCTGAAGAAGCTTGGCATTACCGTCCGCTTCGTCGATCCAAGCGTTCCGGACAATTTCCGCCAGGCGATTACCGATAAGACGAAGGCGCTGTACGCCGAGAGCATCGGCAATCCGAAGGGCGACCTGCTCGATATTGAGGCGGTCGCGGCCATTGCCCATGAGCATGGCTTGCCGCTTATCGTGGACAATACGTTCCCGAGCCCGTTCCTGCTCCGCCCGATTGAACATGGCGCCGATATCGTCGTTCATTCGGCGACGAAGTTCATCGGCGGACACGGCACTTCCATCGCCGGCATTATCGTGGACAGCGGCAAGTTCGATTGGTCCGGAGGCAAGTTCCCGGGCCTTACCGAGCCGGATCCGAGCTATAACGGCATTATCTACACGGAAGCGGTCGGTCCGGTCGCCTACATCACCAAGGCACGGGTGCAGCTGCTCCGCGATATGGGAGCGACGCTGTCGCCGTTCAACGCGTTCCTTCTCCTTCAAGGGTTGGAGACGCTGCATCTGCGCATGGAGCGCCACAGCGAGAACGCGCTGCGCGTAGCGCAGTTCCTGGAGGCGCATGATGCCGTCGCTTCGGTCAGCTATTGCGGGCTGCCTAGCCATCCTTCCTACGAGCTGGCCAAGAAATATTTGCCGAAGGGACAAGGCGCGATTCTGACCTTCGAGATTAAAGGCGGCGTTGAAGCGGGCCGCCGCGTCATCAACCATGTGAAGCTGCTGTCGCATCTGGCCAACGTCGGCGATTCCAAGTCGCTCATCATCCACCCGGCCAGCACGACGCATCTTCAGCTGAGCGAGGAAGAGCAGCTCGCGGCCGGGGTGACGCCGGGCCTCATCCGGTTATCCATCGGAACGGAATCCATCGATGATATTTTGAACGATCTGGATCAGGCGATTCGGGCAAGCCAATCCGAATAAGCCGGAGACCCGGCTAGACTTTGCGGTCTAGCCGGGATAAGACAAAGACACACGCCGCGGGGCGAGGAGCCCGTTGGCGTGTGTTTTTTGTTTCTTGCCGGGGAGCGGGGGGACTGCCGATGAGACGTGCCGTCACCAGGCGACCCGGATATTGTATTCGCGCAGCCAGCTGTCCACTTGAAGCAAATAGGCGAACAGCTGCGCCCCAGACATCAGCTGCCCGAACCAAGGAAGATGGGAGCTCGCTTCTTCGGATGCGGCGATCTCGCGGATGCGGTCCGCTTGGATGAACTGATGCAGCGGCGATGCGGGATCGTCGAGCCGAGCCAGGGCTTGCCGGCGCACGGCCTGCAAATAATTCGGATTATGCGTTTTCGGGTAAGGGCTTTTTTTCCGGTACAGCACCTCGTCCGGCAGGACGCCTTCCAGCGCCTTGCGGAGCACCCCTTTTTCCCGGCCGCCATACATCTTGATGCTCCACGGGATATTGTAGACGTACTCGACAAGCCGATGATCCGTATACGGAACGCGCACCTCCAGTCCTACCCCCATGCTCATCCGGTCCTTGCGATCGAGTAAGGTCGGCATGAAGCGGGTAATATTAAGATAGGACATCACCCGCATCTTGGCGGCCTGCGCCTCTTCTCCCGGCAGGGGCGCCACTTCCCGCACCGCGTCGGCATAGCGGTCAGCGACATATTCTTCGGCGCGAATCTGCTTCGCCACCTCCGGATGAAGCAGGCTGGCGCGGAGCGGAGTCGCCAGCGCCCAAGGAAAGGTGTCGGCGTTCAACGCCTCTTCCCTGTGGAACCACGGATAGCCGCCGAACACCTCATCCGCCGCTTCGCCGGAGAGGGCGACCGTGGCCCCTTTCTTGATCTCTTCGCAGAAGAGCAGCAGGGAGCCGTCGATGTCGGCCATTCCGGGCATGTCGCGCACACGCACCGCCTTCTGCAGCGAGCTGACAAGATCCGGGGTATCGAACTGTATCCAGTGATGGGCCGTACCAAGCGATTCAACCATGCGTTGAATCCATGGCGCGTCCGCATTGGGTTGAAAAGCATGAGCTTTAAAAAATTTGTCATTATCGACGTAATCGACGGAATACGTATGGAGTTGGCCTAATCCGCGGCGTTCGTAGTGACGGACGGTCAAGGCCGTCAACGCGCTGGAATCCAGGCCTCCGGAGAGGAAGGTACAGACCGGCACGTCGGAGACGAGCTGGCGCTCCACGGTATCCTCCAGCAGCTCGCGGACCCGCTGCGCCGTCTCCTCGGCGGTTGCTTCATGCGGCATGCTCTGCAACGTCCAGTACGGCTGAATGCGGATGCCATTGCGGTCATAGCGCAGCGTATGTCCCGGGCGAAGCTCGGCCAGATCGCGATATACCCCGTGTCCGGGTGTCCGGGCGGGGCCGATCATCCATACTTCAGCGACGCCTTCCCCGTCGAGCGCCGGCTCGATATCGGGATGGGCGAGCATTGCCTTCGGCTCCGAGCCGAACAGGAGGAACCCATCCCCCCGCGCGTAGAAGAGCGGCTTCACGCCGAGCCGATCGCGGGCCATGTACAGACGCTGTTCCGCATCGTCCCATATCGCGAATGCGAAAATGCCGTTCATCCGCTCCACGCAGCTGTCCTTCCATTCCTGGTAAGCGACGAGGAGCACTTCCGTGTCGCATTGGGTCCGGAAGCGGTAGCCGCGGCTGGCCAGTTCATCTCTCAGTTCCTTCGTATTGTATAATTCCCCGTTATAAGTAATGGCATAGGTTCCTTGTTCCGTATGGCGAATCATCGGCTGAGCGCCGTTTTCCGGATCAATGACGGACAATCTGCGGTGGCCAAGCGCGCATGGACCGGAAATCCAGGTCCCTTTGGCATCCGGTCCGCGTGCGGATAACGTTTCAGTCATATGCTCCAAGACGCCGGAGTATTGCGTCAAGTCTCTTTTCCAATCGATCCATCCAGTAATTCCACACATATAACGTTCATCCTCTCCGCATCAATCTCTCCCCGGAAGAATGATGAACCGGGTTCATCGGAAGATTGAGATAATAACATGGTTATGCGGAAAACAGCATAAGATGTATGTCCATCGGGAGAAGATAAAGAAAAACTCCAGACCACATTGCCGGCGGCCATCGCGGCAGACGGAGCTGGAGCAAGAAAGGGGGATGGCCATGGAACGGCGCAGAATGTACGTGTCGGTCCAGCGGCGCACCATATTTTCGGACCCGGAAGCCGAAAGCTATGAGTTCAAGGTGGACGCCAGCGAGGAGGAAATACAGCACCTGCAAGGCCTGATGGATCAGCTGGGGAAAGCGGAGACCGATGTCATCAGCAATGTTCTGATCCTGACTCCGCTTGAGGCCGAAGACATGATGAACGTTCCTTATCAGCAGAGGCTGAATGCCGTCTATATGTGTATTCACAAATTGGGGACGTCGGATACGAAGCGGTTCATCGAGCAAATGCTTGATTAAGATGAGACACGACAGGAGGAAGCTCGCATGACATGGAAAGCGACCAAATTCCGGCGTCCGGTCGAAATTGACGGCCGGCTGTGCGCCGAGATTGGCATGATTCCCGCGGATGAGAACGCCACGCCGTTGCTTGCTTAAATCGCGCCTGTGCGCAACGGAGGCTATGAGCTGGTCCGGGCCGTGCGGAACGATGCGGACTATGAGACGGATTGGTTCGACAATCCGATGCATATCGCTTTTGAAGAGTTCGCGGCCGAGGATTTCGGCGCCGACACGCTGGGCGCGGAAGTGAACGGCAAGGATATGCTCCTGGATGCGGCGCTCGGCTCGACCGAGGTCAGGGATGCCGTCGATCATCTGTTCCAGATGGACTAACGATTCGCTCCCTGAGCGAAGCAATCAGACCGCCGGAGGCGAGAACTTAAGGAGGGGAGGTGAACGTTGATGGCAGGCGACAAGGACAACAAAGGCAATAAGTATCAGCAGCAGCCGAATCATGCCGATGCGGTGATCAAGGCCAACCCGAAGCATCCGGCTCAGAAAAACCCGTGGGATGACAGCGGGAGAAAATCCGGCTATGAATAAGGGATACGCGCGCCCGGACCTGTCGCGCATGGCGTGCGGACCGGGCGTCCCGTTTCCGTGTGCTCTCCGTTAAAATACCCGGCCTTCGCGAAGGACCCGTATCCCCATATACACATTCCACACGACGAGTATCAAAGCGATTGCCCCCAAGAGCAAAATAATCCCGATGCTGAAAAACGGATGCACCGCAAAAAGGCTGAATAGGCCTACGACCACAAAGAAGTATGGCAGAATATGCGAAATGAGCGCCCGCCCCGCATGCCTTCTCACATACTCATCGTTCGTTACAAGCATGATGATAAGCGGCAGTATGACTCCGGCAAAAAAGATGCTGAAATAGCTAAGGGAAGCTAATATATAGCGTGTGGACAAAGAATCTCCCTCCTCTCGGATTCCGTTCGTTCGTATGCGTAGTGTGCGCGGCCTTGCATCATTCTATTACCCGCATTCCGGGAAGGCGACTACGGTGCCGCGATGGGCGGCGGAAGAGGCGGCCGGGGTATATGACAGATTTTATCATCCAGGTCTGGAAAATCATTTTGATTTTTTATGAATTCCGGCGCTGTGGTAAAATTAACCGGGACGAACGGGGAGGTGTTGGATGAAGGTATTTCGCATGATGCTCGCCTTCATGGCCTTGTCGCTGGTGACCGGATGCGGCGGCAATGAATTGAAACCGGATATGATACCGCACTACAAGGGGCGTGCAAGTCGGAGATCGTAAAACCGAAATTCTCGCCTTATATGGCGAGAAATATCCAATTTCATCAAGTGACTTGTCCTATGCCTATCAATACGATCTCAAAAACAAAAAGTTCGTGGGGGAAACGGCCGTTTCTGCCTCCCCAAAAGACGCCTATGAACAGATTAGGGCAGAGTTTATTGTTGGCGAAGACGGACGTGTCAAAAAAATATTCCTGTTTGACCTGCATGCAGCCCTATATTTGAAATAGCACCAATCAAAAACGCCCGGCAATCCGGGAAGGATTCCGAGCGTTCCGCTAAGATATGTATATTCAAGGAACTGGCGTCCCAGGAGGGATTCGAACCCCCGACCGACGGCTTAGAAGGCCGTTGCTCTATCCAGCTGAGCTACTGGGACAAAAGTAGATAAACTGTTTTTGCAACATTGATGATTGTATCAAAAAGTCTCTGGTTTTGCAAGGGTAAAATTAAAAAATGGTCTCTATGCATTAAAACGATTTAGGCGGGAGGCGGCACCTCAATAAGATTATCCGTATTTTACTTTTACCATTTTAGTAGAAAGGTTAAAAGGCGGCAGGAAACTACCGAAGAAGACAATTGGGCAGTAACAATTCCGTCTGAAAGAAAGAATTTATGGTTTGCATCCGCTCGATTTGAACAGGCTGTTCATAAAGGGAAGCGGGAAGGGGAAGTCTGAATAGAGTGTCCGGCGGGCCGGGCGGGCCTCTGCGGATGAGTCGCAGGGGGAGAAGTGCACGGCCGCGATATGGTATAATGTCTTATCGGCATGACGGATGCCGCCGCCCCGTATCCCGGATAACTCATACATAACATCGATGATGGCTACAGCAGTCGGCTTGATATAGAAAGAAGGTGCTTGCATGACGGACGATCAGATCCTGCCGAAAAAAAACAATGTCGTTCTGTTTCCGAAAACGCATGATTATTACCAAATCGAATTGACACGCATGCTGGAGTCCGAGCGTTACGGAGAAGCGATCGCGCTGCTCCGCTTCCTCCTGCAATGCGGAGGAGAGGACGATCAGATTAGAGCGGAATGGAACGCGCTGATGCAATGGTTAATAACGGCGTTCCCGGAAGCAGAGCGGGCCGCTGAAGAAGGCTTTCCGCAGGCGGAGCCTTGGGCCGAGGAAGCCGAGGGCAGCGGAGAGACGGAACGGGAGATGTTGAAGCGGCAGATCCATCATAAGCTTCAAGCTGACAGTCAATATATCGCCAGGCTGCTCGCCTCGCTGACCGAAGGCGATATGGATGATCGCAAGCTCCTTGTCCTGGAGCAGCTGGCGGCGGCCGAGGATGATTCTATCGATCCTTCGCTGATTCGGCTATTGGAGAATGAGCCGCTGCATCCTCTGTTGCAATTCGGCATTCTGCAGACGCTGAAGCGCCGGGGAATCGAGGGGGAGGTATTTTTCACCAGGGGCCAGGAACGTGTGGTGGTCGATATTGAAGCGACGCCGCTCGATCTGGAGTCGTATCCTCCGAATGCGGTTGCTCCAGCGGAGCGGGTGAATGAATCCGCCGCGGTGCGGGAGCCTTCGCTTGCCTATTTCGCATCCGAGATGTGGCAGCAGTTCCTCAAACTGATATACGGCACTTCTTTGTACCGCCGCCTCTGCGAAGGGGATGAACGGGAGGCGGACGCTTGGGCGGCCGCGCTGCACCGGATCGTCGCCCGGCTGCTCCATATCGAGGAGGAGGAAGCCGAGGTTAAGACAATCTACGGACTGACCGGGGAGCTGCGAATCAGCTATGAGCGGGCATTGCGGGCCATTACGCGATCGTTGAGCGGGGAGCAGGACACCTGAACCGGCGATGGAATCGGGAATTTCATTCGTCGGCCCCGTTTCTATGAGAGCCGGGGGAAAACATATAATGGCCCATAGGAAATGCCTGTAAGCATTGCCTTGAAAAACTTTTCGTAGTCGGCTATACTATAGTGGTTATTCCGGACGTATAATGGTACACTCTAGCCATGTGATCTTTTTTGGAGGGGAAGGCATAAAATGAAAGCAACCTGGGAAAAAATAGAGAAGAACGTTGGGGTATTGGAAGTGGAGGTCGACGCGGAACGCGTGACGGAAGCGCTGGACCAAGCGTTTAAAAAAGTGTCCAAGCGAGTGAACGTTCCTGGTTTCCGTAAAGGAAGAGTGCCTCGCCCGATTTTTGAAGCGAAATATGGCGTGGAAAGCCTGTACCAAGACGCCATTGACATTATGCTTCCAGAGGCGTATACCCAAGCGGTAAAAGAAACCGACATCAAGCCGGTCGATCAGCCGGAAGTTGAAGTGGAACAGATTGGCAAAGGCCAAACGTTCAAATTCAAAGCCAAAGTAACCGTGAAGCCGGAAGTGAAGCTTGGCGAGTACAAAGGCCTTGAAGTGGAAAAACAATCCGTAGAAGTAACGGACGAAGAGCTTGACGCTGAACTGAAGCGCATGCAGGAGCGTCATGCCGAGCTGATCATCGTTGATGAGGATGTTGCCGCAAAAGGCGACAGCGTCGTCATTGACTTTGAAGGCTTCGTTGACGGGGAAGCATTCGAAGGCGGCAAGGCGGAGCGCTATACGCTTGAGTTGGGCTCCAACAGCTTCATTCCAGGCTTCGAGGATCAACTCGTCGGCATGGGAACAGGCGACTTCAAGGATGTCGAAGTGACATTCCCTGAGCACTACCATGCGGAGAACCTGGCCGGCAAGCCAGCCGTATTCAAAGTAAAATTGCATGAAATCAAGCGCAAGCAGCTGCCTGCCCTGGACGATGAATTCGCGAAAGACGTTAGCGAGTTCGACACGCTTGAAGAATATAAGACAGACCTGAAGCAGCAGCTTCAATCCCGCAAGGAAAAAGAAGCGGAAGGCGCACGCGAAGCGGCTGTCGTGGAAAAAGCGGCTGAGAACGCCGAAGTGGAAATTCCGCACGCGATGATTGAGACCGAGATCCAGCATATGGTGAAAGATCTGGACAACCGCCTGCGGATGCAAGGCATGAACATCGACATGTTCCTGACGCTGTCCGGCCAGACGATTGCGGATCTGCGCGAGCAAATGCAGAAGGAAGCGGACAAGCGCGTGAAGAACAATCTCGTCCTGGAGCAAATCGCCAAGGAAGAGAATCTCTCCATCTCGGACGAAGAGTTGTCTGCTGAATTGGACAAGATGGCCGAAACTTACAAGCGTTCCGCCGAAGAAATTCGCGACATCCTGACCAAGAACGGCACGCTCGACAACCTGCGCGAAGAAGCATTGATCCGCAAGACGATTGCATTTTTGGTGGAAAACAGCAAATAATCCAATCACATACGATTTCGCAGCGTTATGCTGCTAACAGGATAAGGCACGTTTATTTCCAGCGTGCCTTATTTTTTCCTCTGTCGCTCCGTCTCTCCCATCATCGCTTCTTGGCATGTACATAACGTTTCACTGTTCCGTTTCGAGTGGTACATATTTATAGGCAGTCTGACGCATGATGAACATAGGCTGCGCCAGATACATATACGGCTGCCGGGAATAGGCCCCGCTGCCCTACATACACTAGTTGTAACTGTTGTGGAAATGACATCTTGTTCAGAAAATGATAAAATAGAAATGTATAGCTTTGTAAAGAAAAGAGGTCGGTACCATGAATTTAATCCCGATGGTCATCGAACAGACAAATCGCGGCGAACGCTCTTACGATATTTACTCGCGCCTGTTGAAGGATCGCATTATTTTTCTGGGGAGCGCCATTGATGATGATGTGGCTAATAGCGTCATCGCGCAGATGCTTTTCCTCCAGGCAGACGATCCGGAGAAGGATATTCATCTGTACATCAATTCTCCGGGCGGTTCCGTTACGGCGGGGATGGCGATTTATGATACGATGCAGCATATCAAGCCGGATGTATCCACCATCTGCGTCGGCCTGGCGGCAAGCATGGGCTCGTTGCTGTTGACGGCAGGAGCCCCGGGCAAGCGCATTGCGCTGCCGAATAGCGAGATTATGATTCACCAGCCTCTGGGCGGCGTCCGCGGGCAAGCGTCCGATATTAAGATTCATGCCGACTGGATTATTAAGACAAGACAGAAGCTGAACCAGATCTATGTGGATCGAACCGGACAACCGTATGAGAAAATCGAACGGGATACCGACCGCGACTACTTCATGAGTGCGGATGAAGCGAAGGCATATGGTCTTGTAGACAGCGTTCTGCATCCGGGAACTCCCGGTTTGAAGTAAAGGGGGATAGGAATGTTCAAATTTAACGAGGAGAAGGGCCAATTGAAGTGTTCTTTTTGCGGCAAGTCCCAGGAGCAAGTGCGTAAGCTGGTCGCGGGACCAGGCGTATATATATGTGACGAGTGCATCGAGCTGTGCACGGAGATCGTGGAGGAAGAGCTCGGCCACGAGGAAGAGATCGATCTGAAAGACATTCCGAAGCCGAAGGAGATCCGCGCGATTTTGGATCAATATGTCATCGGTCAGGATCAGGCGAAGAAATCGTTGTCGGTTGCGGTGTATAATCACTACAAACGAATCAACAGCCAGAACAAAACCGAAGACGTCGAGCTGCAGAAGAGCAATATTTTGCTTGTCGGGCCGACGGGTTCCGGGAAGACCCTGCTCGCGCAGACCATGGCCAAAATTTTGAATGTGCCGTTTGCGATTGCGGATGCCACGTCGTTGACCGAAGCCGGATATGTCGGCGAAGATGTCGAGAACATTTTGCTGAAGCTGATTCAGGCTGCGGACTACGATGTTGAGAAGGCGGAGCGGGGCATCATTTATATCGACGAGATTGACAAGGTGGCGCGCAAGTCCGAGAATCCATCGATTACGAGAGATGTGTCCGGCGAAGGCGTGCAGCAGGCGCTGCTCAAGATTTTGGAGGGAACGGTAGCTTCGGTGCCGCCTCAAGGCGGACGCAAGCATCCTCATCAAGAGTTCATCCAGATCGATACGACGAATATTTTGTTCATTTGCGGCGGCGCGTTCGACGGGCTGGAGCAAATTATTAAGCGCCGTGTCGGGAAGAAGATTATCGGCTTCAATTCAGATGGCATGCAGAAGGATCTGAAGGCGGGCGAATACTTATCGTTGACGCTTCCGGAAGACCTGCTCAAATTCGGCCTTATTCCGGAATTTGTCGGCCGCTTGCCGGTCATCTCCACCTTGGAGCCATTGGATGAGCATACGCTGGTCCGCATCTTGAGCGAGCCGAAGAATGCCCTGACGAAGCAATATCAGAAGCTGCTGGAGATGGACAACGTGAAGCTGGAATTCGAGCCGGCAGCGCTGGAAGCCATTGCGCTGGAAGCGATCAAGCGGAATACCGGAGCGCGCGGACTCCGTGCCATTATCGAAGGCATCATGCTGGATGTAATGTACGAAGTGCCGTCGCGGGATGACATTACGACCTGCGTCATTACCGAGCAAGTCGTGCGCGAACGAATGATTCCGGAACTGACGACGGATAAGAAGCAGGAGGAAAGCGCCTAATCGGCGCTTTTCCGTCCGTTTCCGGGCATGGGAGAGAATGATATGTATTTGCGACATCAGACAAGACCTGTACAAGTTGGCAACGTTACGATTGGCGGAAGCAATGACGTCATCATTCAGAGCATGTGCACCACGAAGACGGCGGATGTTCAGGCGACGGTAGCCGAGATTCACCGGCTGGAAGAAGCGGGATGCCAGGTCGTTCGCGTCACGGTGAACAATGAAGAAGCGGCGGAAGCGATCAAGGAGATTAAGAAGCAGATCTCCATTCCGCTTGTCGCCGACATTCATTTCGACTATCGTCTGGCGCTGAAGGCGATTGAGAACGGGATCGACAAGGTCCGCATCAATCCGGGCAATATCGGCCGCCGCCACAAAGTCGAAGCCGTCGTCACAGCATGCAAAGAACGGGGCATTCCGATCCGGATTGGCGTCAATGCCGGTTCATTGGAACATCATCTGCTGGAGAAATACGGGTATCCAACGCCGGAAGCGATGGTCGAGAGCGCTTTGTTTCATATCGGAATTTTGGAAGAGCTTGATTTTCACGATATTATCGTCTCGCTCAAGGCTTCGGATGTGCCGATGGCCATTGCCGCCTACACGAAGGCTGCGGAAGTTATTCCGTATCCTCTCCATCTCGGAATTACGGAAGCGGGAACGCTCTTCTCCGGAACGATCAAGAGCGCTGCCGGTCTCGGCGCGTTGCTCTCGCTGGGCATCGGATCGACCGTGCGCGTCAGCCTGAGTGCCGATCCGGTCGAGGAAGTGAAGGTGGCCCGCGAATTGCTCAAATCCTTCGGGCTCATCTCGAATGCGGCGACACTGGTCTCTTGTCCGACCTGCGGACGTCTGGATATCGACTTGTTCTCGATTGCCAATGAAGTCGAAGAATATATATCCAAGATTAAGGTGCCAATCAAAGTGTCGGTGCTGGGATGCGCGGTCAACGGACCGGGGGAGGCCCGCGAGGCGGATATCGGCATTGCCGGGGCCCGCGGCGAGGGATTGCTGTTCCGGTACGGAGAGATGATACGCAAAGTGCCTGAATCGGAAATGGTCGCGGAACTGAAAAAAGAAATCGATCAAATTGTCGCGGAATACGAGCGGACCGGTCAAATTCCGGGCCGCAAACATTAAGCGAATCGATATACAGGGAAGCCGGCGCACTCGCGCCGGCTTCTTCCTATGTAAAGGGACTAGACGCCGCTATCGTTAGCCGGCAAGGCCGCGGCGGGGTCTTGCGGTATGGAAGCGGAGGCCGCTTTCGCCTCGCCCATGGAGCTCGTTCCATTGAATTGCCCGCCGTCCTTAATAATGAAGGCGGTGCAGTTCGCGTTCCCGTTCAATTGCCCCGTCGATTCGATGACCAGCGAGCCGGAAGCCATCACATCGCCGGTCAGCGAGCCCGCGATCACGATGCTCACTCCTTCCACATCCGCGTAGACAACGCCAGTCTCCCCGATTGTAATATTCCGGCTGCAGCGGATGGAGCCGCGAATGCGCCCCTCTATCCGCAGATCCGTCTCGCAGTCCACCGTCCCCTCCAATGTGGTCGACTGACCGATTAACGTGTCTGTGCCGGGGGGTCTTTTTTCATTTCTGGAAAACATATCTCTTCTCCTCTCTTCGTCTATTCATTACTTGTCTCCGGAACCGATGTAGATGGCGGGGTCAATCGCCTCATTGCCTTTGCGGACCTCAAAATGCAAATGAGCGCCGGTGCTTCTGCCGGTTGAGCCCATCTTGCCGATTACTTGTCCTTTCTTGATCTGATCTCCGGTCTGAACGCCGCGTTCGCTGAGATGGAGGTAGCGTGTGGTCAGTGATGAACCGTGATCGATGATAAGATAGTTGCCCTTCAGCTTGTCGTACTTCGAGGCGATCACTTTGCCGTCTGCCGCGGCGTAGACCGGATCCCCCATGTCTCCTCCAATATCAAGCCCGGCATGGAACGCGCTGCTTCCATGGAACGGATCGGAGCGGCCCCCGAAGCGGGACGTTATATAGGTGCTGTCCGTCGGCCAGAAGGTAGGGGTGGAGTCCAGCCGCTGCTTGAATGTCTCGGCTTGCGTCAGCAGGGCAGGCATCGTCTTCATCCAGCTCTGCCATGTCGCTTCCATCCGGCGCAGCTGCCGATGCGTATCGGCCAAGGAATTCGATGGAACCGTCAACGGATGCAGGCGGGAATCGGAGGAGCCGTCATCGGACAGCGGCTGAATGTATTCTCCGCCTACGGGAAGCCGGCCGGATTCGCCCAGCGAGTAGGTCTTGCCTGCAGAAGAGCCTGCCGGTGACGGAACCGGTTCACCCGAGGCCCGCAAATAATTCTTCAGCTGCTGCTCCCACTCCGCCACCTGATCCATTCGCTCCTTCATCCGGTTGGATTCGGTCATAAGCGCGGATAATTGGCGGCGGGCGAGCGCAAGCTGCTCTTGCTTCTCTGACATATCGGATTCCAGCTTCGACTGCTGCGCGCGCATGGTGTTCAACGACGCCGTCTGGGCGATGACAAGAGTTATCGCTGCCGTGATCGAGATGAGGATCCCAATTCCGGCAACCTTGATGAGCAGCGTAGACATGCTGAACTGAACCGCCGGGCGATCAGCCCCGCGAATCAGCATCCATGTCCATCGCTTGCTGCGCTTGGTAGACATATTGGCCATATCCTCCTGAGATGGATAATCGGAAAACAAGACGCTCTCCTACAACACTCCTATTGTACATGAGACACAGTAAAATGTAACCAGTGATTTGGCAAGTTTTGACGATTGTTCACGATACATAGGAAGTAGTGTCTTGCAGGGCGCTTATCATTTCTCATTCCCTCTTCGGGAGCCACTTATAATGCATCCGGCAAAGGGTAATACTACCAAGTATTGAACTTTACCGGATTTCTTGCGCCATGGGGCCGCTACGGGAGGATGAAACGATGAATTTAAGTATTATATTGATGTTAATCAACGCGTTTTTCGCCGTTGTAATCGGGGTCTATTTCTGGAATCTGCTGCGGAATCAGAAGGGCAACCGGACTGCAGTCGACCGTGAATCGAAAAAGGAAATGGACAAGCTGAACAAACTGCGGTCCATCTCGCTGACGAAGCCGTTGGCGGAGAAGACGAGACCGAGCTCGATGAACGACATCGTCGGACAGCGTGACGGCTTGAAGGCGCTCAAGGCTGCGCTGTGCAGCTCGAATCCGCAGCATGTGATCGTCTACGGTCCGCCTGGCGTCGGCAAGACCGCGGCCGCCCGTGTCGTGCTGGAGGAGGCGAAAAAGAATCCAAGCTCCCCCTTTACGAAAGAAGCCAAATTCACGGAAATCGATGCGACAACCGCCCGGTTCGATGAGCGGGGAATCGCCGATCCGCTTATCGGTTCCGTCCATGATCCGATCTATCAGGGAGCCGGAGCGATGGGCGTCGCCGGCATTCCGCAGCCGAAGCCGGGCGCAGTCACCAAGGCGCATGGAGGAATCCTGTTCATTGATGAGATCGGCGAGCTGCATCCGATTCAGATGAACAAGCTGCTGAAGGTGCTGGAGGATCGGAAAGTATTTCTGGAGAGCGCCTATTATAATTCGGAGGATTCCAATATACCGACTTATATTCATGATATCTTTCAAAACGGCCTTCCGGCTGATTTCCGCCTTGTCGGCGCGACGACGCGTTCACCTCAGGAGCTGCCTCCCGCGCTCCGTTCACGCTGCATGGAGGTCTATTTCCGCCCGCTGCTGCCTGCCGAAATCGAATCGATTGCCGAGCATGCCATCCGTAAAATCGGCTTTCCGCCGTCCGAAGCTGCGGTGAATATGGTAAAGCGCTATGCCACGAACGGCCGGGAAGCGGTGAACATGATCCAGCTTGCCGCCGGACTGGCGATGTCGGAGGGGCGCTCGGCCATTGAGGGCGGCGATGTAGAGTGGGTCGCGAACAGCAGCCAGATTCCGCCGCGTCCGGACCGGAAGGTTCCGTCCGAGCCGCAGATTGGCCTGGTGAACGGGCTGGCTGTCTACGGGCCGAGCATGGGGGCGCTGCTGGAGATCGAGGTGAATGCGATACGGGTCAAAAACGGCGCCGGAACCTACACGATTACCGGCGTTGTCGATGAAGAAGAACTGGGGGGCGGCAGCCGCACCCTGCGCCGTAAAAGCATGGCCAAAGGCTCGGTGGAAAATGTGCTAACGGTGCTGCGCAGCCTTGGCTACGAACCGTCCAATTTCGATCTGCATATCAATTTCCCGGGAGGCTCGCCGGTTGACGGCCCGTCGGCCGGGATCGCGATGGTTATCGCGATTGCGTCCGCGATGAACCAGTGGCCGGTCGACAATAAGCTGGCCATGACCGGGGAGATCAGCATCCATGGCCGGGTCAAGCCGGTTGGCGGGGTATTGGCGAAGGTGGAAGCCGCCTTTCAGGCGGGGGCGTCACGCGTCCTGATCCCGAAGGAGAACTGGCTCGAAATATTCGCCGATCTGGAGGGAGGGCTTCAGGTCGTTCCGATCGAGCATGTGGACGAAGCGTTCGCCCATACCTTTGGCCATGTGATGGAGGAAGGAGCGCATCCGGCGGCTAAGCCTTATGAACGGGCGGCGGGGGCGGCCATGCCGCTGCTGCATGCGGAAGCCTCCGAGAAAGGGGCCCATCCCGATTCGAAGGGATGAGTTCAGGAAATTGGAGTTTTGCTTGAACATTTGATAAAATATTGGTTACATGTGCATTTACAACAAGCATAACCATGGGGGTGCGATCGATGGGGCTTAAACCTATAAAAAGTCGGCGTCTGCCTCTTCTGCCGCTAAGAGGATTGCTCGTCTACCCGAGCATGGTGCTGCATCTTGACGTCGGGCGCGACAAATCGGTCAAGGCGCTGGAGCAGGCCATGATGGAGGATCAGATGCTGCTGCTGTGCTCCCAGTCCGAGGTGAGCATCGAAGAGCCGTCTCAGGAAGACATCTTTCGCATTGGAACGATAGCCAAGGTGCGCCAAATGCTCCGTCTGCCGAACAGCACCATCCGGGTGTTGGTCGAAGGCGTGGAGCGTGCGGAAATCGCAGAATACGTGCCGAATGACGAATATTACGAGGTCGATGCGACACCGCTGCATGATGAAGACAACGGGCCTTCATCCGAGACCGAAGCCTTGATGCGGATGGTATTGACGCAATTCGAGAACTATGTCCATATGTCGAAGAAAGTGACGCCGGAGACGCTGACGGCCGTAACCGATATTGCGGAGCCTGGGCGTCTGGCGGATGTCATCGCCAGCCATCTCCCGTTGAAGACGAAGGATAAGCAGGAACTGCTCGAGACGGTCTCGGCCGCGGAGAGACTGAACAGGCTTCTTCAAATGCTGAACAATGAGAGCGAAGTGCTGGAGCTGGAGAAGAAGATTAATCAGCGCGTCAAGAAGCAGATGGAGAAGACCCAGAAAGAATATTATTTGCGGGAGCAGATGAAGGCGATTCAGAAGGAACTCGGCGACAAGGAAGGGCGCGCGGGCGAGATTGAGGAGCTGCGTTCCCAGCTCGCCGAGCTGGAAGCCCCCGACAAGGTGAAGGACAAAATCCAGAAGGAAATCGATCGGCTGGAGAAGATGCCTTCCACTTCGGCGGAAGGATCGGTAATCCGCAACTATATTGACTGGTTATTCCTTATTCCATGGTCCAGACGCACGGAAGACGATCTTGATCTTCATAAGGCGGAATCCATCCTCGATGAGGATCATTACGCTCTTGACAAGCCGAAGGAGCGGGTGCTGGAGTATTTGGCCGTGCAGAAAATGGTAAAGCGGATGAAGGGTCCGATCCTGTGCCTCGTCGGTCCTCCGGGTGTAGGGAAGACTTCGCTTGCGCGCTCTATTGCCAAGTCGCTCGGGCGCCAGTTCATTCGCATCTCGCTCGGCGGCGTGCGCGATGAAGCGGAAATCCGTGGCCACCGGCGCACCTATGTGGGCGCGATGCCGGGACGCATCGTACAGGCGATGAAAAACGCAGGGACGATGAACCCGGTCCTGCTCCTGGACGAGATCGACAAGATGGCGTCCGATTTCCGCGGGGATCCGGCTTCTGCCCTGTTGGAAGTGCTGGATCCGGAGCAGAACAACGCGTTCAGCGATCACTTTGTCGAGCTGCCGGTCGATTTATCCCATGTCATGTTCGTCACGACGGCTAATGCGGTACATAATATTCCGCGTCCGCTGCTGGACCGGATGGAGATGATCTCGCTCTCGGGTTATACGGAGATCGAGAAGCTGGAGATTGCGTCCCGCCACCTGCTGCCGAAGCAGAAGCGGGAGCATGGGTTGGAGGACGATCAGCTGCGGGTGGAAGAAGGCGTCGTACGCCGGGTCATCCGGGAATATACCCGCGAAGCGGGCGTAAGGCAGCTGGAGCAGCAGTTAGCTGCGCTATGCCGCAAAGCGGCGCGGAAGATCGTATCGGACGGTGCAACGGAAGTGACGATCCAAGCCGATGAGCTAACCGACTATTTGGGCGTTGCCCGTTACCGCTATGGCCTGGCGGAGCAGCATAACCAGGTAGGGACGGTCACTGGACTCGCCTGGACCGAGGTTGGCGGCGACACCTTGAATGTCGAAGTGAGCGTCGTGCCGGGAACCGGCAAGCTGCTGTTGACCGGGAAGCTGGGAGACGTGATGAAGGAATCCGCCCAGGCAGCGTTCAGCTACATCCGTTCCCGAGCTGCCGAATTTAATCTGGATCCCGATTTCCATGAGAAAATCGATATTCATATCCACGTCCCGGAAGGAGCGATTCCGAAGGACGGCCCGTCGGCAGGGATCACAATGGCGACGGCGCTCGTCTCGGCGCTGACCAACCGTTATGTTTCGAAGGATGTGGCGATGACCGGGGAGATTACGCTGCGCGGCCGGGTTTTGCCGATTGGGGGCTTGAAGGAGAAATCGCTTGCCGCCTTGCGCGCCGGCATCAAGACCGTCATTTACCCGGCGGAAAATATGCGTGACCTGAACGATATACCTGAGAGCGTCCGCCAAGAGATGACATTTATACCGGCGGCTCATATGGATGAAGTGCTGCAGCATGCTTTGCTGGAGCAGCAAGGGTAATTAGCCCCGGGCGCCAGCGCAAGCGAGAGTCTCGGAAGAGATGTGCCACCAGCAGGCACTTGGGCGGCGATAAACGCATATTTATCCTAATTGATGAATAATAGGCGCTCGCGCCATCACATACCGCCCGGGACTACACCGGGCGGTATTTTTAATAAGGAGATGCGGGTACTACAAACTGCAGGATTCGTCAAACAGGAAGCTGGACATCCCTCGTCCGCTCCATATGAGCAATATCCCCATAGCGCAGGAAGCTGGATGTCTCTCGTCCACTCCTTATGAGCAGTATCCCCATAGCGCAGGAAACTGGACTTCTCTCGTCCGCTCCTTATGAGCAATATCCCCATAGCGCAGGAAGCTGGATGTCTCTCGTTCGCTCCATATGAGCAATATCCCCATAGCGGAGGAAGCTGGATGTCTCTCGTCCGCTCCATATGAGCAATATCCCCATAGCGCAGGAAGCTGGATGTCTCTCGTCCGCTCCATATGAGCAATATCCCCATAGCGCAGGAAGCTGGATGTCTCTCGTCCGCTCCATATGAGCAATATCCCCATTGCGCAGGAAGCTGGACATCCCTCGTCTGCTCCTTATGAGCGCAATCCCCGTCGTCCAGGAGGTCCTTTTAAAGGAGAGTTCCAAAGAGAGAAATTATGCTAGCTACCCAAAATAAATGGTATAGTATCACCAAAAATAACAAGCGTTATCCCACTTGCAAGCAAATCGTTAAATACTTAAGACTAAAGGGATAAGGAGTCTCCTGAGGATTGGGGAGATTGTACAAAAGACTGCTGAGCCCTGAGAGCTGGGGAGTCTGTTCAAAAGGCTAGGAAGCCCTGAGAGCTGGGGAGTCTGTTCAAAAGGCTACAAAGCCCTGAGGTTGGGGGAGATTGTACAAAAGACTGCTGAGCCCTGAGAGTTGGGGGGCTGTTCAAAAGGCTGCGTAGTCCCTGAGTGCCGGGGAGATTGGTCAATAGCGCCAGGAAGGCGCTTTGTGCAGAGCCGATGAAGTAGTGTACAATAGAGGCACGATTAGGACAGATATATACATCGTTAAGGGAGCACGGAATATGAAGATTACGAATGCCGAATTCATTATTAGCGCGGTCGGTCCGGCCCAGTATCCGGACGATGGGCTTCCGGAGATTGGTCTTGCCGGCCGTTCGAATGTGGGGAAGTCGTCCCTCATTAATAAGATGATTATGCGCAAAAATCTGGCCCGCACCAGCTCGCAGCCGGGCAAGACTCAACAGCTTAACTATTACCGGATTAATGATAATATGTATTTCGTCGATGTTCCGGGATACGGCTATGCCAAGGTGTCCAAAGCGCAGCGCGCCGCTTGGGGCAAAATGATCGAGGCTTACTTCCGCGAACGCGACGCCCTGCGGCTCGTGCTGCTCGTCGTCGATCTGCGGCATCCGCCTACCGAGGACGACTGCATGATGCATCAGTGGCTGACGCATTACGAGGTGCCTGTCGCCGTCGTCGCCACGAAGGCCGATAAAGTGCCGAAGAGCCGCTGGCCTAAGCATCTGAAGCAGGTAAGGACGACGCTTGGTCTGGATGGGGGGACACCGCTTGTTCTGTTCTCGTCCGAGACCGGACAGGGCCGGGAGGAGCTGTGGGACATTATTCTGGCTCACCCATCTTCCGAAGAAGCGGAACAAGAGGGTTTGCATTCGGGTGAATAATTATGCAAACCCGGCTGGATAGGCTATCGCCCATAAAATCGATGATCGCATGAGGGAGACTGCGCTGGAACAGTTATTTAGTGAGGATCACGGGAGAAACATTGGCTCAATTCCGGCTGATAGCGATTTTTTCAAAAATCCCCTCGTATTTGGCGGCTTGTAAACAGGAATTCACTTTGGCGTTGTAGTATAATAAGAGTATGATTTTTCATGCAGTAAAAACGAATTAAGGAGAGTTTTTATGGCTCGGCGGTTAGCCACAGAGTATGTGAAAGCCAGTTTGCAGTTGACGGAAGCTCAGTTGACCCGATTTTTACAGTCGCTTGCCCTGTATTCCGTTGGGGTAAAAGTATTGGAGAACGGCAATCAAGAGGTGGTTCTTGAGGACGGCCAGGGTGATGAGATTACCTTCCTGTTCGAGAAGCAAGGCAATCGGTATGTCTGTGTAACGTCTTGCCGCTTGGTTCATCCGAAATTGACGCAAGTGATGCATAAGCTTGTGGCGACATTCCGTGGCGAAGCGGTAGTCAATCGCATCTTTGCCGGATTTACGATGACTTATTATTATGAAGACGGTGCAGTACGCAAGATTGAAGAACGGAAGCAGCATGAGTCGCGTATCATTTACGAGCATAAGGATCCCGTGCGCGACCTGCAGAAGATGTTCCTGAAGAACGGCGCGGAGCTTCGCATCGATTCCGTCCAGATGCAGGTGAATATGCTGTTGGATGAGCGGAATCAGGCGCATTCCCCGGAAGCGATCCAACAGATTGACGCGCAATTAAGCCGTCTCGCACATCAATTGTTCATACTTGAAGCATAGAAGCATACGATCTTGGGATCATCTGCTGAAGACCCTGCGTTCCTTACGGGAGAGCAGGGTTCTTTTGTGTTTGGGGGAAGGACAGATGGCCGAGGATAGCAGGCTGACAAGTTGCCGAAAAAAAGGGTTGCATTTATGTGCGGAAGATGTTATTTTTAATCTCGTTGAAAACAATATAGGAACCAGGATTCACTCAGGACATTGCATGTTGCGAGAGATTTTTCCCTCGAGAAGTGAATGACGTAGGTCCTAGCGGATGAAATTTTTACAACATTTTATTCCTAGGAAGGGGGAACCGAAAGATGGAATACTCAACTTTCGGAAGACACGTTGCTGTTGACACATGGGGAGTCGACTTTGATTTGCTGAACAATGCGGAATATTTGCAGACACAGCTGGTTGAAGCCGCCGAGGCATGTGGAGCAACCGTCTTGTCCGTTCAATCCAAGCAGTTTGAACCACAAGGGGCAACCGTCCTTGTCATGTTGTCTGAAAGTCATCTTTCTATCCACACATATCCTGAACGTGGATTTGCAGCCATCGATTGTTATACTTGCGGCGAGACCGTCGATCCGCAGTTGGCCATTGATTACCTGGTCTCTGTATTGAAACCGGAACGTACCTATGCCAAGAAGCTGATTCGCGGCCTGGGGGAAATGGAAGTTGTCACACCAGACATGGATGTAAAGCAATTCGTATAAAAAATGGCGTTCAGCCCGTTTGCCTGCGATGATGCAGGGAACGGGTTTTTTTATTTTGCCTTGATTTATCGTCCTATTTTTCTCATTGAATTGGAAGACTTATCCGAATACGATGGTAACAAATAAATGATTTATTCATTTATCCGGCTCGGTACACATTGTGTTGCTCGCCTTCCATCCAATGAGCCTAAGCGTATGGACAGGGAGGGGAAAACAATCGGTTCCGGGACAGTTTTGAAAACGCTTTCATTCGGCGTGAAATTTGTACAAAAGGGGTTGATTTTATTCTGTCGCAGTACAAGCACCAACGAAGGGCATCGCTTGGTCCCTGCTGCCTTATCCTCTGCATGCTCCTGCAATGGCTGCCCGTGCCTGATGCGCATGCGGCAACCGTGGATTCCGAACCCGGGAGGAAGATGGCAAATCTGGCGCTGGACAAGCCTGTCACGGTATCCGAGCCCAATGCCATCTTCGATACGATTCAGGGGATCGGCAAATACGGGAAAGAAACCCCGCTCGATCAGGCGGGGATGCTGACCGACAGCCGCTACGGTGACACCGCGGACTGGCAAAACACAGAAGACTGGTTCGTATTTTACCGCAAGCTGAAGCGCGAGGTCATCGTCGATCTGGAGGAGATCTCTACCATTGAGCGCATTGCAACCGGCTTCGGCCAGCGGAACGATGTCGGCATCGCGCCGCCGCTCTATGTCCGTGTCTATGCATCGCAGGATGGGACCGCTTACCGTTATCTGGGCAAGACGGGACCGGATGAGCCGCTTTACTTCGCCGATGCGAGCACGGCGACGGATATGCATCGGAAGGCGTACGTGCTCGATACGCTGGCTGACGGAACGAAGCTGGCAATACAAGCCCGCTTCATCAAGCTGGAATTTGTTATCAATTTTTTCGGCTGGATGGATGAGATCGAGATATGGGGTCGGCCGGGAACTTCGGGGCCGATCCAGCCGCTTCCTCTGGTCAGCGATGATTGGGAGCCCGGTCATTATCCTTCACCTGGGAGCCGGGAAGCCGCGGGCGTGACGGATCAGTTCCTCTGGTATTCCGGACCGATGAAGCCGGGCAGCGAGAGGTTTACCGATTGGACGCCGGAGAAGGCGGAAGCGTTCCTGGCGTACAAAGATATTTACGGGAGAGTGAAGGACTGGTTTTTCACCGATATTTTGGCGCTGCCGGCCACGGCGATGGTGACGCCATCCGGAGTCGATGCGAGCGGCAACGCCAGATTCGTCACGATGGACGATCTGGAGGCGTACCTCGATTTTATTTTTGCCCCCGGCTCTCAACTCGCGGGTCTCGACGAGGCTGCCGGCCGCATTAACGAAAAGTTGAAAACAAAGCAGACAGTGCGGGTGACCGTGGCGATACCTCAAATTGAGGAAAGCTCGAACTTCGGCGATATGAACGGAACCGGAGAGCCGTTCAGCTTGCGGGCGGCCGATTTTGCCGGCATGGTGGATGACCCGCAGTCCTATGAAGGCCGCAAACAAATGAATGAGCTGGCATTCCGCAACAAGACCGCCGCCGTCCGATGGTACATCGATGAGGTGGAGCGGCGCTTCCGGGAGAGGGAATTCGCCCATCTGGAGCTCGACGGCTTCTACTGGTACCATGAGCGGTTAGGGGAGACGACGGGCGAGGCGGAGCTCGTCCGGGAGACGGCCAAGCTGCTCCATGACCGGAACCGCTGGTTCACATGGATTCCGTATGTCGGTCCGGGATCGGCATACCAGTGGCGCGACTTGGGCTTCGATGCCGCTTCGATTCAGCCGGGGTTCGCCTTCGGCGCCTCGAAGAAGGCCATCTTTCCGAATATAGCTGCGCTGGCCCGCAAGACCGGCGCTTCCGTTGAAGTCGAGTATGACGATTACCGGACGCTGGCTCAATATTTGAACCACGGCGTCTTTGAACGTTATATGACGGAAGCGCCGAACACCTATTATTTGGGCGCGATGCCGATCGTGGACGGGGCTTACGCCCTGATGCCCCCGGATGAACGGACACCGGATGCGATGTCCTCCATCCGCCGCAGCGTCTACGACCGGCTGTACGAGTATGTGAAGGACCGGTATGAGCCGCGATTCACCGTGACGCTGGAGACGAATGCTTCCCAGCCTTCGGACATCCGGGTCAAGGCGTCCGTTCCGCTGGCGGACGGATTTACCGAAGGAGAGATCGCCATCCGCTACAACCCGAAGACCGCGAAGTTCAACCGAATCACGACTCCGGAGGGACGTGATCCCGGGATGTATGTCCAGGCGGAGGACGATGGCGCCGGGCGGGTTACGGTCCGGTTCCATACCGATCCGGTTCATGCCCTGGAAGCGGATCTTCTGGCCAAGCGGAGCCCGATGACAGGAGCACCCGAGCTGGCGACGCTTCACTTCGCCGCGAACGGGGCGGATGCCGAAGCGAGGGATTTCATCCTCGAGCCCGACGGCACCATGACGAATCGGGATGGCATCGTGTACCGCAACTGGGGGGCCAGCGATATCGTGCCAGGCTCGGCCGAGCATCAGTTGGTTCAGGCGGGAGAAGCGGTGAAGCGCTTCGGGAACACGCATGCGAAGGCGGATTGGAAGGAGGCGAAGAGTCTGCTGAAGCGGCTTCCGAAGAGCCCGGCAAGGGAACGGTTGGAGGAGCGGCTCCACGAGGCCAAGCGGCAGGCGGGCTTCACGACACAAGAAGTTGCTGAGGACTAAACAAAGAAAACCATAACGAGGGGGATTCACAATGCCATTGCGTTGGAGACAGAGTATTATGCTGCTTCTCATCCTGTCGGTAACGTGGGGTCTTGCCGCCTGCGGAGGCTCAAGGACGGGGGGAGAGGCGAAGAGCGGCGAAGGTGCGAAGCAGGAGGGAGCCGGCCACCAGCCGCTTACGATCGAATGGCTGACTTACCAGTACGGTCCGGTTGACGAGGATGCCCCGAACAAAAAGTTCCTGGAAGACAAATTCAGCGTCAAGTTCAACATCTGGTATCTGGATGTGACGAAGCGGGAGGAACTGCTTGGGGCCAAGCTCGCCGGCGGACAGGTGCCGGACTTCATGACGGTGTATTCGGGGGCCGACCTGCAGAAGTTCTACAAGAGCGGCGTCACGACCAGCTTCACCCAAGAAGAGCTGGAGCGGTACATGCCGAATTATAAAAAGCTGGTCGATTCCATCGATCCGGGCATTTGGAGCTATGCCAAATTCAATGGCGAGTATATCGGGATTCCAAGCATTAACGGCGACGGGGAACTCAGTCTCGCTACCGCGTGGCGGAAGGATTGGCTGGACAAGGTAGGCATCCCGAAGATTCCGGAGACGCTGGATGAGTTCGAGGAGGCGATGTACAAGTTCCGCAATGACGATCCCGACGGCAACGGCAAGAAGGATACATACGGCATGTCCCGTTCGGCGATGACGAGCGTGTACGGAGCATACGGGGTCTATCCGGAGTTCTGGGCCGAGCGCGAGGGCAGACTCGTCTGGAGCGGCATTCTTCCGGAGACGAAGCAGGCGCTGGAGCGGCTGGCGAAGTGGAAGAAGGACGACGTCATCAGCCCGGAATGGGTGCTGGAGACGGGGGAAAACACGGGCGGCTACTGGGCGCTGTCCAATGATTTCATCAACGGCAAAATCGGCGTCTCCAACCATGGCAGCAACTATCACTGGACGCCTCCGATCCCCGAGATCAAATCCGAAGGCGGCGTGAACTGGGTGGAGCTGAAGAAGGTGAACCCGCAGGCCGAGATCGGCTTCGGCAAGCCCCCGGCCGGTCCCGAGGGCAAATTCGGCAACATTACGCCGGGCTTCGTCGGAGGGACTTATATGGCATTCGGTAAAAGGGCGGGCGACAACCCGGAGCTGAAGCATACCATCATGCGCATCTGGGACGAGGTCTACGGCAACTTCGACGTATGGCAGCGGATGAAGTATGGAGAGCTGGGCGTTCATTCGGAGAAGGCGGACGACGGCATCACGATCGTATGGAAGGAAGAATACGCAGGAAAGAACGAGATGCAGGCCAAAATCGGCGCCAATATTACGTTTGCGCCGTTTGACCAGCCGGAGTTCAGGGCCCGGGTGAACAATCCGAAGCTGAAGGAAGTCAATGCGAAGCTGTACAAATTCGAGGGCGCAGGCTATGAGAACGCCGTCAAGACGGCCCTTCCTTCCGAGAGCCAGTATATGAACAACCTGATTCAACTGCAAAAAGAAACATTCGCCTCAATCATTAACGGAGAAAAGCCGATCGACGAGTTCGATGCCTTCGTCGAAGCCTGGAAGCAGAACGGGGGCGACAAGCTTACCGCAGAAGCCAACCAGTGGTATGACAGCCTAAAATAAGCGACAAGAAGATGAGGATTGGCGGTCGTCTCCTGTTCGGGGAGCGCCGCCTTTCTTCCATCCCGCATGATGGGATAGAAAGGGTGGACGCTATGAGACAACCGGGTTCCGGCACAGCAGACAGCCGCTTCCGCACCCAGTGGAAAGCATACTGCCGGCATCGGTATTTGCTGCTGATGCTGCTCCCCTGCGTACTGTATTTTCTCGTTTTTAAATATTTTCCGATGTACGGCATGGTGCTGGCCTTCAAAAACTATCAGTTCCTGGACGGCATTCTCGGCAGTCCGTGGAACGGGCTGGACAATTTCCGGGTGCTGTTCGAAGGACGCGATTTCCCGCGGGCCCTCCGCAACACGCTCATCATCAGCCTATATAAGCTCGTCTTCAATTTCCCGGCGCCGATTATTTTGGCGCTGCTGTTGAATGAGCTGCGGGTCGTCTTCTTCAAGCGGTTCGTCCAGACGCTGAGTTATTTGCCGCATTTTCTGTCCTGGGTCATTTTGGCCGGCATTTTTATGGAAGTATTCTCGCCGACGCGCGGGGTCGTCAATTACATTATCAATCTGTTCGGAGGCGAGTCGATCTTTTTCTTTGGCGACAAGGAATGGTTCCGTACGCTGCTGGTCAGCACGGAAGTATGGAAGAGCGTCGGCTGGGGATCGATCATTTATCTGGCCGCCTTGTCCTCGATCGATCCGACGCTGTATGAGGCCGCGATCGTCGACGGCGCGAGCCGCTGGCGGCAGATGATCCACATCACCGTTCCCGCCTTGGCGCCGGTCATTACCATCATGTTCATCTTCGCGGTGGGCGGCATCATCAACGATGACTTCGATCAGGTGTTCAACTTCTACAATGCGAACGTGTACGAGGTAGGCGATGTGCTGAGCACGTATACCTACCGGATCGGGATTAGCCAGATGGAGTATGGCCTCTCGACGGCCGCCGGGCTGTTCACTAACGTGATCGCGCTCGTCCTCATCTTGGTCACGAATCGTGTCGTCAAGCGCTTCAGCGATTATGGAATTTGGTAGGAGGGACATCCATGTCATTAACGATCGGCAAAAAATCAATCGGCGAGAAAGTGTTCGACACCGCCAACGTGGTGTTTCTCATTCTGTTCTCGATCACGGCGGTATATCCGTTTCTTAATGTGATGTCGATATCGTTCAGCACGTCATCCGCAGCCAATGCCTACGGCTTGAAGCTGTGGCCGCAAGAGGTGTCGCTGGACGGATACCGGGCCGTCTTTGCGAACAAGCTCATCTGGACCGGCTATTACAATACGATCTTCCGTACGGTCCTCGGCACGTTCTTGAATGTGATTTTCTCGGTGATGTGCGCTTACCCGCTCTCCAAAAAATATTTGCCTCACCGCAATCTGTTTACGGCCTTCATCGTATTCACGATGTTTTTCAGCGGCGGCCTGATTCCGAATTATTTGCTGATTAAGGAACTGGGGCTTCTCGACAGCCGCTGGTCGCTGATTCTGCCGGGACTGATTGCCGCATTTACGATGATTATCGTGCGCAACTACTTCATGTCTCTTCCGGAAGAGGTAGAAGAATCGGCGCGCATCGACGGCGCCAACGACATGCGCATTCTGTTCTCGATCGTGCTTCCGATGTCCATGCCGATAATCGCGACTATTTCGCTCTGGTATGCGGTCGCCCATTGGAATGCCTGGTTCGATTCGCTGCTCTATATTTCCGACCCGAACAAGGCGGTGCTCGGCAATGTGCTGCGCAAAATCGTCATCGAAGGCTCGTCCCAATTCCAGCAATTCGACCAGGGCTTCAATCAGAACGGGCAGACCGCCGTCACGCCGGACATTATTAAGGCCGCGACAATCATGGTTGCGACCGTTCCGATCATTTGCGTATATCCCTTTGTTCAAAAATATTTCGTAAAAGGCGTAATCGTCGGTTCATTGAAAGGATAGGTGATGGAGTATGAACAAGGAGCAGACACGACCGGGCCGGTCCCGCCGCCGGCGCGAACCGCAAGGCTTCTATATCGGGGCCGGGCAAGTCAAGATCGCGATGGAGCAGATCAGCCGCTTCGCCTGGGCAGAGCGGATGGCAGAGGAGATGAAGCGGGAATGCGATGATTTTTTGGAGCTGGAGGACGCCTTCGTCTACGACGTGGTCCTCAGCATGCGGGGGCAGACCTTCGCCTACGGCATTACGGGCTGTCCGTCATGCGGCTCCGCCTATCCTTCGCGTCCGGAAGAGCTGAAGCCGTGGCTGTCGGGGTGGGAAGCGTTTCCGGCCAAAAAGGTGACCTGCCCGGCCTGCCGGGTCACGGTGCCGAACGAGCGGTATCCGGACGGCGGCAGCGGCTTCGAGCAGGAAGGCAAGGCCTGCTATCCGATCGGCATGTGGAATTTCGCCATTGCCGGGGAATGGCTGGGCGGCGTGCGCAATCATGAGGGCCTGGTCACGAAGCTGACTTATCTGTATATGCTGACCGGCGAGGAACGGTATGCGCGCAGGGCGATTGTGCTGCTCGACGCGTTCAGCGCCATCTGGGAGGGCACAATCGGGCCCCGCGATTTCACGCCGTTCGGAAGCTCTTACGAGATCGGCAGGCTCCATCTGCTGACAAGCATCGTCTTCCGCATCAAAGTGTTCCTCGCGCATGACTATGATTGGCTGTCCCGTCTGCCGGAAATGGACGAGCCTTCGCTCGGATGCCGGCTTGCCGGTACCGGGGAGGGGATGTCGGTGCGGGACAATATCGAGCGCATGCTGGATGAATATTTGCTGGATGAGCCCGGCGGTCCGGTCTATGATCTGCGCGGAGGCCGGCTGACGCTGCTCAACAATCATGAAGCGGACGGCGTGCGCGCCATGCTGGCCGTCGGTCTCGCCCTGGATGTTCCGTCGTATGGGGAATGGGGCATTCAGGCGGTGAAGGGATTTTTCTACAATGCGATTGGACGCGACGGGATGTATTTCGAAGGCTCCTTCGGCTATGCCCTGTTCACGATCGGGGTGCTGCTGGATATGGCCCTGCTCGCGCAGCGGACGGCTGAGGCGAAGGGAATGGGCGAATCATTCCAGCCGTTCAACAGCCGCCGTTTCTTCCGCTTCGCGGTCCAGAATCCGCTTGCGATGTGCTGCCAGGGGCATCTGCCCAGCTACGGAGATTGGGGCCGGGATGAGACGGCAGGCACGGACATCCGGCCCGAGGTGCTGTCTGCGGCCTACCGAGCCGCCCTTCAATTCGCTTATTTCGCGACGGATGCGGATATCCGGGCGGAGGCCCGCGCCATGCTGGCCGCCTGGCGCGAGCAGGCGGAACCGCTGCTCGGCTCGTCGGGCCTGGACCTGTTCCTGCCCCATGAGAGCGGAGACCAGCGGGGAGGCCCGGCAGCCGCTCCGAAGTCCGGCGGCGTGACGGCGGCCGGCCAGGGCGGGTACATCGTGCTGCGCGACAAGCATGACATGACGCTGCTGACACGCTACGGCCCGAACTTGACGCATGCCCACGACGATGTGCTGAGCTATCAATGGTATGCCGGCGGCCGAGAGATTACGGCCGATTTGGGCTACGGCATTTATGGGACGAACAGCCATTTCGGCTGGGCCTCCAAGGCGATCGCTCACCCGACGGTCGTTCTCCGCCAGGATGAACAGATCGGCCGCGGCCAGATCTATAAGCCGTTCGCCGGAGGCGAGGCGGCGTTTATTTACGAGCGGGACGGCTGGGCGGCAAGCGAATGCGCCGCGCCCGCGCTCTATGAGGCGGAGCGGTACCAGCGGCTGCTTGCTGCGGTCCCGCTCAGCCGGGGGCGCTCCTACGTGCTCGATATCTTCGATGTCGCGGCGGCGGGGGACAAAGATTTGGCGCTTCATGCCTTCCACGAACCGAGCCGCTTGGATATAGCCGGCTGGGAGGAGACAGAGACTGCCGCATGGACGCTGGCTGGGGCGCTGAGTCGGGAGCGGTCCGGCGGCGAGCTCTATTATGACCGCCCGGGGCTAAGCTTCGGAGAGCGTCTGACGACAGGGGAGACCTTCAACTCGCTGCAGCCGGGGGAAGAGGAGCGGCTGTGGACGGCCGTGCCGAACAATGGCTACGGCTATATTTACGGTATCCGGGAGCTGCGGCCGGACGAGAGCCGGGCCGCAGATGCAAGCTCCGTCGTTCATGCCCGCTGGAAGACGGGGGACGCCGAGGCGCATTGGCATATCATGCTGGACGGGGAGGAAACGCTCTATACGGGCACTGGCCCGAATCTGGACGGGAGCGCGGCCCATCCGTTTTTCATCATTCACAGCGGGAAAGAAGCGAAGCGGTTCATCTCGGTCTCTTATGCGGGGAACGATGTGATGCTCGTCTCCGTGCGGAAGGAAGCGGTGTCCGGCCTCCGAGGCGGCACGGCGTCCGTGGTGACGCTGGTCTGGTCGGACGGCACCCAAGACCTGTGGCTGTACAGCCCGGACAGCGACGTGTATGAGTGGCAAGCGGAGGATGGCATGGCTGCCGTGGCCGGCCGGTGCGGATGCTTCCGTCTGCGGAGCCCGGAGCAGGAACACCCGCAGCTGCATCCGGTTCGTGCGGAAGAGGTCCGGTTCACCCCCGTTCCCGCCAGAGCTCCGGGCCGGGCCGAACCATGCACCGCGTACGGGTATGGCGAGGAGGAATATGATGTCGTGCGGATCGATTGGCCTAGGGCGCAGTTGACCGTCCGCGGCTTGAGGCTGGCTGCCGGGCAGGAGCCACGGTTCATCGCTCTCCGGGGAGCCCGGCGGACAGCGGCCGCGGTGTATCCGGCAAGGCTGGAGGAGAGCGGGCCTGATGAGCATATCGTTCATCTGCTGGACGAGATGATCGTGTCGACGGGCATCGTCGCCGAAGCGGAGGGAGACCGGATCGCGACGAAGATACCGCTCCCCTTCGCCGCGCCCGGAGCGGGCAGGAGCGCCTTTTGCGGGATGAGAGTCGTCGGCGCTTGCGGCGGACAGGCGGTTATACGGGATGTTCCCGATCTGACGACGCTTCGCATCGAGCCGATCCATCCTTTCCAAGCCGGGGAAGCCTTTGACATCGTGGATATGGATGAAATTATGTTCATCCGCTTGATGGGATGAGGTCGATCATGAACATACAGGAAAGGACGTGGATGGCCTTGACCAGGCTGCTGCATCAATTGCCTACCGAGATTCGAATCGGCGTCATCGGACCGCTGGAACTGCTGCCGCTTATTTTGCAGACGCTCAAAGCGTTTCCTTCCTTTATTCCTGAGGTCAGGGTCTACCGGCATGAATCGGAAGCGGTTGAACATACGCGGGAACTGATGCACAACGTGGAGGTGCTGCTGTTCTCCGGGCCCGAGCCGTACCGGCTGGCCCGGCAGAGGCTCACCCTGCCCGTGCCTGCGCTCTATGTGCCGAAGAGCGGGACCGGGCTGTACCGGGCCTTGTTCCATCTGGACCATAAATGCGACATGCAGGCCTGCACGGTTGATTCGCTCTCGAAGCTGGCCGTGGAACGGGTCTTCACCGAGCTGGGCATACGCGGGATCGATATGTATTACTGTGAAGGCGACCCGCTGATCTCGCGGGATGACGTCCTGCAATTTCATGTGCGGCATTATGAACAAGGCAAGAGCAGCGCGGCGCTGACAGGGAGCCGGGAAGTGTCGGAGATGCTCAGCATTTACGGCGTTCCGAACGAATGGGTTATGCCCACCGAGCATGACATCACGGTCAGCCTGGAACGGGCGCTGCTCTCGACGGAAACCCGGCGCAGCAAGGAAGCGCAGTTCGTCATTGGGCTCATTCATATAGAAGGACCGGAGATCGAAGCCTCGCGGCAGGACGCCGGCCGGACGAAGGAGGGAATACGCCGGACGGTTCAAGGCTTCGTCGAATCGCTGAACGGGCATGCCGCTCAAGTCAATCCCGGTGAATATTTGTTCGTGACAACACGCGGCGCCTTCGAGGCGGTGACCGGAGGCTATAAATCGATTGAGCTCGCGAAGGAAATCGGAGCGGCGTACGGCGTGACGATGAGCATCGGCGCCGGCTTCGGGACGAGCGCAAGCGATGCGGGCGCACATGCCGAGCTTGCGCTGCGCCACGCCATGGACGCCGGCGGCAATATTTGCTTCATCGTGCGCGAAGACAGGAGCATTATCGGTCCGCTGGAGATGGCCGAGGCGAACGAGTGCGATATGTCGCTGATCGATTTCAAGCTGGTGAAGGAAGCGGAAGCCGCCGGCTTGTCCCCGATGCATCTGAGCAAGCTCGTCGCCCAAGTCGCCCGCACGGGAAGGACGGAATACAGCGCTTTCGAGCTGGCCATCATTTTGAACATTACGGTGCGGAGCACGCATCGTCTGCTCTCGCTCTGGCTGGATGCCGGCCTGATCGAGATTGCCCGCGAGGTCAAGGCTCCGTCCAAGGGGCGGCCGAAGCAGATATACCGCTTTCCGTTCCTGGAAGAGCTGGTGCGCTGACATTCGCCGGGCCGCATTGCGCTCGCCCCCGTCATCGAATCCAACAAATAACCATGGATGTCCCTATCCATGGTTATTTGTCCTTCTTCCTCCCCATACGATTATAGTAAACCACTATGGATAGGAGAATTCGATGAGACCACGCCAATTTCGGACCGGCCCCGTCTTGGCCGTATTACTGTTTTTGCTTGTATTGTGGCCTGCCATGCAGCTGTACGGAATGTTGAAGTCTTCCCACACTTCATCCGATCCGCTCTCGATGCTGTATGAGGTTGCCCAGTTCCAGATTAGCCTGTGGCAAGGAACGATGCAGGAGGCGAAGCGATACGAGTCGACCGCTCCGCTGAACAAGGTGAAGCTCGTCGCTTATTCGGCCGGCTATACGCATGATCGTCTCGTCCGGGCCGCAGGAGATGAGCGGCTGGCTACGCTTCCCGGACTGAGCCGGTTCGTTGAATTCATCACGGTCCTGCAGATTAGCGGCGATCGTCAATTGACCGATCTGGAGCGTGAGGTTCTCGAACAGGCGGCGGCCATCTCGGCTCAGCTATCGGACAGCTATGCCGGACTGTTCTCTTCGTCAGGCAAGATTATCGGCTCGAAGAACGAAGCGCTGCAAGCGGCCGATCAGCGCCTTGCCGAGACGCTGGAGCGGTACTTTCATCCCGAATAGCAATCAATCATTTGCGTGACAACCATCGCAAGGAATGATAGTATAAGGTTCGCACGGCAAGTACAGACTAATTTTGACATGCATTTCATAATATCTTCAAATTACGCTCCGACGGGCATGTTCAACTATGTTATAATGATTATCAATTGATAATATTCAAAATTTATCAAAAGCAGGTGAATGAGCAATGCACATCGTGGTCGTCGGCATGAATTATCGTACGGCGCCTGTGGAGATACGGGAGAAGTTCGCGCTGCAGGAGAAGGATTGGCAAGAGGCTATCCGGCAACTGCGGAATACGAAGAGCGTCATGGAATGCGTGATTGTGTCGACATGCAACCGCACGGAAATGTACGTTGTCGTCGATCGTCTGCATATGTGCGGTTATTTCATCCGCAGCTTCATGGAGCAATGGTTCGGAATTCCAAGGCAGCAATTCACGCCTTACTTATATATATATGAAGATGATCGGGCGGTAGAGCATTTGTTCCGGGTCACCTCGGGTCTCGATTCGATGGTTATCGGCGAGACGCAGATCCTGGGACAGATTCGTTCGGCCTTTTTGTTCGCGCAGCAGGAAGGAACGACCGGCACCTGGTTCAATACGCTGTTCAAGCAGGCGATTACGATGGCCAAGCGTGCCCATGCCGAGACGAACATCAATGACAATGCGGTGTCGGTCAGCTACGCCGCGGTCGAGCTGGGCAAGCGAATCTTCGGCTCTTTCCAGGGCAAGAAGGTGCTGATTCTCGGAGCGGGCAAGATGAGCGAGCTGACGGTGAAGCATCTCTATTCGAACGGCGCAGCCGAGGTCATGGTCGTGAACCGCACGTTCTCGCGCGCCCGGGAGCTGGCCGAACAGTTCCACGGCCGGGCCGGGACCCTGGAGGATGCCGGGGCATTCCTGCGCGAAGCGGATATTGTGATCAGCTCGACCGGAGCTCAGCAGTATATTATGACTGCGCAGGATGTCGAACGGGTGATGAAGCTGCGCAAATCGCGCCCGCTTTTCCTGATTGACATCGCCGTGCCGCGGGATCTTGATCCCGAGATTGGCAGCGTATCCAATGTGTTCCTGTATGACATCGACGATCTCGAAGGCATCGTGGAGAGCAATCTGGAGCAGCGCCGCAAGGAAGCCGCCAAGATTGAAGCGATGATCGCGAAAGAGCTCGATGAATACCGCCAATGGCTGAAGATGCTTGGCGTTACGCCGGTCATCCGCGCCCTGCAGACGAAGGCGGAGCGTATCCATCAGGATACGCTGGAGAGCCTGTTCAACAAGCTTCCGGACATGTCCGAGCGGGAGGTGAAGCTGATTCGCCGCCTCACGAAGAGCATGCTGAACCAGATGATGCATGATCCGATCCTGCAGATCAAGGAGCTTGCTGCGGAGACGAACGGGGATGAGGCGCTTCAGCTGTTTACCCAACTGTTCGCTCTGGAAGAGACGATGGCTGCTTCCGAGCCGGACAAGGGAACGAAGCGGGAATCCGCTGCGGTCTCCTCCCGGCGCGATGAAGAGCCGGAACGGACCAAGCCGGTTCTGTCATGGGCCGCGGTTACTTGGTAGACGGCGTTCAGGAGGCGGCAGGTTCATATGTTGACGAATAGCTGGATTTACGATGCGATTATTTACACATATGCCCTGAGCCTTCTGTTTTATTTTTCCGATACCGTTGGGAGGAATCGGAGAGCGAAGCGGATGGGCACAGGGCTTCTTGTTTTTGTATGGGTGCTGCAGACGATTTTTCTCGTCGTGCGCATTATCCGTCACCAGGATGTCCCGATTATCAGCAGCTTTGAGTTTATGTTTCTGTTCTCTTGGCTGCTCGTCACGGCGTCCTTGGCGATCAACCGTTTTTTTTCGATTGAGTATGTCGTATTTTTTGTCAATCTGGTTGGGTTTGCGCTGCTCATTATCAATATGCTGAATGATCCGACATCCTCCTCCGTCATGGCGGAGTGGGAGATGATGCACAATCTGCTTGTCTTTCATATCACGCTGGCCGCCTGCGGCTTTGCGGCCTTGACCGTAGGGGCGATCTTTTCGGGGATGTACGTCTTTTTGCATCACCGTCTGAAGAGAAGGCAATGGTCGGAAGCCGTGCGGCGCTTGCCCAGCCTGGAGCGGATGGAGCGAATGTCTTATTTCGCCGTCATCATCGGGATTCCGTTCTTCCTGCTCTCTCTGGCGGTCGCGATCGGCGTGGTGCTGTTGGGCAACCGGATCGAGCTTTTGACCGATTTCAAGATTTGGTTCACTTTAATCGCCCTTGCTCTTTATTTTTCTTATTTTTGGGTGAGAACCCGGGCCGTGCTGACAGGGTTACGGCTCGCATTGTGGAATGTAGGATGTTATGCGTTTATGGTGCTGAATTTCAGCTTGAATTCCTTATCGGCATTTCATCGCTAGATGGGAGTGGAGAACATGGAGCATACGGCCGATCCCTGTCCGCTGTATCCGCTGATGCTTCGACTCGCCGGGCGCCGGTGCGTCGTCATCGGAGGCGGGTCCGTGGCCGCGCGCAAAGTAACCTCATTGCTGGCCAGCGGCGCCGAAGTCACGGTAGTCAGCCCGAGGTTGACGCCGGAGCTTGGGCGCTTGGCGCATGAGGGGCGGATTGGTTGCCGGGAACGCGAATACGAGTCAGCCGACGTGGAGGGAGCCCTGCTCGTATTCGCGGCCACGGATCGCCCGTCCGTGAATGAACGGGTGGCGGAGGATGCCCGCCGGGCCGGGGCGTTAATCAATATGGCCCATGATCCGGAGGGCAGCGACTTCGCCAATCCCGGTTCCGCGCGGAAAGGGATGGTTCAGGTGGCGGTCTACGCGGGCGGTGCCAGCCCGACGTTGACCCGCCGGCTTACGGCGAAGCTGGCCGGGCAGGTGGATGACGGGCTGGCCGATCTGGCAGCCCGTCTCTCTTCCGCCCGCCGTGCTGCAAGAGCCCGCATCGAGGCGCCGGAGCGCCGTCATGAGCTGCTGCGCCGGTATGCCGGCGACTGCTGGCAGGCCTATGAGCTGGGCAAGGAAGCTCCCGCTTGGCACGAGTGGCTAGAACGCCGTTGTCCGGGTGCCCTGAGCCCGTCTGGCATGGCTGCGGTGCCCGGCCGGGAGGAGCAGCCTGGCACGAATGGAACGCTTGTCATCGAAGGCCCGCCTGGCGCGGGAGCGGAGGCGGGCGGCAAGGTGCCCCGCGGGTAGGGCAGCAAGCAGCGGAACGGCAATAGCATGCTGAACAGGCAGGCAATAAGGAGGATTCATATGCGAACAATTATCGTTGGAACCCGGCAGAGCGCGTTGGCGCTTACCCAGACCGGCCATGTCATCTCCGCGCTGGAAGCGATCTGCGCACGGCATGGCTTGCCCTACCGGTTCGAGATTCGAAAAATCGTGACCAAAGGGGACCGCATCCTGGACGTGACGCTGTCGAAGGTCGGCGGCAAGGGATTGTTCGTCAAGGAGATCGAGCAGGCCCTGGCAGACCGCGAGATAGATATGGCGGTCCACAGCATGAAGGACATGCCGTGGCAGCTTCAGGAGGGGCTGATGATCGGGGCCATTCCGAAGCGGGAGGATCCGCGCGATGGCTTAATCATGAAGACGGGAAGCTCTTTGAGCGATTTGCCGCAGGGGGCCACGGTCGGCACGAGCAGTCTGCGGCGCTCCTGTCAGCTCCAGGCGCTGCGGCCCGACTTGAAGATTGTACCGCTGCGCGGCAATATCGACACTCGTCTGCGCAAGCTGGAGACGGAGGGGCTGGATGCCATCGTGCTGGCGGCCGCGGGGCTTCACCGCATGGGATGGCAGGATCGCATCACCTCCTATTTATCCGAGGAGGAGTGCGTGCCCGCGGTGGGGCAAGGCGCCCTCGGCATCGAATGCCGCGAGGAGGATGAAGACTTGCGCAAGCTGCTCGAGTGCTACCATGATGCGGATACCGCCCGCACGGTGCAGGCGGAGCGGGCTTTTCTCGGCCGGCTCAACGGCGGCTGCCAGGTGCCGATCGGCGCGCATGCGGTGCTGGTCGGGGCCGGAGGTACGGTACGGCTGACCGGATTGGTCGGTTCCGCCGAGGATGGTACGATATTGAGAGAAACGATGGAAGGGGAACATCCCGAATCGCTCGGTGTTGCGGCCGCTCAGCGGCTGCTCGATCGAGGCGCGGACCGGATGCTGCCTTAAAAGGGGAGATATCGGATGGAGCAGCACCCCCGCCCGAAGGGCGTCGTCTATTTGGTCGGCGCCGGGCCCGGAGATGCCGGATTGATTACGGTAAAAGGCCTGCGCTGTCTGCAGGAGGCGGATGTCGTCGTCTATGACCGCTTGGCAGGTCCGCGTCTGATGCAGTACGCCAAGCGCGGGGCCCGCAAAATCTATGTAGGGAAGCTGCCGGATCGCCATGCGATGAAGCAGGAAGACATTAACCGGCTGCTCGTCGAGTTGGCCTTGGAGGGGCATACGGTGACCCGTCTGAAGGGCGGTGACCCCTGCGTCTTCGGACGCGTGGGCGAGGAGGCGGCCTTGCTGGCGGAGCATGGGATCCGCTATGAGATTGTCCCGGGCGTAACCTCCGCCGTGGCGGCCCCGGCGTATGCCGGCATTCCGGTGACCCACCGGAACCGCGCATCGTCCTTCTGCGTCGTGACCGGCCACGAGAGTCCGGACAAGCTGGACGAGATGATCGAATGGGACAAGCTGACGCAAGCGACCGGGACGCTGCTCTTTCTGATGGGCGTGGCGAAGCTGCGCTATATCGCGGAGCGGCTGATGGCCCACGGGCGGGCTCCGGATACGCCGGTGGCGCTCGTCCGCTGGGGAACGCGGGCGGAGCAGGCGACGATCACCGGCACGCTGGCCACGATTGCCGATGAGGCGGAACGGGCGGGCTTCGCTTCGCCGGCCGTCATCGTCGTCGGCGAGGTCGTGCTGGAGCGGGAGCGCCTGCAATGGGCGGAGCGCCGCCCGCTGTTCGGCCGGCGCGTGCTGGTGACGCGCGCCCGGGATCAGGCGAGCGAGCTGACGCGCCGGATTGAGGATGCCGGCGGGGAGGCGTATGAGTATCCGGTTATCGAGCTCCGCATGCCGGAATCGCCGGCCTCGCGCGAAGCGCTAAGCCAGGCGCTCACCCGGCCGGACGCTTATGACTGGCTCGTGCTGACGAGCGTCAACGGCGTCCGCTTCTGGTTCCGCCACCTGCGGGAGCATGGGGCGGATATCCGCCAGTGGGCCCATGTGCGCATCGTCTCGGTCGGGCCGAAGACGACGGAGGCGCTGGGGGAATACGGAATCCAGCCGGATATCGCGGCCGCCCAGTTCAGCCAGGAGGGCGTCTGGGAAGCGCTGCGTCCTCACGCCGCAGCCGGACAGCGGGCGCTGCTCGCCCGCGGAGACTTGTCCCGGCCCTGGCTGAGGAAGACGATGGAAGCGCATGGGCTGCATGCGGACGAGGTTGATCTGTACGAGACGGTGCTGCCGGAGGAGGACGACCCGGAGCTGGTCGAGATGCTGGAGCAGCAGATGATTCATATCGTGACGTTCACCAGTTCCTCGACCGTGACGAACCTGCTGGCGGCACTGCGCCGGATGGGGATGGACGATCCCGCACAGGCCCTGCGCGGCGCGCAGATCGCCTGCATCGGAGAGATTACGGCGCGGACGGCCCGGGAAGCCGGGCTGCATGTCGACGCGACCGCGGCTTCCTCGACGATCGATGGGCTGATGGAGGCCATGTTGGAGCTGGACAAGGAGAAGAAGACAGTATAAGGGCGAGTTCAAAAAGGCCGCTTGGCCGCTGCAGCAGGAAAGTTGCTTGAGCTCGAAGGGCGGTTTTTTTTCAAAGAACCTCGATATTTTTGCAAGGAGGCAAACAGTATGGCATATCCGACAACACGGCTCCGCCGCCTGCGGGGGACGGCAGCCATTCGCAATATGGTGAGGGAGACGGTGATTACCACTCATGATCTCATCATGCCCGTATTTGTAACCTTCGGCACGGGAATTAAGGAAGAGATTGCATCGATGCCGGGCGTATATCATTTCTCGCTCGATCTGCTCGATGCCGAAATCGATGAGATCGCGGCGCTGGGCATTCCGGCGATCGTGCTCTTCGGCGTGCCGGAGACGAAGGATGCGGCAGGCACCTCCGCTTTTGAAGAGGATGGAATCGTGCAGCGGGCGACGCGCCAGATCAAGGCCCGCCATCCGGAGCTGCTCGTGATCGCGGATACCTGCCTGTGCCAATATACGGACCATGGCCATTGCGGCATGATTCATGTGCATGAGGCGAACGGCGTGAAGACCGGGATCGTCGACAATGACGAGTCGCTTGCTTATCTCGTGCGCACGGCGGTATCCCAAGCCGCGGCGGGCGCCGACATCATCGCGCCTTCCAATATGATGGACGGCTTCGTGCACGCCATTCGGGCCGGCTTGGACGAGGCGGGCTTCGAATCGGTTCCGATCATGTCCTATTCGGTCAAATACGCCTCCGCCTTCTACGGCCCGTTCCGGGATGCGGCTCATTCCGCGCCGCAGTTCGGCGACCGCAAGACATACCAGATGGATCCGGCCAATGCGCGCGAAGCGCTGCGCGAAGCGGAAGCGGATGTCGCCGAAGGGGCGGACATGCTGATGGTGAAGCCGGCGATGGCCTATATGGATATTATCCGCACGCTGAAGGAACAATTCGATCTGCCGGTCGTCGCGTATAACGTCAGCGGCGAATATTCCATGGTCAAGGCGGCTGCCCGCATGGGCTGGATCGATGAGAAAGCCGTGACGATGGAACTGCTGGTCGGCTTGAAAAGAGCGGGAGCGGACACAATCATTACTTACCATGCGAAGGACGCGGCCCGCTGGCTGAAGGATGCGGAGTAAGGCGCCGGGTTCTTCCGGCACGAGAATAACCCCCGGACGGTCCGCCTTGGGCGGCCATCCGGGGGTATGAATTATTGAATAGGGCGTCAGTTGATATACGGGCTCTGGAACAGCTTGGACACGTCGATCGTGTATTGCGAATGGCCCAGCGACAAGATGCGCTGCTGTTCCAAATCGCGGATCACCTGTTCCAGCACGGTGCGGTGCACGCCGGCCAATCCAGCCATCGCGTCCGGATCGAACGCGTGGGGAATGTGGATTTTGTCGCCCTGCCGCTTCCCTTCATGCTGGGCGATGCGGACAATGTTCTTGACGACCCGGCTCGGCGCGTCAAGGAATGTCAGCTCCGAGACATGGCCGTTCGTCGAGCGCAGACGGCTGCAGAGCTGAATCATAATCTGCTTGGCGATGTCGTAGTGCGCACGCATCATCAGATGGAAGCTCTCGGAATTGACGGTGAGCAGTACGGTCTCTTCCAGCGTCTCGGCCGTCGCGGAGCGCGGTTTGCCGTCGATGAGGGCCAGCTCGCCGAAGCTGTCTCCCGCCTGGAAGACGGCGAGCGTCTTTTGCAGGCCTTGCCGGCTGGACGTATAGATTTTGACCGTCCCCCGCATGACGATACAGAAGGTATCGCCCGGCTCGCCTTGCTGGAAGAGCGTCGTATGCGGGTGATATTCGCGGCGAGAGGTGATGGAAGCGACGATATCGAGCTGTTCATCGCTGAGATCGGTGAATAACGGAACCCTTTTCAGTAACTCTATCATGTCTACTCCCTCTTTTGTCCGTAAGCATTTTGTACTAGTGTATCATACATCTGAGGAATAAATATAGGAGGAGCGATACCCATGACGGAAAATTTATCTGCGCGCCGCGATGCCCGTTCCCGCGCCGCTTTTGAGGAAGCCAAGCAGTACATACCTGGCGGCGTGAACAGTCCGGTCCGGGCCTTCAAATCGGTCGGCCTGACTCCGGTCTACGTAGAGCGCGGCTGCGGCTCCCGGATTTTTGATATCGACGGGAACGAATTTATCGACTATGTCTGCTCCTGGGGACCGCTTATCGTCGGGCACGCCCATCCGCAGGTCGTGCAGGCGATTCAGGAGACGGCGGCCAAGGGGACGAGCTTCGGCGCTCCGACCGAGCTGGAGACAATGATGGCCAAGACGGTGGTGGAGCGGGTGCCTTCCGTCGATATCGTCCGCATGGTCAATTCCGGCACGGAAGCGACGATGAGCGCGCTTCGCCTCGCCCGCGGCATTACGAAGCGAAGCAAAATATTAAAATTCGAAGGCTCCTATCACGGCCATGCGGACAGCTTGCTCATTAAGGCGGGCTCCGGCGTGGCGACGTTGGGCCTCCCTGACAGTCCGGGCGTCCCGGAAGGCGTGGCCAGCAATACGATTACGGTGCCGTACAACGACCTGGAAGGGGTCAAGCTCGCCTTCGAACGCTTCGGCGAGGAGCTGGCATGCGTCATTGTCGAGCCGGTCGCGGGCAATATGGGCGTCGTGCCGCCGCAGCCAGGCTTCCTGGAAGGGCTTCGCGCATTGACGGAGCAATACGGCAGCCTGCTCATCTTCGATGAAGTCATGACCGGCTTCCGCGTTGGCTATCACTGCGCGCAAGGCCGCTTCGGCGTTACGCCGGATCTGACCTGCTTCGGCAAGGTCATCGGCGGAGGCTTGCCGGTCGGCGCATATGGCGGCAAGCGGGAATATATGGAGCAGGTGGCGCCGAGCGGGCCGATTTATCAGGCGGGCACGCTGAGCGGCAACCCGCTGGCGATGGCGGCCGGCTATACGACGCTGTCGCTGCTGACGCCGGAAGTGTACGAGGAGCTGGAGCGCAAGGCGGCCAAGCTCGAGGAAGGCTTCCTGCGCAATGCGCGGGATACCGGCATCGCCTGCACGATCAACCGGGTTGGCTCGATGGTCTGCCCGTTCTTCACCGAGCAACCGGTGACCAACTTCGATTCGGCGCGCACGTCCGATCTCGAGCGCTTCCGCCGCTACTTTGCGGAGCTGCTTGATCGGGGCGTCAACATCGCGCCGTCCCAGTTCGAAGGCATGTTCGTATCGACGGCGCATACCGATCAAGATCTGGCTGCGACGATCGAGGCGCATTATGAAGCGTTAAAACGTCTGTAGGAGCATACCCGGCCCTGGTGTCAGCCGAAGTTGACACGGCGGCCGGTTTTTTATGAAGAGGAAGCACGGCGGCTCCGTGGCTGGCCGGTTATAGGGGATAGTACAGCGGACAGTACAGCGGACAGTACAGCGGACAGTACAGCAGACAGTACAGTATAACGAACGGCAAGCGCGGGAAGTCCGCGAATTGAGTGAAAAGGAGGTCATTGAAGATGGCGATCGGATGGAGGCGGCGGGGCGAATGGGCGGAGTTCATGCCGGAGCGCCGCATTCTGGCGTCGGAGGACGCGTTGCGCGCGTGGCTGCTGGAGACGCTTCGCATGCCGCCGAATATGCTGCGCCAGATGCTGGCGGAGGATAAAATCCGCACCGCCGGAGATCGGCTGCGGCTGCATCTGTTCCCGGAGGAAGCGATGACGACAGAGCCGGCGGATGAACCCGCCGAGATTCTATATGAAGACGATGCCGTGCTGGTCGCTTACAAGCCTGCGGGGATGGCGGTGCATGCGACTACGGCAGAGCAGGAGAAAAAGCGGGACAGTCTCGCGCATGCGATCGCATGCCATTACGCATGGACGGGCCAATCGCTGCGCGTCCGCCATATTCACCGTCTGGATACGGATACGACAGGTCCGGTCCTGATCGCAAAGCATGCGCTGCCGCATGCGGTCTTGGATGCCGACATGCGCAGCAAGGCGATTCGCCGCAGCTATGCGGCCATCGTCCAGGGGTGCCCCCGCATGAGCGCGGGGACGATCGATGCGCCGATCGGCAAGGATCGGCATCATCCGTCGCGCCGCCGGGTGAGCCCGACCGGCTCGCCTGCCGTAACCCATTACGCGGTCGAGCAGGCGGGACGGGATCTGTCGCTGGTCAAGCTCCGTCTGGAGACCGGGAGGACGCATCAGATTCGCGTCCATATGAGCCATATCGGCCACCCGCTTGCCGGAGACACGCTGTACGGCGGGGATGGCCGGCTGTTCGGGCGGCAGGCGCTCCATGGGGAAGCGCTGACCTTCCGCCATCCGCTGTCTGGCGAATGGCTGGAGATTCAGGCGCCATGGCCCGGAGACATGGCCCGTCTGCGCCAAAAAATATAGTCATGCTCCTCCTTTTCCGTCCATATACATGAAGTAGTGAACCGAGTCTGATGTCGCGCCGGCCAAGAAGACATGCATCCGGGTCCAGGGAAGATTCGCGATCACGGCGGAGATCAGAAGTACTGCGGGAGGAGGAGCAGTCCGTGTATGAGGAAGCATATGGCTTAAGATTTGATATTTATGAACGGGTTCATTTATCCGACGACTGTGTCGGTATCGTCCAATTGGAAGAGGTTGAACTGACGCCCCACATTCAGGTGATCCCGGCCGGAGATCAAGTGACGGTTCGGGGCAGCCTGCTGCTGGCGGGCGTCTATGAGGGAGACGACGAAGGCCGGGTCAGCCAGTCGCTGGAGCATTGGATTCCGGTGGAGATTACGCTGCCGCTCAACCGGATTCGTAGTTTGGAGGATATTTCCGTCGACATTGAGCATTTCGATGTCGATCTGTTATCTGCCCGATCTCTTAACATTACGGGCATCTTGTCGCTCAAGGGCATCGCGATGGAACCGGCGGAACCGTCGAGCTGGGAGCCGGAGCAATTCACGGTCGTCCATCAGACGGAGGAGGAGCGCGGGGAGGATGAACCGGAGTGGCTTCGGGACTACGGGGAAAAAGCGGCGCCGAGTCCGGAGGCGCTTGATGCCGTGGCTCGCATCCGCTCCTTGGCCGACGGCGCCGAGCAGCGCGAAGAAGAAGGGCAAGCTGTCTCCGAACCGGCGGCTGAGCCTTTGCGTGAGAAGACCTACTCCGATTATATTGATCAGATCGGAGAAGCGAAGAAGGCGGAGGCGAAAGCCGAAACGGAAGAGGCCGAGCCGGATCAGGATCCCGGCCGGACCCAGCTGACCTGGGATCATGCGCCATGGGCCTTTCCAAGCGTAACGGATTTGCCGCCTGTGGTGCCGAAGGCCGTGGCTGAAGCGGAGGCAACCGGGGAGGCCGCCGGAGAGGAAGCCGGCGCGGACAGCGGACCGAAGGGCGAGCCGGAGTATCGTTCGCTCGACGAGAAGGAGGCCGCTGAACCGGAAGCGGAGGAGAAGCCGGCCGAAGCGCCTGCCGGCCGCACCGGTGAGGAGGCGGCGAAGTGGAATCTGCCGGAGCCGCAGGGCTCGGCAGCATCCGCATCCGTTCCGGAGCCCGAGCCGGAGGCGAAGCCTGCGTCAGCGCCGGAGCCTGCACTCGAGGCGCAGACCGAGCCCCGGGCTGAGGAGAAGCCAGCCGAAGCGCCTGCAGCGGCGGCCTCCGCCGCCGCCTCCGCCGGCGAAGCCATAGTCTCCGAAGCTTCCGCCGCAGAGGCGGACGTATCCGAAGAGCAGACGGCGGCGGAGGCGAATCCGCGCGAGGAAGCGGAGGCCGAGCCGGCCGGGGAGGCCGCCGCAGCCGCAAACGCTGCGGACGCAAAGCCCGAGATGAAGATCGCGATCAACAGCTCCAAGCCGGCAGACGCGCCGACCGCGGGCGGAGTCGGCTTCAGCTCGCTGCTCGAATCAAGCCGCCAGAAGAAGGAGCGGGAGCAGCGGGAAGCCGAGACGAA